>JANLXT010000088.1:0-5289 GCA_031365225.1 candidate division FCPU426 bacterium
AATGCCGCGCCCAGGCCGCTGGCCGAGCCGAGGTACAGGTAGGCCTTTCCGGTATCGCCGCTGTTGCGATAGGCCCCGACCACCACATCTCCGTAGCCGTCCCCGTTCACGTCGCCCGCGCTCGCCACGGAATAGCCGAATCGGTTGTTGGTCGCCTCACCCACCGCCTGCGTCCAGGTGGATGCCGCGCCCAGGCCGCTGGCCGAGCCTAGGTACAGGTACGCCTTGCCAGCACCGCTGTTGTTGCCATACGCCCCCACCACCACATCGCCGTAGCCGTCGCCGTTCACGTCACCCGCGCTTGCCACGGAATAGCCGAAGTAGTTGTCCGTCGCTTCGCCCACGGCTTGCGTCCAGGTGGACGCCGCACCCAGGCCACTGGACGAGCCCAGGTATAAGTAGGCCTTGCCGGTATAGCTGTTTTTTTCATACGCCCCCACAACCACATCGCCATAGCCGTCGCCGTTTACGTCGCCCGCGCTCGCCACAGACCAGCCGAAGTAGTCGCCAAACGTTTCGCCCACGTCTTGCGTCCAAGTAGATGCCACGCCCAAGCCGCTGGCCGAGCCCAGGTACAGGTACGCCTTGCCGGCATAGCTGTTGTTGAACGGGGCCCCGACGATGACATCGCCGTAGCCGTCGCCGTTCACGTCGCCCGCGCTCGCCACGGAATAGCCGAACTGGTCGCTCGGCGCTTCACCCACGGCCTGCGTCCAAGTGGACGCCGCGCCCAAGCCTCTGGCCGAGCCCAGGTACAGGTACGCCTTGCCGGCACTGCTGTTGTTGCCATACGCCCCCACCACCACATCCCCGTAGCCGTCGCCGTTCACGTCGCCCGCACTCGCCACGGACCAGCCGAAGTAGTCGCTCGCCGCTTCGCCCACGGCTTGCGTCCAAGTAAATGCCGCGCCCAGGCCGCTGGCCGAGCCGAGGTACAGGTAGGCCTTTCCGGTATCGCCGCTGTTGCGATAGGCCCCGACCACCACATCTCCGTAGCCGTCCCCGTTCACGTCGCCCGCACTCGCCACAGAATAGCCAAAGTAGTTGTTCGTTGCTTCGCCCACCGCTTGCGTCCAGGTGGACGCCGCACCCAAGCCGCTGGCCGAGCCCAGGTACAGGTACGCCTTGCCGGCATTGCTGTTGTTGCCAAACGCCCCCACCACCACATCGCCGTAGCCGTCGCCGTTCACGTCGCCCGCGCTTGCCACGGACCAGCCGAAGAAGTTGCTCGCCGCCTCACCCACCGCTTGCGTCCAAGTGAATGCCGCGCCCAAGCCGCTGGCCGAGCCCAAGTACAGGTACGCCTTGCCGCGATTGCTGTTGTTGCCATACGCCCCCACCACCACATCGCCGTAACCGTCGCCGTTCACGTCGCCCGCGCTCGCCACGGAATAGCCGTACTGGTTGCCCCCCGCTTCGCCCACGGCTTGCGTCCAAGTAGATGCCGCGCCGATGATTGGGTCGATGGTCACCGGGTATTGGGCGCCGGCGTCGTTAAAGGCCAGCACGATGCGCTGCTCTTCTACCAGCATCCGTGACGGGAGCAAGACGCCTTTAGCATCGAAAACCTTCAGCGCGGAATACTGCAGCACTTGCTTGCCTGCGCCATCGCTAAGGGTGATATCGCCATGCTTTTGGGCCTGCGATAGCGCCCAGCCTTCCAAGCGCGCCGATTCCAGGCGCAGTTCGCCTTGGCCGGCGGGGGCTTGAGTGATGGCGAAGCCTTGCTCCAGGCCCGCGGGCGTATTCACGTACCACTCGGTCAGGCCGGGCCGGGGGAACTCGACGCGTTGCCCTTGGCTGCGTGGCTCGACTGCGGGCATAGCTTTTAGCGCGCCCACTCGGCCGAAGCGCTCGGTCTTCCACTCAAAGGCCCAGGGCCCCCGATCCACGGGGGTGGGGGTGGGCAAGGCCGTCGGAATCGCGCTCGCAGAAATTTTGTCTTCACGGGCCAGATTCGAAGCCAACGCCGACACGCGCAGGCCCTTGCGATCAAACTGGCTTTGCAGGCCCTGGCGACGAGTTTCCATGCGCAGCAAACCGGACGCTTCTGCAAAGGGCTTCAACGAATCGGCTTCGATCTGCGCTTGCACCTGCTGCATCCACGACGCATTGGCACCAGCCCGGGCCGCTTCTTCTGGGATGCTGACCGCGTCAGACATTGCCGGGTTCAAAATGGGCCGCGAACCCACCGCCACGCCAAAATAAAGGGCCAGCCCCAAGGCTGTGCCAGCCAAACCCAATACTGCCCAAAGTTTGGCGCCACGACGCCTAAAGGCCATCGAAGCGATTGGTCTCAGGGAGCGACTTTGCTTTTTGGGAAAGGGCATCTTTTAAACTCCATCGATTGGGGCAAGAGTATGAATGCTAAAAAAACAAGATAACTAGAATTTACCACAGAACCCGATTCGTCTGGCCGATTTGTTAATTAGCTGACACCCAACGCCTTGAGCGCTTCGGCGCCCTCGGGTGGCAAACCCTGCAGCTCCCAAGCCCCCCCGTTCAGTACTTGCAAACTCAATTGGGGCTTCCCTTCGATGCTTAGGCTCAGATTCAAGGCTTCAAATCTGTGGACACTCTGGCAAAGGCGCTTAAAACCCTCGGCATCTAGGCTGACAGGCACGGTAGCAACGCTTGGCACCAAGGAGGGCAAGGCTTCGATGCCAGCTTGGGCCAGCCAATCTGGGTCAAAGAACTCTGCCGACCACTGAGCCTCGAGCTGCGTCAGCGAGGCGCGCAGCTCGGGTGTGGCGTAGCCCAGTTTGCGCAACAAAGCCTGTAAAAAAGCCCCGTGGGGGCGGGTCGCGGGTGGGATAAAGCTCGCACTCATTTTTTCAGTTCCTTCTCAAGACCAAACTACCTAGCACCATCGCCACCGCACTAGAAAGATTAAGGCTACGCGCCTTTGGGTCCATGGGAATACGCCGGGCGTTCGCGCTCCAACGCTGATGCACGGCTTGGGGCAAGCCATGGCCCTCGTTGCCAAAGACGAGCGTCGCTCCCAAAGGCACCTCGGCGGGATCCCAATCCTTTGTAGCCTTGGTGCTTAGTAAAAAAACTGGGGCCTCGTCTGTCAGGCTCGCCATCCACGCGTCCACGCTCAGATGCTCCCGCAGGTCCAAGTGCTGCCAATAGTCCATGCCAGCGCGCTTTAAGTTGGCGTCATTGATGACATAGCCCAAGGGATGCACGAGATGCAAACGACAGCCCAGGGCCATGCAGCTGCGACCGACATTGCCGCTGTTACCAGCGATCTCGGGTTGCACCAGCGTGACATGATACTTAGGCGTTGCGTTCACTTAAGTCTCAAAAAATTAAGCCGTGGTCCCAAGGGGCCACGGCTCAAGAGTATCGATCAATACCTGTCGCTTAGAACGAGTAGCCCACGCCAATTTGGGGCATCCAAGCGCTGGTGTTGCTGCTCTTCATGCCTGTGGTTCCACTGACGTCAGTGGTCAGCAGGTAACGGGCCTTGAGAGCGAGAAGGGCGCCACCAAACTGAAAGTCCAGTCCAGCACTAAGCGCTGCGCCGATGCTGCTGCTATTGAAGCTACTACCCGAGACACCTGCGCTGCTGGCGGAGGCGTTGGCGCTAGACCAGACAGCACTGAGGCCGATGTTGGGCAACAGCACCATGCCACTCTCCACACGCCCTATCTGCACGGCCTTTTGGATTTTCGGACCAATGCCTAGATTGTAGCGCTGCAACTTGATTGTAGTGGTGCTACCTGTCACGGTGTAGTCCTTGCTGGCGTAGCTGTAATCGCCCCAGTACTCAATGGCGGCCATGTCGCTAAAGCTGCGCGCATAGGCCAAGCCATACGAGATTCCCGAGAGGTCACTAGCCGTAGAGCTGAAAGCATCGCCCGTGTAGTTGAGCTGACCAATAGTCAGCAAGAGCTGGTTCGATTGCAGATTCACAGTGCGGGGCAGGCCGTCCTGATTGCCATAAGCTTTGCGGCGCGCTTCCACTTCGCGCATGTAGCTGTCATCACCGATAGGAGCCGAAGTGGCGCTACCTTCTTTGATGATACTCGCGATCTTATCTTTGGTAATTAAGAGCTCACCTGCGGCGTTTTTTACTTTTACATCGCCGTTCTCCAGCTCTGTCAGCTCACCACTGACGCTACTACCATCTGTCAATGCCACGCTAGCAGCGGACAAAGTCGTCGCCATCGCCAAAGTCGCTAGAAAAACCATCCACCGATTTAACATAGTCCCTCCATTGTCAGGCCATCCCTGTACCAGCCCAACTACTCTATTCTAGACGCAAAGCCCTGCCCTTGGGTTCCTTAGGTTTGGTCCCAAAAACTAAAGAACGACAGTCACTTTCGCCATTTTGTCACCTTGGCGAACCTGTTTTACGTGTTCAAAGCCTTCGGTTACTTGTCCAAAAACAGTGTAATCGCCATCCAGGCCAGGCTGGGGCTCCAAGCAGATATAAAACTGACTTCCCGCGCTATCTGGGTCAGGCGTGCGAGCCATGGCCAGTGTTCCCGTCAAATGCAGGCGAGCGTTGAACTCAGCCTTGAGTTTGTAGCCCGGACCACCGCTACCATTTCCCTTGGGACAGCCACCTTGCACAACAAAACCCGCCACGACGCGATGAAAACTCAAGCCGTCGTAATAGCCTTTTTGAATCAAATCTACAAAAGCGGCGCAATGGTTAGGCGCGTCTTGAGGATAGAGCTCGATCTCGATCTTTGAGTCATTTTCTAATTCGATAGTAACCTTTGGCTGAACACCTTCTGCCAAAGGGGTAAAAGTTTTCAAGCTCACGCGATTTCTCCAATAGAAAAAATAGCCAAAGAGTGCCGAGACCAACGCCATCACGAGCAAGCTGAACAAAGCGCTCATATCAATCTAAGAAACCGCGCAACTTACGCGCGCGGGTGGGATGCCGCAGTTTTCGCAAGGCTTTCGCTTCAATTTGACGTACACGCTCACGCGTCACGCCCTCGATGTTGCCAACTTCTTCTAGGGTGTGAGGGTAACCATTCTCAAGGCCAAAACGCAAGCGCAGGACCTTGGCTTCACGCTCTTTCAGTGTCCCCAACACCTTGCTGATCTGTTCTTGTAAAAGGATATAACTCGCCGCCGAAGCGGGAGACACCGCTTCTTTGTCCTCAATAAAATCACCCAGGTGCGAATCTTTCTCTTCACCAATAGGTGTCTCTAAACTGATGGGTTGCTGAGCGATCTTAAGCACACCCCGCACTTTATCCACGGCCATGTCCATGCTCTTGGCGATCTGCTCGGGAGTCGGTTCCTCGCCGTGTTTTTGCACAT
>JANLXT010000097.1:0-1733 GCA_031365225.1 candidate division FCPU426 bacterium
ATGATCAGGTCAACCGCCGAGCTGGCCATGGCGATCAGACGGCGTTCGTGGTCAGGTCCTTTGGACCGGATGTTGACATAGACCATCGTTCCGATCCAAGGCGCTAGATCCGCGCGGGGTGGAATCTCGACTAATTGAAAGTCCTGACCTGATTGCTTTTCCATGACACCCTAAAAGTAAGCGACGGTATTATTTTGCACCATGCCGCGCGGACTGGCAATGCTTTCTGAATGACGCTTAGACAGATATTTAACTTGGGTCTTGGCTGGCTTTAGCTTGATAATGGCTCTCTCACTCACGAGGCTTGTGTGAAAGTTTACGTTTATGACGGATGCTCGACCTGCAAGAAAGCGTTGGTTTATCTTAAATCCACTGGGCGCAAGTTTGAGCTCTTGGCCATACGCGAACAGCCCCCGACCAAGGCTGAGTTGCGCTTTATGCTTAAAGTCTACAAGGGCAAGCTTGGCAAGCTTTTTAACAGCTCGGGTCTGGATTACAGAGCGCTGGGGCTGAGTGCCAAGCTCAAAAAAGGCCTGAGCGAAGAAAAAGCCCTCGATCTTTTGGCGCAAAACGGCAATCTAGTCAAACGCCCCTTTTGGTTAGCGGGCAACACCGGCGCGGTCGGCTTTCGTATCAAAGAATGGAAAGAGAAAGGGATCCGCAAGCTACCCAAAGGCGCGCTGTGAGCTCGTTGGCACTGACGGAAAGCGACTTTGGGCCCGATCCACTTGCAACGTTTGCCAAGTGGATCGCTGACGCCACGCTTCGTGAAACGCGACCCAATGTCAATGCCATGACGCTTTGCACCGTGGGTGCGGACGGGGCACCCCAAGGGCGCATCGTCCTTCTCAAGGGCCATGACGCGCGGGGCTTTTGTTTTTTTACCAACCGCGATTCAGAGAAAGGTTTGGCTTTGCAAGCGAAGCCTCTCGCCGAGCTAGTCTTTCATTGGGATAGCCTGGGGCGCCAGATCCGCGCCCGGGGCGCTGTCGAACGCTTGACTGACGCCGAGGATGACAGCTATTTTGCGAGCCGTCCGCGAGATAGTCAGATCGGGGCTTGGGCATCCAAGCAAAGCCAGCCCATCGCGGATCGGGCGGCGCTTGACGCTGCCTTTGAGGCGGCCCAGACACGCTTTGCCTCGGGTCCTGTGCCACGTCCCCCTCATTGGGGTGGCTATCGTTTGTTGCCCCAGCGTATCGAGTTCTGGCAACTAGCGAAGGCCCGCTTTCATGATCGATTTGTCTATACGCGCGATCCCACCGGCGCTTGGAGATTGGATCGCTTGAATCCTTGATTCATTTTTTAAAAAGCCCCCGCAGCGCGAGGGCTTTTTAAATTAAGTGGCGAGCGATCAAAAAGACATTATTTCTTGAGTCCTTCGATCTGGATATCTAAGCCCACTTCGTCCGAGACTTTGAATTGGCCCGTCTTGTTCTGCACGTTCCAGGCGATGCCAAAGTCGGTCCGTTTGATCTGACCTGTGGCGCTAAAGCCGATACGCTTGCCACCGCGTCCGTCATCGTCTAGCGCGCCATTCTTGACCACGTTCAGCACTACGGGGCGAGTCACGCCATGCAGGGTCAGGTTTCCAGTGACGACCAGGCTATCCTTGTCCGCGCCTGCTTCGACCTTGTTGCTCTTAAAGATCGCGGTCGCGTACTTGGCGGTATCAAAAAAATCAGGGGTGTTTAGATGCCCGTCACGGCGTTTGTTGCGCGTGTTGACGCTGG
>JANLXT010000157.1:0-4749 GCA_031365225.1 candidate division FCPU426 bacterium
AGCTGGAGAACGGCAAGCTCATCAATGCTCAAGTGGACACGCTCATGCGTATTGCCCGTGCATTGGGGAAGGTGATTCGACTGGAGTTGGCGGACCCTGTTAAGCCCAAGGTTCGTTCTACCCTGAATCGGGCAGCGGTAGCAGCGTATTTGCAATCCAGAAAGAAGCCCGAAGAACTTGTCAAAAAGTAGGTCATTCAGGTTCTGTCTGATTCTCGCTTCGCACCATGCCATAGCGTAAGCTATGCTTCACCATGCCTCCACAATTCATCGAACTTGGCGTTCTGCTTTGCCTGATCGTGCTGATCTCAGCCGGGGTGCTACTCTGGCTGCAATCGCAGAAGAAACGCTTGCAGTGCGTGAAATGAGTCTATCGAAAACGAGATTTGATGTTTGGACAACTACTGAATTTGGAACCAAAGATGCGGCCAGAAGATATTTATTATACGGGGTCGCAAAGCGAATCCAAAGTAAGGGCGGCCGATATTTCAAGATACAAAAAGAGGAATTTCAGTCAACCCAGCATTCCGCAGCCTATACTACTGCGCCCTCGCAATTATGGGGACGGAATAGTTACGAAAACATAACGAACTATTTCTCAGTAAGCATGCGAATAGCGATTGTAAAGGACGAGGCCGAAGACACCTTTGATATTGAGTCGATATTTCAGTCAACCGAAGATTTGGTAGGCGATGACCAAGCGGATCATCGAAATAAAGTAATTGAAAGCACGCGCGACGATTTTACAAAGGAGGCTTTAAGTATTTATGGCAATAAGAAGCGCCTTGATGAGATGGCACACAAAAGCAAGTCGTTGGCAACGTTGAGAGCGATTTTGGATCATTCGCAAACAAGTGAAGAAACCAAATCATATATTTATGTTTATAAAGGGGACATCGCACTGCTCCTTAAACCTGACGAAACAAGACGCCGAAAAGAATTACTGAAAGAACTAAAGCCACCGATGTAACTTGGCTGGCAAAGGCCACTTCCGTGTGATGGAAGGGCGCTTAGGCCGGAAGAATGGAATTTAAAATGCAGGTATCAAGTAAAAAAGTAGTTATTGTACTTGGTGCCGGGGCGAGCTGTCATTTGGGCTATCCTTCCGGACTCCAGTTACGGGAAGAGATTGTTTCATTGGCCTTCGGATCTGAACGTTCAGAGATCTGGAAATATTTGAAAGAAGATCAATTTAGCGAATTTCGAGAAAAGTTTTCAAAGTCGGGTAATCAGTCTATTGATGCTTTTCTAGCGAAAAATAGTAAGTACGTTGAAATCGCAGGAAAGATTATTTTTTATTGTTTGAGTAAGCACATAGGACAAAAGCAGGATTGGAGAAGCGTTCACGAGGACGCTAAGGGAAATCTCATGGATAACTGGTATTTATATTTTTTTAGTGAGATTTTAACCAAGGGTTTCAATCAAATAAGTGATTTAGAATCTCGTTTGAATATAAGTGTCGTGAATTTTAATTATGATTTGACGTTTGATGATTTTTTGTGGACGGCTTTAAATGCGTCATACCCGGATAATTCTCGGTGCTTGAATATCGTAAACAAAATGGGACTATGGCACGTACACGATAAAATTTGGAAGCGAATTTGGGAGCCGAATTGGACACAGTACTCTCCGGTGGTGATGCAGGAATTAATAAGTAATTCAAAAGGTATTTCTTTTGGATTCAACAATCCAAATGGTGAAGAGAGGTGGATTCCAGCTGTGCGCGAAGCGGACGTCATTTGTTTTCTTGGATTTGGATACCACATCGATAACGTTCAGAAATTATTTCCGACTGGAATTGATATGTCGAAAAATGAATTATTTAAAAAGCCAGTGCGATTAATTGGAAACGTAAAGGGAATGGGCGAAGGAGAAAAGGCTATCAGTCGCGGGGTTATTCCTGGCAAGGAAATTGAGCTGATTGAGGGTGATTGTCTCAATGCGCTTAAACATTTCAAAGTTGCGCTAACATGAACTCCCTCATCCTCGGCGCCTCAGGACAGGTCGGACAAGCCCTCATCCGCGAGTTGGATAAGCGCGGCTGGGCTTGGGAGGGGTCCTTCTTTGAGCACGGGGAAGTGGACCCGCGGCTCTTTAAGTTAGACTTGAGTGACAGCGTGGCGTGCGCGCGAGCGGTGGCAGAACGTAAGCCAGCCGCTGTTTTTTTGCCTAGTGGGTGGACTTGGGTGGACGGGTGTGAGGATGATCCAGAGCGCGCGACGCGGGTGAACGCGTTGGCGCCCGAGGCCGTGGCCAAAGAGTGCAGGCGGCTGGGTTCGGCGCTGGTCTACTATTCGACCGAGTATGTGTTTGGCGAGCAGGGCGGGCCTTATGCCGAGAGCGATACACCGGATCCCGTCGGCGTGTATGGGGCCTCGAAGCTGGATGGGGAGCGCAGGGTCTTGGCGGCTTGCCCGGACGCGTTGGCGTTGCGCACAACCGTTGTGTTTGGGCCTGAGCCCCAGGGAAAGAATTTTATCTATCAGCTGATCAAAAATCTAAGGGCGGGAAAGGCGATGAGCTTGCCTCAGGACCAGATCTCGTCCCCGACCTACAACCGTGACCTGGCGAGGGCCAGCGTTGAGCTGGTAGAATTGGCTGAGCGCGGCGTTTGGAATGTCGCTGGGCCGGAAGTGATCGACCGCTATGCTTTTGGCGCGATCGCCGCGGCGGTCTTTGATTTGGACGCGAGCTTGCTCAGTGGTGTGGACACGGCGTCGCTCAAACAAAAAGCGCGGCGTCCTCTCAGCGCGGGTCTGCGTGTCGAAAAGCTAGTCAAGCGCTTGGGCTGGAAGCCTTTGGCCCCGCTGGAGGCTTTGCGGGCGATGAAGCTAGAGCTGGAGAGCGACCCACGTTTGGCGCGATCGCTGGAAGCTTGATGGCCAAGACTTTATTGCCGGGTTATTTGCTTTACTGTGACGATTCCGGCAGCGGTCAAGAGCCCATCCGAGCTTTGGCAGCGGTGTCTGGGCCTGCCAAGTCCTTGTTCCGCTTGGACGAGCAGTTGCGTGTCGTGCTACAGGCCAGTGCCATGGACGAATTAAAATGGACCGCTTTGCGCACGCGAACGCCCCGCCTGAATGCCGCCGAAGCCTATATTGATCTGGCCTGCGCTCTGTGCGCGTTGGGCCAATTGCGCATTGATGTCATGGTCTATGACCTGCGCAAAGGTAGCGCTGCCCTGCGTGGCATGGACGACCGCCTGCGTTTGCGGGCCTTGTACGCCGACCTGTGGAGCACCGCGATCACAGGCTGGCCCCAGGGACGCTGGCGCTTATTTCCCGATGAGCGCACGGGCATGGCGTGGCGCGGTTTGGTCCCTTCGTTAAACCGTGGACTAGCCAAACGCAAATCCAGCCTGAGTGGTTTAAGAGAACGTCGCTCACACACGCACGCGTTGATCCAATTTGCCGATCTGTTCGCAGGGCTGGCTCGTTTTGCGGTCTCGCGTGAAAGTTCCGATCCTTCCCGCGGGGCGCGTGGGGATGGCGCCCGCGCTAGGTCCAATCGCGAGAGCTTGTTGGCGCACTGGGTGGGGCGTTGTCGCGATTATGGGTTGCCTCTCACCTGGCAACCTGGTCACGGTTTGCGCACGCCGCGCGGCGCCCGGTCTGTCGTGCTGCGAACAATCACCCGCGCCCCTAAAAAGAGTTGAGGGCTATGTTCGCAAGCCTGTCCATGGATCGTCGTCTTGGTCTTGCCAGCGCGTTGCTCTTCACGCTGGCATTTGGGCTGTATTGCCGTGGCCTGTCACCGGCCTGGCACCCCGATGATTCGGGCGAGACCATCACCGCGGGCGCGACGTTATCGATTCAGCATCCACCCGGCTATCCCTTGCACAGCCTGTTGGGGCGCGTCGCGACGTTGATTGCGCCTGGCGCTATCCCGTTTAGGGTCAATTTGGTGTCCGCTTTTTTTGGGGCCTTGGCAGTCTTGCTGTTTGCGTGGACGCTCACGGGGCTCTTGGGCAGCGTGCTGGACAGTGCGCTCAACGAACGACTTTGGGGCGCGGGCGCGGTGGGCGCCATGGTCTTTGGCGTCTCAGCTACTTTTTGGTTTCAGGCGGGCATTGCCAAGGGCGGTATCTATACCTTGAATATCGCCCTAACGCTGGCGACCTTGATTCCACTGCTGACGTTACGGCAAGCGTTGTTGGCGGGCGCAGCGCTCGATAGCGCCGGACCACGCCGCTCGCTGGCATTGGCCGCCCTGTTCTATGGTTTGGCGTGGGCCAACCACTGGACCAGCCAGATCGTCTTGCTACCAAGTTTTCTTTTTTTGTATCTACCCTATTTGATAGTTCGTTGGCGTCAGGCGCGTCCGCGCCACGCGCGCTTGTTTGTGTGGCCCGCTCTATTTTTTGTTTGTGGACTGTCTCTTTATCTTTATCTACCTCTGCGATCTTTGCGCGGGCCTGTCATGCAATGGGGTGAGCCTTGGCGCTGGCGTGAATTTTTGTGGGTCTTCACCCGCGGGCAGTACGCCAGCATTGAGGCATCTAAAAATCTAGACGCATGGATGGCGTTGGGACGGCGCATGGCCATCGATGCCGCGGGTGAGTATCACCTGATCGGGCTTACGATCAGCGCAGTGGGTTGGTGCTTGTTGGCGGTCAAAAGGCCCTTTTTGGCAGCGGCCCTTTTTGCGTTGCCGTTCAGCCTGCTCGCGGCGGTCTTATGGAAAGCCAATCCCCCCGCGGATGCGCTTTGGATCATTGACCCCTATTTGATCCCCGCCTGGGCGGGGATGA
>JANLXT010000179.1:0-7197 GCA_031365225.1 candidate division FCPU426 bacterium
ATGCGACCATCCGATGTCCGTGCTCGTAAAAAATTCCGCCGACCATGGGCGGCATCCAAACGCCAAAACTGGTTGGCCAATCTGGTACCGCAAGCCCTGACTTGGTGCTGGTCACCATGGCCCCAGCAAAAATCACAAAAAAGGACCAGCCTGTCGTTAGCAGGGCTAAACGATGCAGGCCCACCGAGCCCAGCCGATCGGGCCCGAGCGTCCGCGCCGCTTTAGTTATTTTTGGACGCGGCAAGCTTTACCACCGAATAACGGCCCTGACTCTTTGCCATCCACACTGCCGGAAGATTTTCGGCGGCAGGATCGCGCAATGCCATGATGAATGCGGTCAAGACTTTAGCCTCGGTCGGAGTCATCTGAAAATTGGGCATCAAGGTGGGCGCCTCTTTGGTATGAGGATTGCCCGGGGTCACTTTGGCGGGATCAATAAAATGCTGATAGAGCCACTGGTACTTGGTGGTGTACTCATAATGTGAGATCTTTTCGATATGCTGGTAGCTGTGGGTTTTAGACAAAAGCGACTCGGATTTGCTACCCAAGCCTGTCAGTTCGGGCCCCTGGACACCACCATCGGGAGCGATACGCTGGATGATATGACAGCCAATGCAACCATATTTATCAAAGAGCGCCTTGCCAGCCACGATGATCTCGGTCCCTTGGGGCAAAGCCGACGCATCATGACAACGCGTGCAGGATGCTTGGACAAAATCGACGCCCCCACGCTTGATCAACATGGGATAGTCCCAATGGTGCACCAAACCGTGGCCCGTCTCAACACCGGTCGCTTGACCCTGGCCATCATGACAGACCGTGCAACCCATCTTGCTGATGGAATGGTTTTTCATCATCTCGACATTGGGATGCGACTTAAATGGATTTTGGGTGTAGGGCACCTGAACATCGGGATCTTCCATCGCAACGTGGCATGTTATGCAACGGTCGGTACGCTCTGCTTTTTCGTTCCAAATCTGTTTGACGCGAAGCGTGTAGTCGCGATCAATGCCGCGCTCTTGTTCCATCGCATAAAAAGCTTTTTGATATTTTTTCCATTCTCGATCCTCTTCACGCAAGGTCGAGATCACAAAAAGTATCAACGCTATGCAGGACAGCGTTACGAACCAGAATTTTGCTTTGGTCAAGTCCATCGTCGTCAGGTCTCCGGGGTGTCGTGCGCGGGTCCTAGGATCAGAAGTTTATGCTGCCGATCGGGGTCGAAACTGCCAATACATATTTCACGTTGAAAAAGAGCCGTAAGATCATCTTGATCGGAACTGCCAGCATCACCAAGAGATGGCTGACGATGATCGAATATCGAATAATGCCCTTCTCTTCGAACCACTCCCTAAAAATCAAGCCCGGCAGTGCCATGCCCACGGTGAAGTAACCACCGAACAAGAGCAAGCCAACAGAAAAAGGTAGATTTTGAGTGCTCGAAGCGTCCGCTTTATGCTCGAGCCAGCTCTCCCACGGCAGATAGAACTGCCAGGAGGGGCCTCGCATCGTTGAGCCCACCATGATCAAGACAAACCACATGATAAAGCCACTGCTCATGACCCAAAACTCTAGCTCGCGTCCACGATAGCTGTAATAGCCCTGTTGTTCTGGATTGGTGTCGACATAGGGCAAGATGATCAAGCCTTGCACAATAAACTGTGGTAAAAGCACGCCAGCGATCCACGGGTCAAAATAAACTAAGAGCTCTTGCAGACCTAAAAAGTACCAAGGCGCGCGCGAGGGATTGGGTGTCAAGTTGGGGTTGGCGGCCTCTTCGAGGGGCGCGTCCATGATGATGGACCAAGCCCAGATCACGACCAAGGTGCCCAAGCAAAGCACCAGCTCATGAAAGATCATGTTGGGATAGCAGAGCACCTTCTCGTCGTAAGCCCAGGGTGGCGCAACGGCTGGTCGAGCGACAGGTGCTACAGCGGGCTTAGGCGCAGGAGCTGGGTTGATGGGTACTGCTGATTCGGCCATCTTCGGTCCCTAGAGTCGAGGGTCGGTGGATCTTAGCCTTGCGCCGTCGGCGCAGGTGGCTTGGGAGCTACCACTGGTTTAGCAGCGGCCTGACCTGGCAAAGGCTTGGGCTTGAGAGGGCGAGCCAAGCCGCCATCTTTGCGCACACGCCAAAAGTGAATTGAGATAAGAAACATCGCGACGACTGGCAAAAAGATGCAATGCAAGACATAAAAGCGTAGCAGGCCGCTTTGTCCAACGATGGTGCCGCCTAAAAGTACAAAGCGCACGTCATTGTCTTGACGCATGCCCAAGATCTCGTGGAAAGGTCCCTCGTTGCCCAAAATTGGAGTCGCGCCACCCATGTTGGTACCGACCGTGATGGCCCAGATAGCCAACTGATCCCAAGGCAAAAGATAACCCGTGAACGACAGCAAGAAAGTCAGGACCAAGAGAATAACACCGATCACCCAATTGAACTCGCGGGGTGTCTTGTATGCGCCGGCGTAAAAAACGCGCATCATGTGCACGATCGCCAAAAGGACCATGGCGTGCGCGGCCCAACGATGCATGTTGCGCAAGAGCATGCCGTAAGAAACAACAAACTCGATATCTTTCATGTCTTGGTAGGCGCGGCGTGTGTCGGGAACGTAATAGAACATCAACAAGATGCCCGTCACGACCAAGAGCAAGAAGAGCGCGAAGGTGATCGTGCCCAAACCAAAGCTTGTCGTCATCTTGATGCTGTTTTTGTAAACCTTGGGTGGGTGGATGTGCAACCAAAAATTCTGCGTCATGACCCGCATGCGACCTAAATCGTCTTGCGGGTACTCGCGTCTAAAAATGGTTTTCCAGACCTTGTTGGACTGGACCGTCTTGAGCAATAGTTCCCAAAGCTCCCACATGGATCTTTTTGCCATGAGTCCCGTTCCTTAAGAAGAGTAGCGGCTACGCTTGATGAAAAAGCGATCGTCAGCCCGATCAGACTTATTGTTGTTGCGCAAAGCCTTGTTGACGACAAGCTGACCGTCACCCGAAAGATTCACGTTGAGGCGATAGAGAGGCTTGGGCGCGGGACCCGCGACGACGTCACCTTCGGGGTCAAAGTTGGAACCGTGGCAGGGGCACTTGAATTTGAGTGACGCAGCTTCCCAACGCGGGGTGCAACCCAAATGGGTGCACTTGGCTTCGAAGGCATAAATACCTTCAGGCGATGTCACAATCCAAACGCGCTGTTCTCGCTGCCAACGAAGGTCGACGGTGGCTGGCTTCCCCTCTTCGAGAGGGTATTCGCTAGGCTTGCCCGCCTTGAACATCGGATTGGGCTCATAAAGCACGTTGGGAAAAATAAACTTAAGTCCTGCCGCACCCCAGCCACCAAACGAAGCGGCAAGCCAGCCCCAACCTAAAAGGATCAGCGTGTCGCGCCGAGTGTACTGCCCTTCGGGCGGACCGCCCGGTGCCTTTGGCTTGGGCGCCTGAACTGGCGTTTCTGGATTTTGAGGGACTGCGGTGGACATTGCGACTCCTGACTTAGTGCTGATTCAGTTGATAGGTAAGCGCTTCAAGCTCACTCGTAAGATCAACGTGCCGCAGGAGCGTACCCGTTGGCACGCTAAGCTGCGCTGGCGCAAAATTAAGGATTGCTGGTATCTTGGCTTGCACCACCAGCTGGGCGACCTCTTGCGCCGCTGAAATGGGCACGGTCAATATAGCCAGCTGTATTTTTTTTTCTTTGGTAATCTTTGTCAGTTCTTTGATGTCGTAAACCCTGACGCCTTCCAGTTCCCACGAGATCTTATCGGGGTCGCTGTCAAAAGCAGCCACTAGATTGAAATTGTAAGCGCCGAAGCCACGGTATTGAAGCAACGCTGTTCCAAGATGACCGACACCGATCAAAGCCACGTTCCAGTCACGGTCGAGCCCTAAGATCGCGCGGATCTGATTCTTGAGCGATGTGACTTCGTAGCCAACGCCACGCCGCCCAAATTGACCAAAGTAAGCGAGATCTTTACGGACTTGAGCGGAATTAATCCCGCTTAGTTCGGCCAGCTCTCGGCTAGAAACGGTCGCCACGCCACTATTCTCGACTTGTGAAAAAACGCGCAAATAGGTCGAAAGCCGATTGACCGTCGTGACAGGAATCTTCGGCTTGGGGGTCATACCGCTGCCTCTTTGTGAATCTTGGCACAATCTTATAAACTAGAGGCCGTTCCGTCAAGAAAAAAGCCTGTTTTACAATGCGATATAAGTTGCCAACAGGCTATTTTTGGTCTTGTGCTGAACCATGGCACGCAATTTTAAATCCAGCGGCACCCTAGAATTCCAGCTTCGTAAAGCAAAATTCCAAGTGCGGTGAAGATAAGGGGCGTGACCACAGGATCGGGGGTCACAAATTGGGACACGACCATGATGACACCCCAAGATTTAAAACGCCAACTCTTGAAATGCATGACTGGCACTAAATTAAAACGGTGTAAAAAAGCCATGACTAACGGCAGTTCGAAGGGCAACGCAAAGCCCAAGAGTAACAAATAGATAAAACTATAGAATTGACCCAAGGCCAACTGTGGCTGAGCACCCGCCGCTTGGCCATAGGTGACCAAGATTTGAATCGTGAGCGGAGCCATGACCAAGAAACTGAATGCCAAGCCAAGCACAAAAAGTAATATCGCCCCAACAATAAACCAAGCATAAAAAGGGCGATAGCCCGGCGCCAAGGCGAGCGCTGTAAATGCCACAAAATGCCAAGCCACGATAGGCACGCTCAGCCCGACGGCTGCGACTAAACTTAGCTTTATCATCTCGCCCATCGGCTCGAGGGGCGACAAAAAAATCAATTGCGAACCAGTCGGTAGCAAGAAATCGCGCAAAAATTGTGAAAATCGAAGGATGTACGAATCGTCCCAAACTGGCAAGCCGAACAAAATAGCGCTGAACAAAGCCCACACACCCAAAACCCAAAATAGCCGCCGGCGAAGCTCTCCAAACTCTCGAATTAAGAAGCTGAAAAAGGGGCTCTCTTCGACCCACGAACGTTCCGAATCCACGTCAGCTTTGGGAAGGTGGTGTGGTGTCGTTGGAGATCTTCTTAGATTCGCCTTCGGTGCTTAGTTTGTCCTTTTCGTCGGCAACAAAATCATCGCGCTGAGAGCGTTTAAACTCGCGAATAAATCCGCCAAGTCCACGCCCAATATCAGGCAGTTTTTTCCCACCGCCAAAGATCAAGACGGCACCCACACCAACCATCAACCAAGCAAAAGGACCGTCAAACATCGCGACCTCGCTAGCTATTTTTGAGTAAGGATCCAGCGAACAGCGTTCTCTAACAGGTCATCGGGCGCACTTGCGTGCGCTGTCATGGGCACGCTACCCCAGGTGCCCGACCCGCCGTTCTTGACTTTTTTGACCAAAGACGCGACCGTCGCAGCATTTGCGCCCGCGTACTTTTTGGCGACTTCTTTATAAGCAGGTCCAATGACCTTTTGATTGACGGCATGACACGAGAAACAATCGCTCTTTTTGCGCATCCAATCTTCTGGGCTCAGCGATTTGGCATCCACGGCGCCGGCCGGTGGCAAGGAGACCGCTTTGCCATCTAACACATAAACGACCATCGCGCTCACCGCTTCGCTAGGTAGCGCTTCGTATTTAGGATGTGGCACGCCTGGCAGACCCTGGGCCATCTTCCACGCTCCAGCGCCTTCACCCGCACGAACCTTCTTGACCAAAGTTTCGACGGGTCGGTTCTTAGCGTATTTGTCTTTGATCTGTTTGAAGCTTGGCCACGGCAATTCGGTTGGGTCGCCAGCGCGATTGAGGCCACTGTGGCAACCAAAACAATCTTGCTTGGTCATCAAGGTGCGCACTTCATCATCGGTGCTCCAAGTCATTTTTTCGCCGTGCGCTTCGCCAGCACCATGCTGAGCGCGTTTGCGTTTTTTGATGCCCGCTGCTGGCTTGGCCTCTTCGCCTTTTGCATCGTGCTTGGCTGGCGCAACCGAAGCTTGGGGCTTAACCGCAGGTGCCGAGCTGGCTACTGCAGCGCCACTTTGAGCAAGCACCCATTTGACTATCTTTTCTATTTCGGCATCCGCCAATTGGGGATGGGCAGACATCGGTACAGCACCCCAAACACCCGATCCGCCCGTTTTGATCTTTTTGACCAGATATGCTGCGGCTCCAGCCTTGCCCTTGTATTTTTTGGCGACCTCGACATAGGAAGGACCCACGACTTTGCGAGTAACCTGATGGCAAGAAAAGCAATCGCTTGCCTTGGCGGCCGCTTCGCCATCCGAAATGGTATCCGCGCGCAACGGCTGAGACAGGTTAAAGGCGACCAATAAAGCCAAACTGGCGAAGAGTTTCATGCTCCGTCCGAAAAAGTCTGAAGTTTGAATGTGGGAATGCTTGAAAACGAATGTAGTTTAGAGCCTTGCCAAAGGCCTTGTCAAGCGTGGCTGGCGAGCCGCTTGAGTGCCCGCCGGGTCGATTCGAGGGTCTTATCCAAGACTGTTCCACGATGCGCGCTACTGATAAAGCCAGCCTCAAACGCGGATGGCGCCAAATAGATACCTTCATCCAGCATTGCGTGAAAATAGCGCCGAAAGAAAGCAGTGTCCGTCGCTCTAGCGTCATCGTAATTTTTCACTGGCGTGGCGCTAAAATACACGCCAAACATGCTGCCTTGCCCATCCACCTGGGCGGCTATGCCAGCCTGCGCAAAAAGTTGACGCCAAGCGCCCAACAATCGATCAAGTTGAGTCTGCAGGCCGCTATAGAAGCCCGGCGCCGAGATTGCCTTGAGCGTCGCCAGACCCGCAGCCATGGCCAAAGGATTGCCGGATAAAGTACCCGCTTGATAGACGGGACCCAGCGGCGCTAACTGATCCATCAGGTCCTGACGCCCCCCAAAGCAGGCCGCAGGCAAGCCGCCGCCGACAACTTTACCCAAGCAGGTTAGATCGGGCTTCACTTTATACAGGGCTTGCGCGCCGCCATAAGCGACCCGAAAACCGCTCATGACCTCATCAAAAATAAGGATTGTTCCATAGCGATCGCAAAGCTTGCGCAGGCCTTGCAAAAAACCCGGGACCGGACGCACAAATCCCATGTTGCCCGCCACAGGCTCAACAATCAACGCCGCCACACGGCGACCCAGCTTGGCAAAAAGCGCCTGAGTCGCAGCAAGGTCATTGTAGGGCAATGTCAGCGTGGCGCGCGCCTGCGCTGGCA
>JANLXT010000184.1:0-8197 GCA_031365225.1 candidate division FCPU426 bacterium
CCCTCGGCAAGTAATTTAAAAGAACGGCACCCTGACGCGGGGTGGAGCAATGGTAGCTCGTTGGGCTCATAACCCAAAGGTTGCAGGTTCAAGTCCTGCCCCCGCACCCAAATAAAAAGACCTCGACGCGAGTCGGGGTCTTTTTTGTACCTGAATCTCAGGCAAATGAAATTCTTGAAATTACGAGCTTTTCACCAGGCAAGACCCCCTTCCTTGGATTTGTCTTCGAACTTACCCTTAAGCATGAAACTCTAGAAAATTTTGTCGCAACTAACAAAGCCGCAAGAATATGTGGTTTAGGTCCCATTGGCACCAACGTAACGTTGCAATCGTCCAAATATGGCAAAATGTACTCCGCAACATTCCTATAAGTTTCGGAAACACTTTCCAACGGCAATCCATATGTGTTTGACTTGCTGTATTCTTCTATTAGTTCCCCATTTCTTTCCCTTGCGATGTCAACATACTCGGGCTTCTCCGCTGGATCAGCATAAAATGAAATGACCTCATCTGGCTCAATTTGATCCATCACACAAAGAGATGCCTCACCTTCAAATCCAAGTCCGAAAATCGCTACACTTCTATTTAAGCCAACATGTGATCCCTCCATTCCAGGCAAACACAATATATCTTTTATTATCATTGGTTTGAATTGATCAGTGCCCGGATAGTCTCGAACACCGCCGACGTAACAAAAATCTATAACAACTTGTTTTCCAAAATTTTCTTTTGAAAATCTAGCCCAGTTTAAGATGCTCGAATACCAAATTCTTGACATTGAAGAATAGTCGACCAAAATCTTTACAGTCTCCGATTCAGATCCTAGTGCATTTAGTTCTGTGTAAATTGTTCCTTCGCCATCGCCGCTCTCTACAAGAGGAGCTCGCCAAGCCTCAGTAAAATATATGTCGTTCTCAATTCTCGCAACCTCTTCCGTTGCCTCACTGAAACCAAGAACTAAAATCTTCCTAAAATTATTTGGGTTTAGTTTCCTTGCAAAAAACGTTGCGCGAGATTCATAGCCAGAAGCGAAAATTGCCAGGTCATAAATATCACCTTCGATTTCTCTGAGACTCAAATCGGCTACCGAGAGATACATCTATCACCCTAAGTTTAGTTGCTGTTGTTCAGGACCATTTCCAAGTTCATTTCCACTTAGCAAGCCGCGAAGGTCTCTGGCACTACCTCTTCTCGGAAGAAGATGAAACTTGGGTGCTAAGACATAGGCAACTCTAAATGTCCCTTCCTTGATCGGAAGATCATCAGGACTATTTACATTTACATTGGGAAAAAGAAGGCCAACCCCCACAGCCTTTTCTACAAGTTTCCACTCATAGTCTGAAATATCCGCTGGAATGTTTATTGATGAAACAACATCAGTTGAAATCTTTTGCGCCATCAAGTGTTTAAGTGCATCCCCTAATTTAGAAAGCATTCGAAATAGCTCAGATCCAACTTCTTTTTCACTTCTCACTCGATTTAGAGTTGAAGTTGAAATATATGCAAGCTCCCTTGACTGAAGTTTTTTGTCTAAAGATATACCCTTCAGAATACTTTCAATTACATTTTTATCAATCGTTCTTACAAATCTATTAAGAATTTGTACAATCCTTCTAGGATTCCCATCACCACAGCGAATTACAAGTTTTTCTCCAGAATAACAACTCAACTCTCCTCTGCCAGTCGTTTCTTCTAATTCACTACGTAAATATAAGATGCCCTTAATTTTTCTTCCAATTTGATCGCTGAATTCTCTGCCGGAAAAATTAAGTTCCTTGGCTCGCGCGATAGTTTCTTCATTGGCATATTTCAAAAGAAAACTTCTGACCTTACTCTCACTGCCCCAATTCTCGGTTTCGCTTTTATCTAACAATTCGGATTGGCCGAAAAGCTGTTTTAGAGAAATTCCTGCAACATACCCTCTATTAGCCCTTTTCTTGAATATTTTCTGGGCAAAGGAAACATCATCTGCCACAGGATCAGAATTAATATAGATGTATTCAAAATCATGACCTTCGTTCAATGGAACGCTCGTATTAGTTTCAAGCGTGTAATGACAGTAAGGCATAGTTGTAATCTTAAAAAAAATCTTGTCTGAATCCGTTCTCAGGAACGAATTCAGTATTCGATGATGAAGCGTATCGAGAAATTCTGCCTCGTCAATACAAAGAAGCCAAGTTGAATTTTGAAGTCTTAAAATTTCGGTAACCAAGTCAATAGATGATCTAAGAGGAAAAAACAAATCAGTGTGAAAATACATCCCCGTTTCTGGCATAGAAAAGCCAGAGGCAGCCAAGACTCTCTTTTTCGCCAATGCTTCATGCATTTCGCCTTCTAAATCCTTTATTTTTTTCTGAATTGAATCTAAGGAAAAAATCTCTTTTTCATTTTTGAAATACAAATTAGAAAGTAATTTTGAAATTTTAATTTCATTTTCAATCGCATGAATATCACCCCCGGAATATTCCCTTATACAGCTCTTGAGGGTCGTAATAAATGCCTGGCAGCTCGTGATATTTAAGCGCCATTGAAAAAAAAGCTCGTTATCTTCTTCTGTTTTCCATGGTTTGTTTTTTAGACTTCCAACCCATTCCAGTTTTGTTGGAACATAAATTCCGATAAATTCTTTACTGTCGATTATTTTCTTCGCCCATTTGTCACTTAGGTTTCTCAACAGTCCATGTGAGAGCATTCTTACCATTGCGGTTTTTCCCGATCCTCGTGATCCGAGAACGATGTGATGTTTTCTTGAAAGCAAACGTGTAAAATCTTTCGTTACGACAAATGTTCGAGAAAGATCTTCAGGACTTAAATTCTTAGCATTTTCTACTTCAAATAAATTTTTCATTTTAGGCTCCTCCTTTGCGTCGAACTAAAATATTCCCGTCGCCACCGAGAATTTCAAAGGATGGTTCTTTGCCAAGGCTTTCAACTACTGGATTTAACAACTTGTGGCTAACAAATTTTAGTTTGGGTTCAAGGTCAACGAGTTTCTTCCAATCATTTGAATCTGGCGAAATCGAGGTAATCGCGTGGCGAATGAGATTTTTCAATTCGCCTTGCCTCAAAAAAGACCCGAAGGGTAATTTTGACTCTATGCCACAAGTAGTTCCACTCGGTATCCAGCCCTTACTATTTATGAAAGCCCAATTCCTTAAATATCCAAACACACTATCTTCATCCTTTTCTCTACCTTCTAACTCAATCAGATGAAACTGATTTGTGGCAAGTCCCGCTAGTTCATTGTGAAGAACTGCTGATAGGCTTCCCGCGCATAATATTGGCAATGGCCAGCCAGCTTCATCAGAATAGGCCCGAAACCTCGGGATGTGTTTGTGACCGTGAATGGCAAAATCAAACTTATTTTGTACTAGTAGATTCATGAAGTTTTCGGCATTTGTCATTTGACTTAGGTCTATAAAATCAGGAATTGGGTCCGAGAACGGAAGAAAGTGATGATGAACAACTGCAATCTTATAAAGATCTTTTATGTCTCCAAGCTTTTGGATTTCATCTTCAATTTTTTCCAGATGCACCTCTCCGGCGTGACCATGATGTGGATTTTTTTTAGGTCCATCATTCCATGCAGAGTTATATCCAAGAAAAAGAAAGTCTTTTGTTTTCCATATTTTATAAAATGGTTCTTCACAGAGGCTTGGATCGAACCAACCCTTTTGATCATGAGTCTCTGAGTGCTTATATGTTCCAAACCCAAGAGAGTCATAGTACTTTTTGTCATCGTCGTGCGCTTCATGACCTAGCTTCATAGCACTACGGTCCAAATCATGATTTCCGGGTACTAGAAATACGTTATTCGGTTCCACTTCGAGTTTATCTCTGATGAATTCAATCATTTTTATTGCTGTTTTTATTTCGCTTGGTCTGGCAGATTCACTTATGTCTCCAGCCACAACTAAAATGTCGGCGGATATTTTTTCTTTCTTAATGAATTCGGAAAATGAATCGACAAAACGTGTTTTCAGCGCTTTATCCTTAGCCGGATTTACACCGAATTCGTGAAAGCGAGTATTGTCCCCGACATGAAGATCGCTAATTACGGCGATTTTTTTCAAAGGCTACTCCGTTTAGTCAAAAAATTTGTAATCAGAAGTTCTTTTACTTTTTTTCTCTTTGTAGCAAAGCCTGCAATATTTCTAAAAACCATTTTTTTGTGTTGATTCCATCGCTTGAATCTTTTTTCGAGTTTTTCTGAAAAGGCATAGCTAAGAAGAAATTTTGCTTTTCTCTTGTCAATAATCTCGAGCCAACCTTCTAAACGGGCCAAGTCTTTTTCCCCAAATCCTTTTGCCGTGTAATCTGTAAAATATTTATTGCCTTCAACAAAATAAGGTGGGTCCATGTAGACAAAATCGCCACTTCTAACATGCCGAAGTGTGTTCGAAAAATCGCCATGCAATAAGATAGTGCTTTGCAGGCATGCGGCAGCATTTGTAAAGTCTTTCTCAGTTAGGGGGAAGTAGGCACCTTTGGCATAGGGCACATTAAATTTCCCTGCTTTGTTGGTTCGATAGAGACCATTAAAACAATTTTGGTTCAAAAAAATAAATCTTGCGGCTTTATATGCTTCTGACAAGTGTCCAAAATTCATGGACCGAAGTCGAAGATACTCCTTCTTACCATTTCTGAAATCTCTCACTTTCCGAAATACTTTTTTCGGGCTTTCTCGAACTGCCAAATAAGTTTCAATTAGGTCTTTATTCAAGTCACCAACAATTGCTTCTTGCGGCTTTAATTCAAAAAAAAGCTGCGCAGATCCGGCAAATGGTTCTACATACCGTTTGCAAGTTGGTTCCCAAAACATCTTTAGAACAGGAAGTAGCTTTTTCTTACTTCCAGCCCATCGAATCAACCGTCGTTCTACCATGATATCTCAGGTCGAATGTAAGAAGATGAAATTTTAGGTTTAATTATCGAGCTTGTCACCTTTGGAACTCGGGAAATTAAAAAGCTTTTTAAATTGAAATGTCTTGAAACGCAAGTTTGACCGGCCCCCGTGTAGTGGTCACTGTGGTGTGTCACGAAACTCTGTCCATTAAATCTGGCATAGCACGCCTTTGAGTTTGCCCCTTCACCGAGCCTGATTATGGCTCAAAGGAGGCGAAATCGAGGAAATTGAAACAACCTAATTATGACGACCTACGGGACCAACCCGCCCACTAACGCCAAACGTCAACGCAAATCAAGGCTGGGCGGACTGCTCAATTACTATTACTGGGAAGGCGAAAATCAGGAAATCGAAGCAGCTTAATTATGACGACCTACGGGTCATTAAGGGGACTGACCCCTCCCCTACCCCAACTGTATCCGGGGCTCGGCTCAGGATTACCTGGCTCGCGGCCAGGTTTCCCTAAACCTTTCCATTCATTCGCCAACTTTCTGATCATGGGAGCACCGATGAAAACACGGCAAGGTAGCCAAGAATGACGACCGCAGACCAGATGGTAAGCCTGAAAAGATTCCGAATCTTGATGCCAGCGTCCATAAAAGAGAATCCATCTATCCCTAATTCCTTCTCCAAATGTTCTATTCTTTTAACTTTAGTCATAAGACTGACGCTTACCACTTCTAGAAAAAATGCCCAAAGGATTGCAAAAAAACAATCCAATCCCAAAATTACCGATTTTTGAATCGAAGTAACGAATTCGGAAAAAGCTATACCAACAATAACACCACCAATCGCTGCCATGCCCACCATTACCTTCAGGGCATGTTCAGTCGCGCTTCCCATTATCGTATATCTGGTTTCCCACTCACGAAATAGTTCGTCCCTGTTTTTCCTAGGTGTTTTCGCCATTTGATCTCCTTCAAAACAATCTAGGCAAGGCTGCAACTCGTCTGTCCCAATTAGCTGAGCACCGGAGCTATACAGTAAGTATGTATGTTGGTTGCTATGACGCGTAACGAAACTCTGTCCAGGGAAAATGCAAAGGAAGGGGTGATGTGTCTGGGAGCGATCTATCTTACAACCGCTAACTTAAAGTGTTCTTTCGCCACCATCCCATAACCCTGATCCACCAGCAGCGTCACAAAGTAGATGCCATTAGAAAGGCCGCGCAGAGACAAGTCTGTGTGGCCCACGCCAGTGGCCTGTGCGCCCAAGTTCTTTTGGGCGATCTCGGTGCCGCTCAAGTCACTGACCACGATGCTGACCTGGCCTGGCTTGTCCAAACGCCAGACGACGACTGCTTGGTCGCGAGCAGGATTGGGCGCGACCAAGAGCTGTTTCTCACCCAAGGCCCCTGCCATCGGATCGGCTTTCTTTTTACCATCGCCCAGACGCGAGGCGCTGACACCGCCACCCGCAGGGCTGCTGCTCTGGGGCGCACGCTGAGCACGCACCATCGCGCCCATATGCTTATGCAGGTTTTCTTTGGGCCCATTGGCAATCGCGCGACCGCTTACATTGATATCAAAGGCCACCGTCTTGCTGCTCACAGGCGCATCGATCACCGCCTGAAAACGCAACTCATTGCAGGCTTCCGGCTGCCAGGTGCCTTCTTTCCATTCCAGCGTTCGAGTTATGACGTCAAAGTGGACGTTGGGTTTGATTGAAGATGCAACCAAGCGTAAACCCTCGGGCAAGGTAATCTTCACACCGATGCCTGCATAGCGTTTGCCGTCTTTGGCGCAAAGCTTCAATACATAATCCGCAGTCTCACCCACCTTCGGGGGCGCAGCCACGGTATCGATCATAAAGCCAAGGTTTTCTGAGGACGTAGCGACCATCAACATGTTTGGCGGTGCCTGATCAGCTAAGCAAGGGTAAAGAGTGACACGGTTATTATTGTAGTCAGCAACATAAAGATTATATCCGTCGCTCAACACTCCATAAGGCGCGTCCAACGTATTTGCACCCACACCAGTCCCTTGATCTATATCTTTCACTTCAAAATTAGCTTGTCCAAGCACCACATCCGCTGCCTGTCCAAACTGGGTGATTGGTAGATTATAGGCCAAGACTCGATTGCGGCTCCAATCTGCCACAAACAAGCGCCGTCCGTCCCCGTATACTTGCCAAGGGCGTCCCATATTGCTGGCGGTGGCAAAGACTGAACTGGCGTTAGACGTCAAATCTGGCTGTCCCAGAACCCCGATGGCAGAAGGTTGATTCTGCGTGATGGGAAGGTCGTAGATCAAGACGCGATAGTTCAGATAGTCTGAGACATAAAGTTTTTGACCATCGCTGTAAACCCCCACAGGATTTCTAAGCGTATCTGCACCGACGACGCCTGAACCCGCCATCGTGAAATTAGGGGAACCAATAACGTAGCTTGCGGCTTGATTGTTCTGCGTGATTGGCAGATCAAAAACCAGCACTCTGTCCTTGCTCCAATCTGAGACAAAGAGCTGGTGCTTGTCCCCTGTAATTCCCAATGGTTCATCGACATCTGTAGCATTCAGAGCAGCGCCACCCTGACTCATCAAGTCCGCAGCGCCAAGAACCAGACTGGCGCTTGGGCCGTTGCGATTAATGGGCAGATCGAAAATCATCACGCGATCCCCTGGCTGGTCGCCAACATAAAGTCGTCGCCCGTCACTGTAAATTGCTTCCGAAAGTCCAAAGCTGCTGGGTGAGAGCTCAGACGGCAGGTATGATTCAAAGCTTTGTTTGCCAATAACAAACGACGCAGGCTGCTTGTTTTCAAAAAGTGGCAAGCTATACACCATGATTCGCGTATGGCCGTAGTCATTCACATAAAGATTCTGCCCATCGCTCGCCAGCGCGACGGGTCCATCGAAGATGTCGCGAGCAGCATTGCCGTTATAGTTCAATTCACTCGTCAAATCAGACTGCCCCAGTGCCAAGCTTGCGGATTGGTCCGTGTCAAAGTGACAGGGCGGCGGAGTCGGGGTCCAGGTGAGGTCGGGATAGGGCGTGGGAGTCGGGCCGCCGGCGCAGCCAAATCCTAAGACGCGCGATTGATATGGATCGGCGATATATACCAAACGGGTCAAAGGTGAATAGGCCATGCTTGAGGGCAAAGCGAAGGAGCGATCAGGACCAAGCCACTCTCCGCAGAGCTCTGGTGCAGACACACCCAAGGCACCATCTGCCGAAGCACCATTGAGCGTTGGAATGCTATCAAAGATCAATATGCGACCGGAGTTGTCAGAAATCAGCAGGGTACCAGCGGCCACATGCACACCAGGTAGATGAAACCCGCGGCGATCACCG
>JANLXT010000211.1:0-9244 GCA_031365225.1 candidate division FCPU426 bacterium
ATGCCAAGGATACCTTGCGTGGGTGTATAAAGGGTATATCAACGACTTTCTGGTGAGTTTGCTCTTCGGCTCGCAACACTCTCAGTACTTCTTCTCGAGATTGCGCCGCGAGAAGGTCGTGTCTAAAAGATTTGTCTTTCAAAAGACCCGAGATCCGAGCCAGCGCTTTCAAATGCAAACCAGCGGACCCTTCAGGCGCCACCAATACAAAAAATATCTTGGCGGGCTCTCCATCTAAAGAATCAAACTCAATGCCCGCCTTGGACACCCCAAAGGCCGCCGAGAGCTCTTTAACGACACTGGATTTTCCATGTGGAATGGCGATCTCTTGCCCAATACCTGTCGAGCCGAGTTCTTCACGCTCTAGCAAAGTCTCAAGCATCCGCTTGTGATCACTGACCCTGCCCGCCTTAACCAGCATCGCTAAAAGCTCGTCAAGCACCGCGGATTTGTCCTTAGCCTTTAAATCGAGCTCGATTGCCTCAGGAACCAAAAAATCCAATATCTTCATTCGAGGTCCCTGCTTTTTTTGGCTACCTTTGCCTTTACTTTAGCGGTTGTCTTGCGTCGGGCGTGTTGACCGCGCAAGCGTTCTTTGCGCTTGGCGCCCTGCTGTTCTAAAGCCTTGAGCGCGGCATCGATGGACGCATACATGTCCTTGGTCGTTTTTTTGGCGCTCATCTCGACACCTTCGGCGTGGAGGTGGATCTCGCAGGTGTGTCGGTATTTTTCTACCGTCAAGACCACCGCCACTTTACGCATCACTGGAAACATGCCTTCGAGCTTGCCCATCTTGACCTGCACGTGGTCGCGTAGCGCACGTGTAATCGATACTTTACGCCCAGTAAGATTCACTTGCATGGCGGACCTCCAAAAGAACAAAAAGACTTATTAAATCAAGGTTCTTCTAATTTACTAAAATAACACGTTGCCCTGGCTTCGTCAACGCTTGCGCCTTTGATGCGCAGGGGCAAGGCCCAATTCTTCACGATATTTGGCGACGGTCCTGCGTGCGATGTGGACCCCTTGCCGCCCCAAGCTCTCGGCAATCGCCTGGTCCGAGAACGGCGCCGTGGGGTCCTCTTCGTCGAGCAATTCGCGTAACGCTGATTTGACCGCCATCGAGCTGGCCTCGGATCCACTGTCGGTGCGCAGGCTGGAAGTGAAAAAATACTTCAGCTCAAAAACACCGCGTGGGGTTTGCACATACTTGTTTGACGTGACACGCGAGATGGTTGATTCGTGCAGGTCGGTCCGAAGCGCGATCTCTTTTAGCGTCAGCGGCTGAAACCCCGAAGCGCCATGTTCTAGAAAGCCCTGCTGAACGTCCACGATCTCGGTCACCACACGCCGCAGCGTGTGCTGGCGTTGGCTAACGCCTCGCAACAACCAGACCGCATTTTGATACTTGTTCTTTAACCAGTTGCGCGTCTCTTCGTCCGCCGATCCGCTTTTCATCAAGCGCTTGTAATAAGCATTGATACCAAGCCGCGGTAACCAGGCGTCATTGACAGTGACACGCCACTGATCGGTCAGAGGATCTCTGTCCACAATCGCGTCCACGGGCACACCTGCGTTTGGCTCGCCTCCGTAAGGCCGCCCGGGTCGAGGCTCCAGCGACGCGACGACCGCCTGGGCCGCCCGCAGCTCGGAAAGACTCACCTTGAGCTTGTCCGCCAATCGTTCGCCCACTTGGTGCGCGAGATCCTCTAAATGATCCGCGACCAAGCGCCAGGCCAAGCTACCCCGATGCCCTCCCCATTCAAGCTGCAAAAGCAAGCACTCGCGCAAGTCGCGCGCCGCCACGCCAGGCGGATCTAAGCGCTGGACCTGCCGCAACACTTCATGCACCAGCGGAGGCGGGCAATTGAGATCGACCGCGATCTGATCCACGTTGCCATCAAGATAGCCCCGCATATCGACCAAGCCAATCAACTCTTCGGCCACGCGCCGTTTGAGAGGGTCGAGATCCACACTATGGATCTGCGCCAACAGATGTTCTTGCAATTGGGGCGCTTGCGCCAACAGATCCTCGAGACCCGACTTCTCTTGGGTCACTTCGGCGCTCATGCCTCCACTGCTTCCGCTCGCCCGCTCGGGGGTGTCGTTGCCCAGGACGCCCCCCTCGTCGCCCGCCTCAGCGCGCGCGCCCTCGGCACTGGCTTCTGCCTCGTTGGCGCGCTCTTGCCTAGCGTCGAGGGACTCGGTGGCCTCGGCAGGGCGCAACTCTTCGAGCACTGGATTTTCGGCCAGCTCGGCTTGCAGCAAGTCAGAAAGTTCCAGTGAGTTGAGTTGCAATACTTTTAGCGCCTGCTGCAGCATCGGGGTCATCACCAGCTTTTGTTTCTGGTGTAGCTGCAGGCGCGGAAACATATCAGCCACGCTCGCCCTTTGTCAGTTCAATAAGCAATTCTCGTGCCTAGTTTTATACCAAAAAAAATCGAGACCAGCTCAGGGAGCTTCGACCCATTGCAGAGGATGCACCGCGAATCCGCGCAGGCTCAATTGCCAATGCAGGTGGGGCCCAGTCGAGATCCCTCCTGTGCCGACCTCTCCGAGGATTTGGCCCTTAACCACACTCTCGCCCTGACGCACAAGAATCGGCCCAAGATGAAAGTAGGCGCTGACCAAGCCCCCGCCGTGATCTACGATCACTGCGCCACCGTAGGTCGTGGTATTTTTTTTGGCCAAGATCACTGTCCCGCGATTAGACGCGCCCACCGGACTGCCAAGCGCTGCGCGCAGATCGACGCCCTTGTGCCGCCACGCGGCCTTGCCTTTGTTGTAAAAGCGACGCGAGCCGAACGGCGATGTCACGGGTCCCGGGACAGGCGCTCGAAATTTTCCGCGCCACAGCGGGGGACCGACGCTGGCATTTAACGCGGCGCGGATTCGTTGATTTTCGTCCGCATGCTCAGAGCTGGTCAAGATGCGTGTCAATCCAGCGACCTTGATCCGCTTGCGCGGATAATCATCGGGCGCCACCTGCAAGCGCAAGCGCTGACTCGATCCGCCTCGGCGCAACGTCAACCAATGAAACCCCGCAGGGGTTTCCAGCGGCACTGCCACCAAGGCAAGAGCTTGAGACAAACCTGCCGAAAAATAAAAACCGGCCTCTTGATCGAGGCCGGCCAGGGTGAGCGCCCCAAGCGGGTCGCTTCCGTGAACGCGGAACACGGCTACAGTTCCAGGGCGTAGTGGTTGCGGCGGCGGCTCAATCAGTGGCAAACTTTCATCTGCCAGAGCGCACGCCGCGACCAACGCCGCGGCTAGCAGGTTCAGCGCTTGGGCTCCTCGCGATCACGCTTCATAAAGAACCAAAGCATGATGGCCAGAGCGATCAAAATCAAAAGCAAGATCAAGAGCCACGGTAGCAAGCCAGCTTTACGCGCGGGTGGTACAGGGGCGGGTGGTACTGGCGTTGGGGCGACCGTCGCTTGGGCCACAGGCTCAGCTTTTTTTGGCTCGGGCTTGGCAACAACCGGTCTTTTGGGAGCCGGGGCAGCTTTGGCAACTTTAGCGGCAGCGGCAGCGGCACGAGCTTTTTCACGCGCTTCCGCCATCTGATCGGCGCTCAGATCGCGCGGGATCGCCAGCACGGTGCCTTTGTTGACACGCGTTCCCTGCCCAACTCGATCGGCGTTGGCTTCGGCCAAGATAGGCCACAGCTCAGGATCACCATAAACTTCGGGACGGCCCGCGATCTTGCGAAGGTTGTCACCCTGCTTCGAGCGGTAGGTGCCAGGCTTGTCATCAGGCTCGAACGCATTGATCTGCCCAACCTCATCCTGCGCGCTGGGGGAATTATGCTTGCCAGTGCCACAGCCAAACAGCGCTATCGCTAAACCTACGCTCAGCGCGATATGTCTTAGATTCTTGTTCACACGACCTCCAGGGAATCCTTGGAATACGCTAAATTTACTTCTTTTTGCGAACAGTCTTACGTTTAACGCGAGAACGAGCCACGGTGCCTCCAAAAGTTTGAATGTCCTAAATATAGCACAATTTTACCTGCCGGAACAAGACCGGGTATTTGTGTCCTGGGTCACTCCCGAGCCCAAACGCGCGCAATTGCCCCCATCAGAAAGCCTGCCCTGATCTGGTCTTGAAAATACTTGTAATGGCATGCGCAGGTCTTAGCTGGCTTTATTCACTAGCTTGCGGTTGCGCTCTATCCTGTCTCGCATCGCGTGAATCGCCGGGTCTGCTTGGCACTTCTCACGAAAAGCCTTGAAGCCGATCCGCTCGATCTCTTCGGATGTTTTGCGCTTCCATTCCCGCACATCAAGCAGGCTCTGCGGCTCATGGATCGTGGGTTCATTCGACATACAGCAGCTCCAGTGGGGAGTATATCACCATGGGATAACGGTAGCCTTCTTCTAGATTGAGAGCGGCAACTTTGGCGCGCCGGCTCACGTTGGCAAGATGGTGAAAGTTCCAGCTTAGCAGATAGTCCATTTCATGGACGGTGGCATGTGCGATATGAAGCGCGTCCGCTACGCTCTTCTGCGGCAAAACGCCCTTTGCCAAATACACTGCCGCCAAACGCTCGATCTCGTCTGAGTTGGCCAAGAATTGAGGCTTCACCTCGTCTGATAAAGCCAGCACCTGTTCGCGCCTCGTTGCCGGAGCATCTAGCAACTCGTTCAAGACCACATCCGAAGTGTAAAGGTCGAACAAGCCCAGCCGAACCTTGCCAAAGAACTCCAAGGTGTCTTTCATGTAATCTGGAGCGTCTTCAGCAAAAGCGAAGTTCCAGATGGTCGTATCGAGATAAAGGCGCAGTCGCTTCATGCCCCCATTATACCCTCAAAACGACCCATCACCGCAAGGGCGTGCTGCTCGAAAACAAGGCCCTTGGAGCCCTGATCCTCGACCAAGCTCTGCAAAAGCTGAACCAAGAGTGGCCCAGAACGAGCAAAGGCGGCCTCACGGCCGCCCAGCTCAAGCAGGCTCTACCCTCCTGGCGCACCAAAACAACGCGCAGCAGCTTCTACAAGGCCGCGTGCTTTGCGATCCAGGGCATCCAAGGCTGACGGCAAGAGAGCTTTACGACGGGAAACACGGGAAGCAATTTTCAGAAGTACGAACTTATTTAACTCTTACGCTTGCGCCAGAGCTATGCTCGGCGCTTGCGCCAGAAAAGATCCCCGCCGACGGCCAGCACCAATATCGCACCCTTGATGATGGGCTGCCAATAGGCTTCGGTGTTGAGCAGGCTCATGCCGTTATCAAGCGAAGCCATGATGGCGGCGCCGAGCAGGGCGCCCCAAACAGAGCCCCGACCACCCAACAAACTGGTGCCACCGATGACGGCGGCGGCGATGGCATCGAGCTCTAGCATGCGTCCGGCGTCAGCGGTGGCGGCCCCGACTCTTGCGGTCAAGACCGCACCCGCCAAAGCGGCACAAACGCCCATGATGCCAAAACTGGCTAAGAGACGACGTTCAATGGGGATGCCTGCAAAGAAGGCTGCGTCGCGGTTGCCACCAATGGCGTAGAGGTGGCGGCCGAAAGGCGTTTGCACAGCCAGCGTCCAGCAAGCGGCGCAGACCACGAGCATCAAAAGCACAGGAACCGGCAAGCCTTCATATGAATTAAACAAGGTGGCCGAACCAATAGCAAGACCAGCTATCACCGCGGCCGCGACCTTTTGACCGCGCTTGACCAGGATCACACCAAAGATCAACGCAACCCCCAAGCCCAGTGCCCAGGTCGAGCCATGTGAAAGATATTCTTTGCCTAGCGCTTGAAAGCTTTCAGGGGGACTGATGGCGACACCCCGGGTCAAACCCAGCAATGCGCCCTGAAAAACCAGCATGCCACCCAAGGTCACGATAAAGGGAGGTATCGAATAAAAGGCGACCAAGCTTCCCTGTGCCAAACCTAACAACCCGCCTAAGCCAAGGCTAGCCAGGAGCGCCAAGGACACGGGCCACCCCATGTTGACGCAAAGCACAGTCGCCACGGCGCCACAAAGTCCCGCCATCGAACCGATGCTCAGGTCGATCTGACCCGCCACGATCAAGAGCACCATGCCCGCCGCCGCAATGCCCGTCACCGCCATCTGACGCGACAGCAGCGAGATGTTGCGCGCGCTTAAAAAAGTACCATCGGTGGCGATGGCGAAGATCGCCACAATGCCCACCAGCGCCAAGAGCATCCCTATCGTCTGTCGTGTAAGTCGCATGAACTTCCCTTATTAAAAGATCAGAGTGTCGCCGCGCGCATGACGGCTTCTTGCGAAAATTGGGGCTTTTGCAGTTCGGCCGTGATCCGGCCCTGGGACAAGACTAAGATACGATCTGCCAGGCCCAAGAGCTCGGGTAAATCAGAGGAGGCAAAGAGCACCGCCAATCCTGACGCGGCCAGCTCCCGCACCAGCGTATAGATCTCGGCCCGCGCGCCCACATCGATGCCCCGGGTCGGCTCATCCAAGAGCAAGACCCGCGGGTCCAAAGGCAAGGCGCGCCCCAAAAGAACTTTTTGCTGATTGCCGCCCGACAGCGACGTGATCTCTAGGTCCAAGCTGGCGGTCTTGACGCGTAATTTCTCGCGTTGGGCTTCGGCCAACTGACGCATGCCGCGATGATCCAGTGGCGCGAGCAAGCCCCGCCCGCGGCCCTGCGCGATCAGCGTGATGTTCTCGGCGACGCTAAACGGCTGTATCAAGCCCATGCGCTTGCGATCTTCGCTCAGCATGACGACGCCACGCTCAAGCGCCTGGCGCGGATCCTCGAAAAGCGCGCGCAAGGTGTTGTCGCCTAGCTGAATGCGACCGCGGGCCGCGCTGTGGGCCGCGCCATACAAGGTACTGAGCAAGGCACTACGGCCCGAGCCCATCAAGCCACCCAAGCCCACGATCTCACCTTGGCGCAGTGTGAGGTTTATCTCTTGCAGCGCCATGCGGCCCGGCAGACTGGGGTGTTCTAGGTTCAGGTCCTCAACCCTTAAAGCGATCTTCGCGCGCGCGCTAGAAGACGAAGCGGCGTGCGCGTCACCTAAAGCGCGACCGACCATGGCCGAGATCACTGAGTCGCGGGTCCAATCAGCGATGGGCGCGCTACGCACGCTCTGCCCATCGCGTAAGACCGTGATGTGTGTGGCCACCCTAAAAACTTCGTCCATGCGATGACTGACATAAAGGCAGGTGACGCCTTGGGCGGCCAGTTCTCTCACCAACGCTTCTAAGCGCAATGCGTCGTTCTCGCCCAGTGCCGCGGTCGGCTCATCAAGGATCAACAAGCGCGCGTGCCGCGAGAGCGCCCGCGCGATCTCGACCAATTGCTGATTGCCGACGCTCAATTGCTCGCAAGGCGTCGCGGGATCGATGTCCAAACCGACTTTGGCTAAAACTTCGCGCGCGGTGTCCCGCATGGCCGAGCGATCAAGCCAGCCTAGACGCGCGGGTTCGGCCCCTAAGCTGATATTTTCGGCGACGCTCAACGCAGGCACCAAGGCCAACTCTTGCGCCACCAAAGCCACGCCCGCGTGCTCGGCGAGCCGAGGACTGCTGAACGACACGTCAACCCCATCCAAGCGGATCTGGCCTTGATAGGTGCCTTGCGGCCAGCAACCCGCCAAGATCTTTAGCAAAGTGCTCTTGCCAGCGCCATTCTCGCCACAGATCGCGTGAATAGAGCCAGTCTCGACGCTAAGGTTCACGCCGCTTAACGCGGGCACCCCACTAAAGTCTTTGGCCAGGTCGCTCAGTTCAAGACGCATCGAAAGCCTACTTAGAGATCGGGCCCGTGGGCGCCGGCGAGTCAAGCACTGGCTCGGCGGGCAGGTTTAACATCGGCGGATCTGGCAACGTGAGCGCGGGCGGCTCGGGCTGCGTTTTGACGGTCGTCGCTGGCTGAGCAACGGGCGGGGCCACCGACTGCGCGGCACCCTCGATCGCTACCTTGGCTTGGCCAGGACGCTGACCAGGCAAGCGCATAAAGCCAGGCTTGCCTTCGAGCGTGGTGGACGCCATCAAACCACTGGCCGAATCGCCACCCACCCAGATATCAAAACGTCCTGGGTCATAGCCAAACACTTGGTCGCGATCATAGTAGGCCAACTCGGTGGGGCTGAGCGTAAAGGTCAATTGCCGAGACTCGCCCGCTTTGAGCGCCACTTTAGCAAAACCCTTTAGCTCTTTGACTGGCCGACTGACCGAGGCCAAAAGGTCACGCACATAGAGCTGCGCGATCTCGACACCGTCCCGCTTGCCCACATTTTTGACTGTCACCTTGACCAAAATATCTTGGCCCGCGGGCGATTTGGTCGCGACCTTTAAGTCAGCGTATTGAAACTGGGTGTAGCTAAGTCCGTGTCCAAACGCGAAAAGTGGGGAATTGGGTGAATCAATGTACTTAGAGGTCCACTTTTCTTTCGTTTCGGGCCGCCCACCTGACAGCACGCTATGGTAGATGGGGATCTGCCCGACGCTACGCGGAAAAGTGATCGCCAGCTTGCCTGTCGGCGTCGCGTCGCCAAAGAGCAAGGCCGCCACCGCGGGTCCCGCTTCGACACCCAAGAACCAGGTCTCTAAGATCGCGGGGATATTCTTCTCTTCCCACTCTAGCGTGAGGGGCCGTCCATTGGCCAAGACCAACACCGTCGGCTTGCCCGCCGCCAGCACGGCCTGCGCCAGCTCGCGTTGAACCCCCGGCAATCCAAGCTGAGTACGGCTATACGCCTCGCCGCTCATGTCCCAGCTCTCACCCAGCACCAAGATCACGGCATCGGCTTGTTTGGCAGCCTTCACGGCAGCGTCAAAGCCCGCGCGATCCTCGCCCAGCACTTCGCAACCTTTAACATGGTCCACCTTGGCGGCGCCAAGGCGCGTTTGAATGCCCTCAAGGATCGAGATCACATCCGTTTCTTTGCCTTGAGCGCTCCAATTGCCCAGCTGATCTTTTTTGCTGGCAGCCAAGGGTCCAATCACCGCGACGCGCTTGAGCGCAGGCGACAAAGGTAGGACTTTATCATTTTTAAGCAAGACACAGCTGGCCAAGGCGGCCTCGCGCGCCAAGGCGCGATGTTCTTTGCTGAGCCAAACCTTGGGGCCGATCGTGGGATCCACCATGGGCTTGTCAAAAAGACCCAACCACATCTTGACGCGCAGGATGCGTCGAACCGAGTCATCAATCATGCTCACGGGTATCTCGCCTTTTTTGACAAGATCCCCCATGTGCGCGACATAGTTCTCACCGGCCATGTCCATGTCGACGCCGCTACGCAGTCCCAGCGAGGC
>JANLXT010000283.1:0-1986 GCA_031365225.1 candidate division FCPU426 bacterium
ACCCCGTCGTTGACGCCATCGGTCACGACGACCGTGACGCCGAGCAGTTCGCCAACACCGAGCAGAACACCCACAGCGACGCCCACGGCAACGCAGACGGGCACAGCGACTGTTACCCCGTCGTTGACGCCATCGGTCACGACGACCGTGACGCCGAGCAGTTCCCCAACACCGAGCAGAACACCCACAGCGACGCCCACGGCAACGCCTTCGCGCACGCAATCTGTGACGGACACGATCACAGCGACGGATACATCCAGCCCAAGTGAAACGCCATCGGTCACCGAAACGATGACACAGACGGTGTCACCCTCGGCAACGCCTTCGCGCACGGAATCGGTGACTAGCACAATTACCCCGACCGACACGCCCAGCCCAAGTCAGACCCAATCCGTCACCGAGACGATGACGCAAACGGTCACACCCACAGTGACGCCTTCACGCACGGAATCGGCGACTAGCACAATTACCCCGACAGACACACCTAGCCCAAGTCAGACGCAATCCGTCACTGAGACGATGACGCAAACGGTGACACCCACAGCAACACCTTCACGCACAGAGTCGGTGACTGGCACGATCACCGAGACAGGGACGCCAACACCGAGCGGGACACCTTCCTTCAGTGCGTCGCCTACAGCGAGCGCGACTTCGACAATCACGGCAACATCAACGCGTACGTTGTCCGAGACCATGACTTTCTCGCCTTCGCCGACGAATACACAGACTCCCAGCGCGCTGGCCTTTTTGAGCCCCCATCAAATGGTGTGGGGAGATCCCACTGTCTTTACGTTCACCTTGTTCTTGAATGGAACGTCGGTCATAGATAGTTGGACTAGCACCATGAATGCCACAGCCTTCCAAATCTTGGGATCGGCAGGCGTAAGTCCGTACGACCCAGGCATTGTGGTTGACGCCTTTTCAAATAGCGCCTGGGTGAGCTTTAGCCCCGGTCGAGACAATGCATCGGTTCCACCATTTTATAATCTGACCTTTACTGTGCAGGCACTGCAGCCTGGCGTTTATGTCTGGGGCGGGTATTTGAATGGTCAGTCCGCGTACCCAGTGACGGCGAGCGGAGCGGGCGGATTCACGGTTAACGTGGTCACCGCGACGAGTACCCGCACTCCTTCAAACTCGCCCAGCCCGACGATTACTCCAACGCCAAGCGATAGCGCGACCCTGACTGCCACGACAACCCCGACTTGGAGCTTTAGCGCGACACCGTCAGCTACGCTGACACTAAGCGAGAGTCCAACCGAGACCACGAGCGCAAGCCCAACCAGTTCTCCGTCACCCCTGCCGACTGGGACAATGACGCAGACGCCCAGCGCCCTCGGTTCGTTGAGCCCGCATGTGATGATGCTTGGCGAAACTAAAATCTTTGACTTCTTGCTCTCGCTTAATTCGGCATCTTTGGTTGATCGGGTGGCGGTGACCATGACGGCAGGATCATTTAGCCTTGTTGGTCAAGCGGGACTATCGCCGAGTCAGGTTGGCGTTACAGTTGATGCCTACGGCGACAGTATTTGGGCGAATTTTATTCCGCCACGGAATAACGCAAGCAGTCCCAATTTCTATAACCTGACCTTTAGTGTGACTGCGCTCAGCCCAGGAACTTTTGTCTGGGGCGCCTATCTCAACGGGCAAACTGCTTATGGTGTCGACAGTGTTTCAGGGAATGATTTTGTTGTGCGGGTGATCACCGCTACACCTACATTGACTTCAACACTCACAGCAACATCGACCGTGACACCCACGGCCACCGAGACTCTGACGCGCACACAATCAGCGACACTCACCGCCTCGCCCACGGATACCGTGACCGCGACAGTCACGCAATCCCACACCGCCACACCAACCGTGACGGCGACGATGACTCAAACAGAAACCGAGACGGTTACTCCGACCTCGTCACAGTCGGCGACACTCACCATCACCACAACCGCCACACCTTCGGGGACAGTCACCGACTCGCCCACACCC
>JANLXT010000302.1:0-2562 GCA_031365225.1 candidate division FCPU426 bacterium
CCCCGGGGGAGCTGTTGCGCCTGAATTGCGATTCAATAGCTGGTACGAGACAGAGACCATGGGCACAAACTACGACCAACGGTGGGTCCAGATTTCGGTGAACGGCGGGGGTTTTACAAATTTAATTCAATTTTCTTCTGACACGATGTTTGCCTGGTCCCCCAAGGTAGTGTCGCTTTCGGCCTATATCGGCAATAACGTTCAATTGCGATTTTATTTTGACACTATCGATTCATCCTTGAACCTTCATCGTGGTTGGTATGTGGATGATGTAGCCGTTGCTGATTTTCCAACTACACCGACGCCCTCTGTGAGCACGACTGCGACCCCGACACCGGTAGTTATTAGTTGCGGTAGTTTGGTGGGGACCAATACATTGTACGCCCCCGACTCATTGGCGGTGGATCTGACAGCCGAGGGGACCATCGATTGGGCACATTGGGGTCATACCACCCCGACCAGTTTTAATCACAAGCTCACGGGTGGGACGCAGATCAGTGATTTTACGATCGTGAATGGGGCTAGTCTTAATGCGTACTCAAGTAATAGCCAATTATTTAGTTGGTCAGACGGTACGCCGGTGGGTGCGGTGGGATCCACTCAAGACGGCGCTTATACATCGGATCCCGGCGGTGGTTGGCAGTTCACAGTACCCGCAGATCAAACAGCGCGACAGTTGAAGGTTTACGTGTCTTTGTGGGTCTCAACGACGGGTACGCTGACGGCGACTTTGAGTGACGCAAGCGCCCCTGTTTTTAGTCAATCAATCAGCGACAGCGGGACACAACAGAGCGCTACCTACACGATTGATTATCAGGCCGCTTCGCCAGGGCAGATCTTGACTGTCCAATGGACCCGAGACACGGGCTATATCTTCTTTGGGGGTGCGACTTTGGCATCAGGTGTTTTGGCGCCGTGTTCGACACCCACGCCGACGACGACCATCACGCCCAGCCCATCACCAACGATTAGTTTGACAGCGACGGGTTCGCCAACAGTAACCCCCACGCCAACTCCGCCGGGTACACTTTGCACCAGCAACCTTGTAACCAGCCTGCAGCAATTTAGTCCAGCGAATGCTAGCAATGTTGACTTGACTGCCGAAGGGACAGCAGATTGGGCCCAATGGGGTAATCTTGGCTATCCATCCTTTGAGCACAAGGCGGGCCCGAATCTTCTGTCGGATGTCACCCCCATCGGATCTGGGCAGACTAATTATATTGATGCCGCGTTGCCTGTTTTTTCGTGGACCGATGGCACAGTTCTACCATCCGCCACTTCGCAGGCGGGTTACTACGTCTGTAGCCTGGGCGATGGTTTTCAATTCACAGCGCCTGCCGACCCCACGCCACGACGGCTCAAAGTCTATGTTGGTTTTTACAATTTTTCTGGGACGGTTGGACAGATGCAGGCGACACTTTCTGATGCCAGCGCCCCTGTTTTTAGCGACACTCTCGTAGGGGATGGCATTCACACGGTTTATACCTATACCTTTGAGTACAAGGCCAATAGCGGTGGACAGACGTTAGATATTCAATGGGTTAACAATACTGGGGCTTGCGTGACATTTCTGTATGCCGCCTCATTGCAAGATATTGTGGATTGTGTACCAACCACCCCTACCAGCACGCCCACCGCCACCGCCACCCCGACGCCAGCCTCGCTATGCACTACCAATCTATTTTTTGGCCGGCAACAGTTTAGCCCGGCCAATGCCACCAATGTCGACTTGAGCGCCGAAGGAACAGAAGATTGGGCTCGCTGGGGTAAAGCAGCTTTTTATCCTTGGTTTGAGCACAAGCTGGGCGTCAATCTTATTTCAGATGCGGCGTTGGTCGGTGGTGGGCCGGCGGCCTATGGTGATATAGATTTACCCCTGTTTGAGTGGAACGACGGCACGCTGGATCCAGTCATTGTTGGGTCGCAAAGCGGCTATTACATGTGCAACGCCGCGTCAGGATTCCAGTTCACCGCGCCCGCGGATCCTGCGCCGCGCAGGCTAAAAGTCTATGTTGGCTTTTATAATTTTGTAGGAGTCGTTGGAAAAATGCAGGCAACGCTTTCTGACGCCAGCGCCCCGGTGATCACTGATTTTCTTGCGAGCGATGGCACGCATTCAGTTTATGTCTATACGTTTGACTACAAGGCGAATAGCCCTGGGCAAACGCTGGACATTCAGTGGTTGAATGACAACGGAACCTGCGTAACGTTCCTCTATGCCGCGACGTTGCAGGCTATTTCGGATTGTGTACCACCATCCCCTACACCCTCGGTCACCGAGACGCCCTCGCCGACAGCGACGATCACCGAGACTTTCACGGATACACCATCACCGTCGCCCACGCCGACCAACTCACCGTCGCCAACCGCGACCGATTCACCGACGCGGACCAAATCGCCCACGCCGACCAACTCACCGTCGCCAACCGCGACTGATTCGCCGACGCGGACCCACTCGCCCACGCCGACCAACTCACCGTCGCCAACCGCGACCGATTCGCCGACTCGGACCAACTCGCCCACGCCGACCAACGCTCGGAAGACAAACGGGTGGGGTGCGCG
>JANLXT010000306.1:0-5275 GCA_031365225.1 candidate division FCPU426 bacterium
AAGATGGCCGGAGCGATAAAATGCATACCGTTGGCAGTCTCCGGACCTTTTCATAGTATATTTATGAAAGACGCTGGCGAGGTGCTTGAAAAGGCCTTCAAACAAATTTTGTGGAAAAACTCCAGAGTGCCAGTCATTACAAACATTGATGCGAAAGAAACTAGCTTGAAAGATCAAATACAAGAAAAGCTAATCGCACAATTAAGCGGCCCTGTGTTCTGGGCCCAAAGTATGCGCCATTTACGTGAACGCGGGATAACGCGTTTTGTAGAAGTGGGGCCTGGTAAAGTTTTGGCCGGATTGATGAAGAAGATCGATAAAAGCGCTGAAGTCATCAACGTCCACGATAGCGTTTCAGCCGAACTTGCGCGCGCCATTTTGAGCGCCTGAAGAAGGAGGCACCTTAACGATCAAAGATAAAGTTGCGATCATCACGGGTGGCACTCAAGGAATCGGATATTCGATAGCTTTAAGATTTGCAAAGGCCGGGGCCCAAGTTGTCATTACAGGGCGCGAGAAAGTGAAGTGCGAGAATGTCGCTAGTCGATTGTCTATGGAATCAGGCGTTACTGTTTTGGGTATGGCCTGCGATGGCTCTAAAACGGGTGATGTGGAAGCGCTATTTCAATTCGTCCTTGACAAGCTGAAACGCGTGGACGTATTAGTGAATAACGCAGGCATTACCAAAGACAACCTGATTTTGCGCATGAGCGAGCAGGATTTTGATAGTGTGGTTTCGACAAATCTCAAAGGGGCTTTTCTTTGTAGCAAAGCCGCCGCTAAAATAATGGTTAAACAGCGATCTGGTGTTATGGTAAATATATCAAGTATCGTGGGCATTGCGGGCAATGCGGGCCAGGTGAATTATGCAGCCACAAAATCGGCATTGATTGGGCTGACAAAATCGTTGGCAAAAGAGCTGAGTTCTAGGAATATTAGAGTGAATGCTGTTGCGCCAGGTTACGTACACACGCAAATGACCGATGAGTTATCTGGAGAAAGCAGAAAAAAGTTCTTAGAAAGTATTCCGCTTGGGCGTTTTTGCGAACCAGAAGAAATTGCGGAAGCAGTGCTCTTTTTGGCTTCGGATGTTTCTCGCTATGTGACCGGGCAAGTTTTGCGGGTTGATGGCGGGATGATGATGTGAAAGATTTACCTCGGATTTCCCCTTTTTAGGAGTTCTAGCGTGGCCATCGAAGATAAGGTAAAAGAGATTATCGTGGAACAATTGGGTGTCAACATGGAGCAAGTTACATCTGAGGCGTCGTTTATTGATGACTTGGGTGCGGATTCGCTAGACACGGTTGAACTCGTGATGGCTTTTGAAGAAGAGTTCAATATCGAGATCCCTGATGAAGAAGCCGAAAAGATTAAAAAAGTGATCGATGCAGTTAACTACATCACCAAGAACGCCAAGCCTTAAAATTAGTGACATAGGACGCAACGCTGTATGACCAAGGGTCAGATGGCGTTGCGTCTTCAATATATTAATATTAATTAAGCGAGGTTCTTGATGTTTCAGAGACGCGTGGTAATCACGGGTTTAGGTGCCGTTACTCCTTTGGGGAATGACATCGAGACGGCGTTTAAAGCTATGATTGAAGGTCACTCGGGTGTGACCACTATTACGACATTTGACGCGAGCGCGCATGATGCCCGTATCGCTGGGACAATTAAGGATTTTTCTTTGTCTGATCAGATTGCGGACAAAAAAGAAGCGCGACGTATGGACTTCTTTGTGCAATACGCAATGGCAGCTTCTGCGATGGCCATTTCGGATGGCGGCGTTGATCTTGATAAGTGTGATCGTGACCGTTTTGGTGTTTTGATCGGTAGCGGCATTGGTGGCCTTCGCGTCATGGAAGAGCAACATCGAATATTGACCGAGAAAGGTCCTGGTCGCGTTAGCCCGTTTCTAATCCCCATGTTGATTGTTAATATGGCCGCCGGTAATGTGGCGATTAAATGGGGTTTGCGAGGGCCCAATAGTTGCGTGGCAACAGCATGCGCAACTGGAAACCATGCGATTGGTGATGCGGCGCATATTATCGCTCGCGGCGATGCGGATATGATGCTTGCAGGTGGGACGGAAAGCGCAGTGACGCCGCTAGGTTTGGCCGGATTTTGTTCGGCGCGCGCTCTCTCGACGCGTAATGATGACCCTGCCCGCGCCAGCAGGCCCTTTGATAACGACCGCGATGGCTTTGTTATGGGAGAAGGTGCTGGAGTTTTACTTTTAGAGTCATTGGAACACGCTTTGAAACGGGGTGCGAAGATCTATGCCGAGCTCATTGGATATGGACTGTCAGACGATGCGCATCATATGACGGCCCCCCCCGATGATGGTAACGGCGCTTTTCGTGCCATGAAGATGGCGTTGGATACTGCTCAAGTTTCTGTTTCTGCTGTTGACTATGTTAATGCGCATGGCACTTCCACGCCGTTGGGCGATAAGGTTGAGACCCTCGCTATAAAACGGCTTTTTGGAGAGCATGCAAAAAAGTTGTGGGTGTCATCGACAAAATCCATGATTGGACACCTCTTGGGTGCGGCGGGTGGCGTCGAAGCGGCAGCTTGCATGAAGATGATGCAAACTGGAAAAGTTCACCCGACAATTAATCTGGATACTCCGGACCCCGAATGCGATTTGGACTATGTGCCCAATGTCGCGCGAGAGAAAAAACTAAAAATCGTCTTGTCGAATAGCTTCGGATTCGGTGGCGTGAATGCCACCCTGCTGTTTAAGGCATTCGAGGGCTAAAGATGGCAAAGTTTAAAGAGCCTTCGCCGCCACAAGCGCTTCTCGGTATCCTTGGAATTAAGCCGAACAATATCAAGATATTTTCAAGGGCGCTTACCCATCGCAGTCTATTGAACGAGTCAGGATTGGCTGGCGACAGCAACGAAACGATGGAGTTTCTTGGCGACGCGGTTCTTGGGCTTGCAATATCTGAAATGCTGTATCGAAAGTATCCTGAATTGACTGAAGGGCAGCTTGCTCGGCGAAAGTCCGCTTTAGTTTCTGCGACAACTTTAGCAAAATGGGCTCGGTCTATCAATTTGGGCTTGTATCTTAAAGTTGGGCACGGTGAAGAGATTACGGGTGGCCGAGATAAAGATACTCTCCTAGCCGATGGGTTAGAAGCTTTGATTGGTGCTGTTTATTTAGATTTAGGTCTTGTTCGGGCTCAAGCATTAATTGATAATTTTTTAGACGCCGATTTGGTCTCAAATGACGCCGGTAAAGGTGGGGATCCCAAAAGCCGACTTCAGGAGTGGGTTCAAAAAAGATATAAAAAACCGCCCACTTACAGGTTGGCGGCGACCAAGGGGCCTGACCACGCTAAAATTTTTTCGATTGAGGTCGTTTTGGGAAACACCGTGATCGCCACCGGAGTTGGCAAGAACAAGAAAGAAGCTGAACAAAAAGCAGCTGAAGTTGCCCTCGAAGTCTTACTAGCAAAATTCCCTGCCTCTTGATTTCCCGTTTTTTTATGTTATTATTTAACGTTTTCGTAAGGCCTAAATAGAATACTAGCTAAGTGTAAGGTCGCAATTTCGGGCGACACCCTCAATGAGGTATTTATGTCTGGGGACCCACTATATGATGTGGTTTTAACGACCCGCCTTGATAAAGTCTTAGGGTGGGCACGCAAGTACTCACTCTTTCAATATCCCTTTGTAACTGCGTGTTGTGGCATGGAGTTTATGGCGACCTCTGCGTCGCATTATGATACCGATCGGTTCGGGGCGGCGTTTCCGCGTTTTAGCCCCCGCCAGGCCGACCTTTTAATGGTCGTGGGTACCATTACGCATAAGCAAGCTCCGATTCTCAAACGTATTTACGATCAGATGTGTGATCCCAAATGGGTTGTTGCCTTTGGAGTTTGTGCGACATCAGGTGGCTTCTATCAGAATTATTGCTCGGTTCCAGGCATCGATACCTTTTTGCCGGTGGACATGTACATCCCGGGGTGCCCTCCCCGTCCCGAAACGGTGATTGATGCGTTGCTCAAGCTACAAGATCGCATTCAAGATCAGCGTCATTCTATTGTCTAAGCGGAGTGGATGTGCTTTTTTTTGAAGCTCATAAGATTCTTTTTGAAAAATTCGGATCGAAAATCCTCGGCCTTGAGAACCAAACGGGTCGGCAGGTAGTTATGGTTCATGCCGACTCGATTGTTGAGGTCGTCCAATTTTTAAAAGATGAGCCAATGTATGCATTTGATCTATTGGTAGATTTGTCGGGCGCGGATTATAGCGGCTATCCAGAGCATGTTGGTCCGGAGCTTTGCGTGTCGTATCAATTGTTGTCCACCACCAAACAAACGCGATGCTGGATTAAAGTCTATTTGCCAATGGCAGAAGCGACAATCGCTACACTTAGTTCTGTGTACGCCGCTGCGAATTGGTACGAGCGCGAATGCTGGGACATGTACGGGATTCGTTTTACCGGACACCCCTATTTAAAGCGCTTGCTCATGTACGAAGAGTTTGAAGGACACCCACTTCGCAAGTCCTACCCTATTTTAAAAATGCAGCCGTTGATTCCAATGCGGGACGCGGTGGACTACGAAAATGTTGCGCGATTGAATCGTGCCGACCGTAGTCAAGGGAGCTAGACAGCTATGCCCATGGATTTAAAACAGAAATTTCCTGAATTGGCCGCCCAACGTGAAGCGGATAGTTTTGACATCGAGCCAATGTATATCAATATGGGGCCTTCGCATCCTGCTATGCACGGCACCGTGAAGATGGTACTTAAGCTTGATGGCGAGACCGTCGTTCACGCAGATGTGCAAATTGGATATCTGCATCGTGGTTTTGAAAAAACGGTTGAGCAAAAAACTTGGAATCAAGTTATCCCTTACACAGATCGCCTTAATTATGTCAGCCCTTTGATTAACAATGCGGGGTATTGCCTTGCCGTCGAAAAGCTCATGGGTATTGAAGCGCCTGAACGTTGCCAATACGCACGCGTAGTGATGTCAGAGCTGTCGCGAATTGGGGATCACCTTACTTGCGTTGGTGCGACAGCAATGGAGCTCGGTGCGCTGACCGCTTTTTTATATTTTATAAAGGCACGTGAATATACTTGGCAATTAATTGAAGAAGTGACCGGCGCGCGCCTTACGATCAGCTACGCTCGTATCGGTGGTGTCGTGCGCGACTTGCCGGCAAATTTCGTGGAACGGTGGACGTGGATTAGAGAAAGAGTGCTCGAGAATATCGTCAACCAAGCGGTCGATCTTTGCCAGGATGCGGCGATCGTTCT
>JANLXT010000031.1:0-6995 GCA_031365225.1 candidate division FCPU426 bacterium
CCCCGACGGTCACGCAAACCGCTACACCCACCGTGACCGCCACCGCCACGCCCACGGCTACGCCGACGGCGACGCAAACGCAAACTGAAACTGCCACACCCACGGTGACCGCGACGGCTACACCCACGGCAACGCCAACCGTGACCGAGACGGCTACCCCGACCATGACCGAGACAGCGACGCCCACAGTCACTGAGACGGCTACACCGACAGTGACCGCCACCGCCACGCCTACGGCTACACCGACAGCGACCCAGACACAAACCGAGACGGCGACACCCACGGTGACGGAGACCGCGACCCCCACCGCCACGCCAACCGTGACCGAGACGGCTACCCCGACCATGTCCCCTACGGGGACCGCTACTATAACTGAGACTTCAACTGGTACGCAGACCGAGACAGCAACGCCCACAGTCACCGAGACGGCAACCCCGACCATGACCGAGACGGCCACACCCACAGTCACTGAAACGGCTACACCGACGGTGACCGAGACAGATACACCGACCGCTACACCGACGGCGACCCAGACTCAAACCGAGACGGCGACACCCACAGTGACGGCAACAGCGACCCCTACCGCCACGCCAACCGTGACCGAGACGGCTACCCCGACCATGACCGAGACAGCGACGCCCACAGTCACTGAGACGGCTACACCGACAGTGACCGCCACCGCCACGCCCACGGCTACGCCGACGGCGACGCAAACGCAAACTGAAACTGCCACACCCACAGTCACCGAGACGGCCACACCCACGGCCACGCCAACCGTGACCGAGACGGCTACCCCGACCATGACCGAGACGGCGACGCCGACAGTCACTGAGACGGCTACGCCGACGATGACCGAGACAGATACACCGACCGCTACACCGACGGCGACCCAGACTCAAACCGAGACGGCGACACCCACGGTGACGGAGACCGCGACCCCCACCGCCACGCCAACCGTGACCGAGACGGCTACGCCGACCACGACGGAGACTGCCACACCGACCGTGACGGAGACCGCCACGCCCACGGTGACCGAGACAGATACACCGACGGCAACGCCGACGGCGACCGAGACTCAAACCGAGACTTACACTCCAACCGTGACCGAGACGGCGACACCGACGGCTACACCTACGGTGACCGAGACAGCGACGCCCACGGTGACCGAGACGGATACACCCACGGCCACGCCCACGGCGACAGAGACCCAGACCGAGACTTACACACCCACGGTGACCGAGACGGCCACACCCACGGCGACACCTACCGTGACCGAGACGAATACGCCCACAGTCACTGAGACAGATACACCCACTGTCACCGAAACTGCTACGCCGACCATGACGGAGACTGCAACACCGACCGTGACGGAGACCGCCACGCCCACGGTGACCGCGACTGCTACCCCAACGGCAACGCCGACGGCGACAGAGACTCAAACTGAGACTTATACGCCGACAGTCACCGAGACGGCAACACCGACAGACACGCCGACCGTGACCGAGACGAATACGCCCACAGTCACTGAGACAGATACACCCACAGTCACTGAGACGGCTACGCCGACAGCGACCGAGACAGATACACCTACCGCAACACCGACGGCGACTGAGACTCAAACCGAGACTTACACGCCCACCGTGACCGAGACGGCGACTGAAACAGACACGCCCACAGCCACTGAAACAGCGACACCCACGGCGACACTTGCGGACACCGCCACGGACACGCCCACAGCTACAGAAACCGCGACACCCACGGTCACAGAGACGGCGACACCCACAGCCACAGAGACGGCGACCTTTACCGCTACTCCAAGCGCGACACCTACAGATACGCCTACCGCGAGCCCGACATCGACGCCTACATTCACCGCCACGGCCACCGCAACCGGGACACCAACCATGACCCGTACCGCGACACCTACACCCACGGCGACGATGACGCCTACGGCAACAGCGACGGCAACAGCTACATCAAGTTCAACCGTGACACCGACCGCCACGCCGACCGCCACCAATACTTCTACCAGCACAGTGACGCCCACAAACTCACCGTCACCAACCTGGTCGCCTTCGCCCACCGCCAGCTTCACATCGACGCCCGTGCCGCCACTGACCGCTTATGTGCGTGTCTACAACGGTGCGGGTGAGCTGGTGTATGTCGCACCGCAAGGCATCGGGCTTTATTTCGAACCGACCGGACTGAAGGGCCCCGAACAGGCCATCATCCCTGACGACGGTGGTTTGGCCGCGATCGAGCTCGTAGGAACGGGACAAACGTTTATCTGGGGTGGCATCAACGATAACGGGCAATTGGTTCAGTCCGGTCTCTACACCGTTAAGATCCAGATGGACGACGGCTTTGGCAATCCCAAGAGTTTTGCTATCGGTATCACCGTCTTACGCGCGCCTGGGAGCATTAAAGTCCAGATCTTTAATAGCGCGGGCGAGATCATACGGCAGTTCTCAAAACCATCTAGCCAAAGCGCGGGCATGTTGCGACTGAGCGATGTGAACGGTGTCGTCAGCGATGCCAACCCCAGTTTTGCGCCTGGCAACGCCAACAAACTTGAGATTCGCTATGGCCTTGGCCCGCTCGAGGCCGTGCAATGGGATGGAACGGATAGCGCAGGCCGCTTGGTCAGCTCGGGCACCTACTATGTGCGCGTTGAACAACAAGAAGGCGGCAAGGGCTCGACCGTCAATACAAAGGCAGTGACCGTGTTGCGTAGTCCAAGCAATCTCTTGAGCGATGCGTTCATCGCACCCAATCCAGTGGTCCCGGGTGGCAGTAAAGTTGTCACGATTTTCGCTCCAAGCTTGGTTGGTTTGTCGGTCCGCTTAGACGCGCGGGTTTACAACACGGCAGGTGAATTGGTGATGCACGTTTGGGCCACAGGTGGCCAATTGGCCTTGGACTTTGGTGCGAAGCCGATCGCCAGTGGTGTTTACTTGGTGCGGGTGGACGCAGAGGACGGCACAGGGCTGACGGAAGGGCGTGTGCTTAAATTGGCGGTCGCTAAGTAAGGTTTGGGTTTCAAACAGTGACGAAGCGAAGGGTTTTTGTATTGAAGTCAAAATATTGATTTAATAACGTTTTTGTAGTGATTATTAGTGTACATTAAGCGTTTTTTATCACTTTTATATAACTAAAATTATCTAATTGGTAAGTCATAAACGAGTCATTTATTCAAAAATATTGTCTAATAATAGCGAAGGGATAGCTACGTCATGTCCAGTTTTCAACCCAAATCTAGCTTCTATATATATAGGCTGCTCATAGCGCTTTGCTTGAGCATGCCTATTTTTGCGCGCGCCGATTACGATTCAACTAATAGTGCGCCACCCACGCAAAACATTTTGGTTATTTATTCTGCGGGATACACCAATCACATGTTGGCTGCTAATTTGCCGGACACCATGTCGGGAGCCAATGGTTCGGGCATCAATATGAACGTCACCTACATCTTAGTTGATAACGTCAATGATGGCTTTGGTGACGATCTAACGACGGCAGGTGTGACCCTGGCGCAATTTGATCAAGTTTGGGATACCCGCTTTGAGGCGAACGGTGGTGTGACAGGCACGGTTGATGTCGACACGATCACCGCGGGCGACATGACATTGCTCAACGCCTATATGGCGCAAGGCGGCAGTGTTTACCTGCAAGCTGAAAACGAAGGCTTTCATAGCCGCATGGACTCTCTAACAAGTTACCTCAATACATATATCAACACGGGCGCAGCGATCCCCTATCCAGGATATTCGGGAAGCGTCACCTTTCCCATCGATACGACTGGTAGCATCTTGGCCGATAACTTCCACATAGATTTTCAAACACTGGCTGGTGTCGTGACGACTTGGCCTGGAACAGTGCCTTATGGAGGCACCGGGTCTGGTTACCCTGTGACCAGATATAACTATGGCCTTGGCGATCAGACGATGGCCATTGCTTTCGGACATTCGCAGATTCAGGCGGCTCAGTCAGCGGGTAAGCTTTTTGTTAATTATGATATCAACATGATGGCTGCTGTGGGCGCCAACATCCCCAATCGTAATTGGGTCTCGAACATCGTTGACTATCTGACCCCGCAGGGAAGCATAGACATTGATAAATCAGCCAACCCCAAGACTGTGTTGGCGGGCACCAATGTCACCTATACCATCATCGCCTTCAACGCGATGGCGACTGCTTTGACTGGTCTGGCGGTTTGGGACACGCTCCCCACGGGGCAGGCTTACGTCAGCTCGAATCCCGCAGCCACGGTCACAGGGCAGTTCTTGCGATGGAATATCGGCGGACTGGCGGCCCATACAGGCGTGACCTTGACGGTCGTCGCGACTTTTGGGGCTTTTGCCGGAACTGAGAAGGTGCAATGCAATCAAGCCACCGCCTTAGCAAATAATAGCTCGCCGCTGGGGGTGCCCGTTGTGGGCAATTGCGAAGGCGTTGCCGGCTTTAACTACACCAGCGGCAATTGGGGGGGCTTTTTACAGGTCGAGGACTCGGCGGTGGATGGTGGCGCCGACGCGGTCGTGCCCGCGATACATATCTATCCCTTGATCAATGGCAGCACCATGAGCCTGCTGCGGACGCAAGCCTCAGGTACCGTGATCGGCACAGCGACGCTGGGCGCCGCGGCATACAACAGTGGTCAAGTCGTGGACTATTCTCTGACTGCTGCCGCCAATGGATACTATTACTTTAAGGCCGCATCGACTTATCCGATGCTTTGGGAGACCAACTCGAGCACCAATGAGTACACCACTAATAAGAGCACGATGGTCTTGGGCGGCAGCGGGACTTACCTGAGCCAGTTCTTTGCGACGCACCTCAATAATTCATCGGGCGCCGAAGCCACTGATGGAGGAAAGGGTGACTATTTGGTGGCGATCAATCCCAGTGGTACAGCGACCACCGTCACGGTCGAATACAGCACAGATAATGGGGCCATCTGGCGCCGAGCGCTTGAGACAACCCTGCCCGGGAACGGTGTTGTCACGCTGGTCAAGGGTACCAACCTCACTTTCTGTGGCGACTTCAGGGTCTATTCTTGCGATGTCCCGATTCTTTTGACCAAAGGCACCTACCTCAATTGGGAATACGCCGATGCCGGCGGCATGCAATATGGCGCTGGCGCGGACGGCCACCAGGTCTCGGCGGGATGGATCTATGGCACGGTCACCACGGGTGTGGCCGGACGCATCATCATAACCACCGTGGGTGGCGCTGGCGCGACTGACTATGAGGTTCAGTACTATGCCGGTGGCCCAAGATCCGGGAACATGTCCTTCACCAGCGCGACGGGGACCTGGACCGCTGTCACCACAGGGACGATCGCCGCGCCCGCGACAAGCGCGCAGGTCGCCAGCACGATCGCCATCGGTAACAGTGGCGTCTATCGTGTTCGTCGCACCAGTGGCAGCAGTGAATTACGCGTGGGCTTTGGCGGTTATTTGATGGAATGTTGCAACACCGATGATGGTGACATCATCGAGGGGGACGATGATCAATGGTGGTCGACCAGCTTCACCTTTGGCACTTCGGGTGGCGTGGACACGCCCATAGGGATCAGCGTGCCCCTTGAAGGCGCGATAGGCAATACCATCAACCTGACGGGATACGCGGCGGGCGTGGGTGGTGTGGTGCAAGCCAACGCTTACAGTCCCAATGCGGCGGCGCTGGGTGATAACTGGGCGGTGCGCTTTCCGATCGTGACTGGGGCTGTGGCGACAAAAGTGCTGACGACCACAGGAGGCATGCAGGTCTTTACGGTGATGAATTCACAGTCGCACAAGGCCAAAGCCTACAGTGGTCCGCCTTTTGTGTTGCTGACCGTCAACACGCCTACGCCCAGCTTTACCTACAGCCCCACGGCTACGCGCACGGCCACACCCACGGCGACCCCGACGAACACTCCCACGCGGACCTACACACCGACGACGACCCCGACGTACACCCCCACGGCCACGCCAAGCAACACGCCGTCACCGTCGCCGACGCGAACCTACACGCCCACGGCGACCCCGACGTCTACGCCTAGCGCCACGCCGACCAACAGCCCCTCACCAAGCGTGACGCCGACCGCCACGCCGACCAATACCCCATCACCGTCACCCACACGCACCGTGACATCAACCGTGACGCCCACGGCGACACCTACGGCCACGCCGACTCGTACGCCAACCCAAACCGTGACGCAGACTTATACACCCACGGCTACTCAGACTGCCACACCCACAAACTCGCCCACACGCACCGTGACGCAGACGGCGACGCCAACGAACACGCAGTCGGTCACACCAAGCCCCACGCCGACTCAGTCGGTGACGCAGACCCATACGCCCACGGTCACGCAAACTGTAACACCAAGTGCTTCACCCACGCGCACCGTGACGCAAACGGTGACGCCGACGAACACGCAGTCGGTCACGCCAAGCCCTACACCGTCTCTATCGGTGACTCAGACGCACACACCGACGAGCACTCGGAGCGCCACGCCCACGGCTACACCCACGGCGACGCCTTCGGCGACCCAATCCATCACGTGGACAGCCTCACCCACGGCGACGCCCACGGCGACACAAAGTAGCACACCAAGCGTGACGCCAACCGCTACACCGACGTCGACCCAGACGGGAACCTTAACCCGAACACCCACCAGCACATTCACGGTGACTCAAACCGCCACGCCGACAGCGACACCCACGGCTACCCGGTCAATCACTTGGACCGCGTCGCCAACGGTCACACCCACAGCCACACCGACCAGCACCCCTTCGGTGACACAGACCGCGACGCCAAGCATGTCGCAAACCGCAACCCCTACCGTCACACTCACCGCGACCCAGAGCATCACGTGGACCGCCACGCCCACAGTCACACCGACGTCGACCCAGACGGTGACTCAGACGCGTACGCCTACGAGCACATCGACAGCAAGCCAGACGGCGACGCCCACAATAACCCGTACCGCCACGCCCAGCGCGACA
>JANLXT010000054.1:0-10822 GCA_031365225.1 candidate division FCPU426 bacterium
CTCTACTCAGCTCAAGAGAAGCCCGCGACTGCAAGTGTTGTCGTTAGTTTGCGCAAAAATGCGCAACTTCGCTCTGAGCAAATACGTGGTGTTGTTTTCTTGGTATCGTCGAGCGTCGAAGGGCTGGATCCCAAGAACGTGACATTATTAGATTCTCGCGGTGTCGTGTTGTCTGACCTGATTCGTGATGAACTTGACGATGCCAGTGGCACCGAAGGCAAAGCAAGTCCGACAAAGTTATTCAAACAAACAGACAATCAATTAGAGCTGACAAAAAAAGTAGAGCACGAAATGGAGCGTCGTGTGAGTGGCATGCTTGATAAAGTCCTTGGACCAAATCGAGCAGCCGTTCGAGTCACGGCCGAATTGAAGTTTGATCAAGTCGAAGAAAATGCTGAAACTTACGAGCCTGTCGCAAACAATCAAGGGTTGACGCGCAGTTTGCAGAGCAAGGTTGAATCATTTACGGGCAATGGAACGATGCCAACAGGTGGCGTGCCTGGCACTGAAAGCAATATTCCGGGTTACCAGTCCTATCAGAGTAATGGTAGCAACAGCTACACCCGCAACGAACAAACCGTGAATTACGAGGTCAATAAAAAGGTGTCAAAAATGGTTGCGGCCCCTGGAGCGATTAAGCGTCTTTCCATTGCGGTCATGGTTGATAGCCTGCAACCACAACAGATTGATAGCATCCGAACTGCTGTTGTGGCTGCGGCAGGGCTTGATTTAGCACGCGGTGATCAAGTGGCTGTCGAAAATATCAGCTTTGACACAAGCGATCGACACAATCAAGAATTGGCCGATCTTCAAATGCGCAAGACTGAGCTTTGGTTGATTTTGTGGAAAGGCTTGGTCGTGCTCTTGATTGTATTGTTCCTCTTGTTATTCTTGCGCAGCATCCTCAAACCACGCGTTGTGCGTGTTCAGGAGCGCTTGATTCGAGAGATCACTCGCGTTGGCGAGTCAGACGTGTTGCCTGAAGATGAAGCGGCTATTCCGCTCGATCAAGCAGGTCGTCCTACTGAAATGGCTCTTGAAGAACAACGCAAGGCGCAGCTGCGGCAACAAGTCGTCAAGCTGGCGCGTGAAAAGCCCCAAGCTATCGCCATGCTAGTCCGGCGCTGGCTGTCTGAAGAAAAAGGCTGAGGCAACTATGGCACTGCCCGTCCGCCTATCTGGCGAACAAAAAGCGGCGATTTTATTGATCTCGCTCGGCCCCGAAATCAGCTCTGAGGTCTTCAAAGAGTTGAAAGAGGAATATGTCGAGCAAGTCGCGTTACAGATCGCCAATGTAAAAAGAGTGTCTCCGGCTGAGCGCGATGCTGTGATGGAAGAATGCTTTCAGTTGTCTATGGCAGAAGAATATATTAGCCAGGGTGGCGTTGACTACGCTCGCGAAGTTTTGGAAAAAGCTCTTGGTGATCAAAAGGCAATCGAGATTATTAATCGCTTGCAGGGCGCTCTGCAGATGACGCCTTTTGACTTTATCAAAAGAACTGATCCACAACAGCTGCTCAACTTCATTCAACACGAGCATCCGCAAACGATTGCTTTGATTCTTGCCCACCTCTCTAGCGAGCACGCGGCGACTATCCTGGGTGCGTTGCCTGGCGAGGTTCAAGTGGATGTTGCGCAACGAGTGGCTCAAATGGAACGCGCCACTCCTGATATTATTATGGAGATTGAAAAAGTTTTAGAACGGAACATAGCGAGTGTGTTTACGCAAGAGATGTCCGCGGCAGGTGGCGTTCGTGCTGTCGCCGAGATGTTGAATCGCGCCGATCGTTCCACCGAAAAAGCGATTATGGAAAAGCTCGAAGAGATAAATCCTGATCTTGCCGACGAAATTAAGCGGCTGATGTTTGTGTTTGATGACGTGCTGTTAATTGATGACCGTAGTGTCCAGCGCATACTTCGTGAGATTGACCAAAAGGACCTTATCTTGGCACTTAAGGGTGCGAGCGAAGAGGTGAAAACTAAAGTTCTTAAGAATATGTCGCAACGAGCTAAGGCGATGATTATCGAAGAAATGGAAGCCATGGGACCGACGCGTCTTAAGAACACAGAAGAAGCTCAACAGAAAATCGTCAATACCATTCGCCAACTCGAAGAGATGGGTGAGATTGTCGTTAGCCGTGGTGGTGAGGGCGAGGTCTTTGTCTAAGGGGCTTGCCCGACTTTTTCAAGGTGGCTCCTACCAAGAAGGGGAGCACCCTTTCGTAGTTAAGCAGGTGGCGGTTGCTGCATTGCAAGAGCTGATACGTAAGCAACAAGAGACTCTTCAACCTAAGCCGATCGAAGCACAAAAAACTGTAGCAATGGATCCGCTAATTATCGCAGCTCAAGAACAAGCGGCCCAGATCAACCAACTAGCTCAGCAGGCTCTGACCGACGCGCTCACGAAAGCAAAGGCGGTTGAAGACAAGGCGGTGTTCGCCGCAGAAGAGGCCTCTCAAAAAATCCGAGAAGAGGCTTATAACGAAGGTTTAACGCGAGGAACAGAAGAAGGCTACGAAGAGGGTGTCAAGAAAGGTGATGAAGAAGGTTTGTTGCGGTGGAGTGAAGAAATCGCCCGTTTCCAGGGTTTGAGTGCCTCGCTGCTACAAGAAAAGCAGGGTTATTTCAATGACCAAGAGGCTTTGCTAGTCGAATTATCGAGTCGAATCGCGGCAAAAATTCTTGTTCGCGAGATTAAGACTCAGCCTGCGTTGGTCTTGGACTTGGTTCGTTTGGCAGTTCGGCGTCTTGCTGAGCGTCAAAAAGTTTTGATTTCGTTGAACCCAGAAGACCTTTTAAAAGTTAAGGGTTCTGAGGTAGAGGCTGGATTAGCGGGTTTGGGCATTAAAGAAATTTCGTATTTGGCCGATGAGACTATTATCCACGGCGGAGTTAAAGTGAGCAGTGGTTTGGTCAGCATCGATGCAACGTTAGATGGTCAATTATCAGAAATAGTCAGGAGCCTGTTAGAAGAGGCTAGCCATGAAGGCTGAGGCTGCAGCACTGGGCCAAAAGTTCTTTGACAAATTAGATAATTTAGATCCAGTGCGCAAAATGGGTCGCGTGGAACAAGTTATTGGCTTGGTTCTTCAAGCGAGCGGACCAGAAGCGTCCATTGGAGAGATTTGCTGGATTTATCCAAGTCAAGGAAAAGAACGTGTTTTGGCAGAAGTGGTTGGATTTCGCGATGGCCGTATGTTGCTTATGCCCTTAGGCGAGTTGCTTGGCGTGGGGCCTGGTTGTGCGGTTGTTCCAACAGGACGTGATTTTCAAGTTCCTGTCGGGAATCAACTCAAGGGTCGGGTTTTGGATGGTTTAGGTCGTCCCATGGATGGCAAGGGACCTCTTGGCGCATCAGCATTCGTTCCAGCGCACCGAGAACCACCCGAGCCAATGAGTCGGCACCGCATTTCTGAGCCTTTGTCTACCGGGGTTCGCGCTATCGATGGCTTGCTCACATTAGGGCGGGGTCAGCGTATCGGCGTTTTTGCGGGATCGGGTGTAGGAAAAAGTACTCTCATGGGAATGGTTGCGCGGGACAGTGACGCTGATGTGAATGTTATCGCGCTCGTGGGTGAGCGCGGTCGCGAAGTGCGAGACTTCATAGAAAAAGATCTTGGCGTTGAAGGTCTTAAAAGAAGCGTTGTGATTGTTGCCACGAGCGATCAACCAGCTTTGGTACGTAGGCAGGGCGCCCTTGTCGCTACCGCCATTGCGGAGTGGTTTCGCGACCAAGGCCTGACGGTGATGTTCATGATGGATTCAGTTACACGCTTCGCTATGGCTAGTCGTGAAATTGGCTTGGCGATTGGAGAACCGCCAGCAACAAAGGGTTATACTCCTTCGGTTTTTGCGGCTTTACCAAAGCTACTTGAAAGAGCGGGGACCACACGTCATCGCGGAAGCATTACGGGGCTGTATACGGTTTTGGTTGAAGCGGATGACATGAACGAGCCTGTCGGAGATACGGTGCGAGCTATCCTTGATGGGCATATTGTCCTCTCGAGAGAGTTGGCGTCGCAGAATCACTATCCACCCATTGATATCCTTGAGAGTGTTAGTCGCCTTATGGTCGACTTATCGGACCAAGATCAAAGAAGCGTCGCCGCTGGAGCTCGCGATATACTTTCTGCCTATCGAGGCGCTAAAGATTTAATCAATATTGGTGCCTACGTGCGGGGGTCTGATTCAAGGATTGATCGAGCTTTGACTAAGATTGAGCAGATAAACGGGTTTTTAAAACAAGATATTCAAGAACAGGATACATTGGATAACGCGCGAAAATCGCTAGCTTCCATCATCCAAGGTTAATTATGCGCCGCTTCAACTTTAAACTTGAGACTGTATTAAAAGTCCGTGCAGAGCACGAGGGTATCGCCAAACAAAATTTTGCGGTAATCCAACGGGAGCTCGCAAAGGAACAGTCCAGAAAAATGTTGATAGCAGAAACAATTGAGTCGTCCGTGCAAATACGTGCGTCTCAGATGGCAGAGACAAGCTTGGATGTCGTTAGCTCCAGGGCATTCGAAGAAAGTCGCTATGCACTTCAAATCGCTTTAGCGCGATCAAATGGTAACTTGGCAGAAATAGGCACTCGATTGGAGAGCGCTCGGAGCGCGCTCATCGAAGCGCAAAAAAAATTGAAGGTACTTGAAAAACTTAAAGAACAAAAACTTCAAACATGGAAATTTTCTGCCGAACGTGAAGAGCAACTTCGGATGGATGAGTTTTCTCAATTATCTGGGCTGCTTCAGAATAATGCGTTCGGCGTAACCGTCGGTGTATCGAATTAGCTGACGCATCTAAATCGAAGGGAGGTGAATACAATTGATTATAAAAACACAACTCGATTTATTGAGTGTACTGACTCCGCAAGCTCCACCGCCTGTTATGGGTAGTGCGACGGGAGCCTTTTCAATCAAGTTTGACGCTGTGCTTTTGGAAGCGGCTAAGACCCTTAAAATCTCGGGCGGCGATACAGGGATTCAAGTTGACCCTCAAACCGAACGGGCTTTAAAAGAACTGGTCTTAACTTTAAGCCAAAAGCCAACATCAGAATTGGAAGCGTTAAGGCGTGAACCTGTGGCTCTGCAACAAATAGTGAGCGGGGTGGCTCAAGAAATTGGATTGAACGTAACGCAATCAAATCAGCTCTCTAGTCTAGTTGAGCTGGTTGTTGGGAAGACTGCTGAGAATCTAGGTACGATAGGAACCACGTGGAATGTTAGCCGAGATACATCTGGGGAAATTTCTGGACCGCAAGGAGGAAGCCCCGGAGCCACGAGGGAAATATCGCTGCCGCAATCTAGAGTAGATGACAAAGCGGCCGAAGCTGCGCAATCACCTGTTTTAGCGGGCGAGCTAGTAAAGTTGGCAAATATTTTTAGCCAGCCAATACTAGTGTCCACTCGGACGGGCGGGGCTTCTAACGCCGAAAACGGGCTCAGCCCAGCGTTAAACCAGGTGCAATCAACAGCTGAAAACGTTTCGACGTTGCAAGTTGTTGTCAGCTCCACAAAACCTGGCAATCCCGCTCAAGTGCAGGCTCCTTCTCTCGAGACAAATAGTATTGTTTCGAGCGTTGCGAAAGATCAAATACAACCAACAGTCCAGACATTTGCTCGTTTGATATCGACCCCGGCCGCGAAAGATCCACTTTTTTTAGTGGGGACGACAGAGCCGAAGTTGGTAAAAAGTGGCGTGTCGAAAACTGATGTTGCTGGGTTAGTTTTGCCTGAGAACGCGAATGGAACAGATGGTTGGGCTCAAACGATCAAGAGTGATTCCGTAATTCCGCGTCAAGTGAACGTGGCTAAACCAGGAACGCTCCTTGTCGAAACGGCATTGAATACTCAAGAGTTGCTCGGACCTTTACCTCAAGCTGATCCCAAAACAATGGTGACAGTGCGAAGTGTCGATTCGCGTTTCTCAAATGAGGTTTCCATCAATGTCGTAGCGCCCGATCAGGTAGTGTCAACGATAGCGAGCAAACAGCCCGCTGTGATTATTGACCCTACTTTCCACGGCCAGGCGTCTCCTTCGCCCCAGTTGTTGGAAACTGCTCCGAATAGCCAAACGCAGATTCAAAATGCGCCTCTCGACAGAGCGCCCTTGACTCTGCCAGAGGTAGTCACGGTGGTGCAGCGCAAAGAACGAGTGGATTTACCGAGCAGTCCAACAAAGCTTTCGTCACACAACGAAGACTTTTCGGAACTACTTGGAACATCAGGTCGCGTGCAGGAGTCCTCGTCGATTTTCGATGCAGGCCTTAATCGCGATAGCACAAACACACGTTCTTTAAGTCAGCCCCAACGTGAAGCGGTGCTAAGCCAAGTGCTGGACACAGTTACACAAGCGGCGCAACAAGATAGCCGATTGCGAATAAAGCTGAGTCCTGAGTGGTTGGGTGAAGTCGATGTAGAGTTGTCCATGGAAGGATCGCGTTTAACTGCCCGACTTGTAACAAGTAGGGTCGAGACGCATGAGATCTTGGTCAACAATCTGCAGCACTTTAAACACGAATTAGAACAGCAGGGACTTGTAGTGCGAGAGCTGTCGATTGGCGTGCGTGCGCAGACCCAACAACAAGGTCAGGCACCCGATCAAGGATGGCGCTGGCAACAACAAATGGATAAGTTAGCTCTCAAACAGTCAGCTGAAAGCGTGCTTTGGGGCGCGTTTTCTCCTACAGCTGTCGAGAGTCACAATACTCGGTTCAGCGCTTTAGCCTGAACCCCCTAGTCCGACACGAGGGGAGGTGAAATGCCATGGTCACAGGATCAATCAGTTCTCTAGTTAATAACGCATCTCCGTCAACAATTGCCCCCAACACTAAGAGCGTCGACTACAAGATGGAATTCTTGAAGTTGATGATGGTTCAGTTGAGAAATCAAGACCCAACGAAACCATTTGACAGCTCACAGATGTTGACTCAACAGGCTCAATTTGCCTCGTTAGAGCAAATGCAGAATTTGAACACGAATCTGCTGACGCTTCTCGCGATGCAAAATGTGTCTCAAGCGACCAACATGTTGGGTAAGACAGTTCAAGGCGTAGATGTCGAAGGCACCAGCGTCACCGGAACTATCAGCGGTGTGCGTTTTATCGACGGCGAAACGGCCCTTACGGTCGCTCTCGTTGGCGGTACAACCACTCTAATGAAATTACCGGCGGTCGCATCGGTGACGCCATAAAGCGAGGATAAGATGATTAATCCCATCGATTCCAAGCAAGTCGCGTCTGTTCAGACGCCCGTCACGATTCCGCAGTCAAGCGCGCGGGTCACGGCAGGTGGTTTGTCGTTCGGGCAGGTACTTGAAGCTAGCCGCTCAAAGAGCGTTGAGCTTAAATTTTCCGCTCATGCTCAACAAAGGTTGGCTTCACGCAACATCCAGCTCAATCAACAAGACATTGCGCGTTTAAGTAACGGCGTGGCGCAAGCCGCGGCCAAGGGTTCGCGCGAAAGCTTGTTGTTAAAGGATGATCTGGCCTTTGTAGTTTCGGTGCCCAATAACACCGTTATTACAGCAGTGGACACAGCGTCAGCACGAGACAATGTGTTCACGAACATCGACAGCGCGGTAATCGTTTAGAAAATTTAGACTACTTGTAAATAACTGGGCCGGACCCCTTTCAGGGAGGCCCCCTGTCGTCGCCGACTGACTGAGGCGACGTACCAAAAAAGGAGAATCACCATGGGTGCTCTTGGAGCAGCAATCTCGGGACTTCAGTCCTCGCAACGCTGGCTGGATGTCATTTCAAATAACGTTTCTAACTCTAATACGGTCGCGTACAAATCAAGCCGCGTGACTTTTTCTGATTTGGTCAACCAAGGCTTACGTTCAGCCTCGGGTTCAAGTTCAAGCGCCAACTTGGGCGGTATCAATCCTAGCCAATTAGGCTTGGGTGTCACTGTGCAAACTATCCAAACGATCTTTCAGCAGGGTTCAGTGAATGTGACGGGCAATGCAACCGACTTAGCCATCCAAGGCTCCGGGTTCTTCACGGTGGCCAAAGGTGACGCGACGGTTTACACCCGCTCTGGCAATTTCACATTCGATAATTCCGGAAACATGGTCACTGCCGATGGTGGCTTGGTTCAAGGTTGGATGGGTCAGTTTACGCGTGTCAACGTAGTCGGTGCGCCAGCACGTATAGCATCAGCATCGTATACTCTCAATACATCAGATGTTACTCAGATCGGGAATATTCAAATCCCTTCGAGTCTAATCATCGCGCCCCAAGCCACGAGCGCCAACCTAAACACGACCATTAAAGATCAAGGTGTAATCATGGGAGGCAATCTTGACGAAAGAACTCCTGGCAATACCGCAGCAGTTGTGGCTCTCACTGCGGCTACATTGATTGCGTCCGGTGGTTCGGGTACTGGTTTGACTGCGGTACCTGGCGCTCTTGACCCTAGCGTTGCGCATGCGTTATTGATCGATCCTTTCGCTACTATCACTGCTGACCACACGGTCACGCAAACCGTGTATGACAGCGTTGGCGACCCAAGATCAATTACCTTCTTGTTTTACCAAGTGGGTGACCAAATCAACAACCAACCTCCCCAGTTTGCTTGGTATGCCTTTGACACAACCACGGTAACGGGTAGCGCTATTTTCACTGGAACTCCGACCAAAGATAATTTGATGGGCGGAACTGGAATGGACTTGTTTGGCGCCGCAACATGGTTAACCGTCGCGTCACCCTACGGTCCTGCAGTGGCTGTTGCTCCCAATTACGGATTCATCAGTTTTAATGCCGATGGCTCCTTGCAAACCAACGGTGGATACGGCGTACCTGCGGCTGGTGGCATACAGCCAAATCCTGTTCTGGCTCTAATCAATCCGTTCAACGGAACAACCGCATCTGCACCAGTAGTCTTACCCTCGGGTGGACTTGATCCATTTATTTTTAGCGTTAACTTTGGTACGGGCAACACTTGGGGTGCTGGTGCTCTTCCAGTCGGTGCAACTGGCGGATTTGGGGATCCAATCACCGCCAACGGCCTGCGAGATGGTTTTACGGGCGATTTCGGTGGTGGCAGTATCGATCCTGTTACGGGCATCTACATTCCTAACAATACAGCCACTTCGACATTCCAAGATGGCTACAGCGATGGTCAGCTATTGAGCGTTTCTGTGGATCAGACTGGACAAATTATCGGCACATTCACCAACCAGCAATCATTGGCAATCGCACAGTTGGCAATGGCGAGCTTTACCAACGATGGTGGTCTATCAAAGATTGGTTCAAGTTATTTCCAACAGACATCCAATTCTGGCCAAGCACGGTATGACACTGCTGGCCAAAATGGGTTGGGAGCCATTACGGGTGGCGCACTGGAAGGTTCAAACGTTGATTTGACGGTTGAATTGACCAACATGATCATCGCTCAACGCATGTTCGAGTCCAATGCGCGTGTTGTTACCGCGGCGGACCGTGTGTTGGATACGTTGGTAAACCTGGGACGCTAGTAGTTATCTAGCTTCTCGCACAACGAACAGATAGGTATACGGATGGTCCAGGTTCCCACCCTCCCAAACTTTTTAAGGTTTGGGAGGGTGGGCGGGACCTTAAACAAGGAAGCGTCGCCAGATTGTCTGCGCAGGCCTTTCTAGAGGATTTTAGAGGATGATCAAGGTCACCCGCCTCAATGGAGTCGAACTGCATGTCAACGACGACCATATTGAGCTTATCGAGGTAGTGCCTGAAACGATCCTTAGTTTGAGTGATGGTAAAAAAATAACTGTTAAAGAGGAAGCAAGCCTAATCCTCGAAAGAATTATAGAGTTTCGTCAATTAGCGAGTTTGCCGGCGGTAAAAAAGGATTAGAGTAAATTCGGCGTTTTGATGTAACCGAATAGCGGAGCAAGATTTATGGGATCACTCGGATCTTCAATTTCGGCACTTCAGTCATCGCAACGATGGCTGGATGTCATATCCAACAATGTCGCCAATTCTCAAACGGTGGCGTATAAGACTAGCCGTGTTAATTTTGCGGATCTTGTTAGCCAAGGTTTGGGAGATGCGTCAGGATCGAGTAGTTCGAGCAATTTAGGCGGAATTAACCCATCGCAGCTCGGGCTAGGAGTTACGGTCCAAACAATACAAACCCTGTTTCGCCAAGGCGGATTGCAGGTTACGGGCAACGTCACAGATTTGTCGATTCAAGGTAATGGTTTCTTTACAGTAGCTAAGGGTAATACGACAAATTTTACGCGTGCTGGCAACTTTACTTTTGACAGCACTGGTAATTTGGTGACGGCAACAGGTGGACTCGTGCAAGGGTGGATGGGCTCCTTGGACACTAGCAACGATATCAATACGCCGTTCCGCATCACTGCTGCGTCCTATCAACTGAATACTGAGAATGGCGCAAGCATCACTAATATCAACATCCCCCAAGACTTGGTCATGGCTCCACAAGCGACCAGCGCTAACTTAAATACTTCCGTGAAGGATAAGGGTGTTATCATCAAGGGAAATCTTGATGAAAAGACGATTGGTAATGTGACTGCGGTGGCGGCCTTGACCAATGCTGGTTTCATCGCCAGCGGTGGTGCGGGAACAGCCGTATTGTTCCCAGTTTTCCCGGCCGTGTTTGTTTTGGCGCGTCAGCCGGCATTGTCTCGATTGCATTTCCGGACTTCGATGCGGAAGATGGGCTGTCACACTTCAAGGTCGCCGGGCTATGCGCATCATCGTCGTCGGCGCCGGCCTGCTCGGTCTGACGACCGCCTATTTTCTGCGTCGCAATGGTGCCGAGGTGCTCGTTGTAGAGCGCCAGCCCGGGCCCGGCCTGGAAACCAGCTTCGCC
>JANLXT010000059.1:0-46777 GCA_031365225.1 candidate division FCPU426 bacterium
GTACGCCCAAGAAGCGCGCATGTATTCTTTTTTTATGTTTTTGACCATTGGTAGCGCTTTGAGCTTATTCCGTTTTATAGAAAGCCGGACTTTGTTGAATGCCGTGACGCTGGGCGTCTTGAACGGCCTGGCATTGTTGACACAGTATTTTGCCCTTTGGTCAGTTTTTTCGCAGGGGCTCTTGTTGGCATATCTGTCCATGCGCGGACAGCTTGGTAAACGGGGCACGCTTCTGGCTGCCGCTAGTTTCGGCGTTAGCTTTCTAATTTTTTTACCTTGGTTGCCAACTTTTTTAACCCATGTACGCTTGACGCAAGGGGGTGTGCACTACGCCCAAAAAACCTCTCTCACTTATCTTTTTCATATGCTGGATATTTTTTCTTCAGGCAAACGAGAAACATTGGTCATCCTGCCGCTATTTATCAAAGGGTGGGGCGAGGCTCTACAAAAGCGACAGCGCGCAGGCTCGTTGCTTGGTTGGCTCTTTGTGGCGGGCCTTGCGGTGGCCTTGCTTTACGCGCTCTACAGGCCGACGCTTACCGATCGTAATTTGATTTTTTTGTTGCCCTTCTTTTTAATCGGCGTCGCCGCGGGGCTGGATCACCTGCTTTGGCATTTTCGGCTTCATGTCGTGGTGGGGGTGGTAGGCATTGTCGTCTTTGCCTCGACCCACCTCGTGCGGTTTCATCGTGTGAGCCCTAACGCGTGGAAATACGATTGGCATGCCGTGGCGGAGACGATCCAGGCCACCGGTGGGGCGGACGAGCGGGTACTGGTCATGGGGCCGGGTTCTCGGCTAGGCGTGGGCTACTATCTTTGCCCTGGAACCGTAGCGCCGATGCCCCTCGATTTTAGCAACGCGCCAGATAAGCGAATTTGGATCTTGGACGAGGGCTTAGTAAAACAACTGAGTAAGCAGGCGTGGAGCGGTTGGCTTTTGCTTGAGTTTGGCGTCAATCGACCTGGGCATATGGACAGGCTTGTAGAGAGCTTTCAAGCGACGCTGCCCCCGGCTGTGAAACTTTTCTATTCCCCCAACGCTGGTAACGGCCTCGCGCTCTATCACTTGCTTCCAAAAAGCTCTAAACACCCCTAAATATTGTGGTTTTACTTGCCCTTGCCACAAGGGCTGTGGGCCTTTATAATCATTTTTCCGTAAATTGATTTCATAACGATTTCAGGGGTTTTTCGTGGTCAAAGTACGCAGGGCATTGCTATCGGTGACAGACAAATCGGGCTTGGCGGACTTTGCCAAGGGCTTGGTGGCGTTAGGTGTTGAGCTGATCTCGACGGGTGGTACGGCTAAAGTCTTGCGCGAAGCGGGACTGGCCGTCAAAGACATCAGCGAGCACACCGGTTTTCCAGAGATGTTGGATGGCCGGGTCAAGACCTTGCATCCGCTGATACACGGTGGCTTGCTGCATTTAAGGGACAACCCAGAGCATTTGGCGACCATCGCCAAGCATGCCATCGCACCCATCGACATGGTGGTCGTTAATCTTTATCCATTTCAAAAGACGATTGCCAAGCCAGGTGTGACGCTCGAAGAAGCGGTAGAAAATATCGATATCGGCGGCCCTAGCATGATACGCAGCGGCGCCAAAAACTTTCATAGCGTCGCTGTCATCGTCAACCCTGATCACTATCTGCCTATCTTGCAAGAGATGCAAAACAGCGGCGGGCAGGTCGCTGACGAGACACTTAAAAAATTGGTGGTCGAAGCCTTTGGGCATACGGCCGAGTTTGATCGCGCGGTGCATGCCTATCTTCAGCATGCTCTCGGTGGCGAAGCCGAATTTCCGCAAACGCTCAATCTTAGCTTTGAAAAAGCTCAGGACCTGCGCTATGGCGAGAACCCGCATCAAAAGGCGGCTTTCTATACGCACCTTGGCGAAGGCGGGGCGCAGCTTGGCAACGCGCACCAGATCCACGGCAAAGAACTGTCTTACAACAACATCGCCGATCTAGACGCCGCGCTCAACGTGGTCAAAGAGTTTGATGAGCCCGCGGTCAGCATTGTCAAACACGCCAATCCTTGTGGCGCCGCACGCGTGGATGCCAAGGGCGAGATCGCGCTGGCCTACAAGCTGGCCTTTGAGGCGGACCCTATCTCGGCTTTTGGCGGCATTGTGGCCGCCAACCGCCCTGTCGATGAGGCGTTTGCCAAAGAGATCGGTAGCACGTTCTTAGAATGCGTGGTCGCGCCATCGTTCACGCCCCAGGCGTTGGATATACTGACGCAAAAGAAAAACTTGCGTCTGCTTGAGGCGGATTTTTCCGCGGCCAGTCCGGTGTCCCTTCCTGGCATGGGTTTTGAGACGTACGCGATGAAGAAGGTCGCGGGCGGCTTGCTGGTGCAGACCCGTGACCGCAAACGCGTGACCCGCGCCGATTGCAAAGTGGTCACCAAGCGCGAACCCACCGACGCTGAGTGGATTGATCTGCTCTTTGGCTGGCGTGTGATTGTGCATGTAAAGTCCAACGCGATCTTGTTGACCAAAAATGGCTGCACGGTGGGCGTGGGTCCTGGCCAGACCAATCGCGTCGGCTCTGTCAAGATCGCTTGCGAGAGCGCGGGCGCGCGGGCTCAAGGTTCGGCATTGGCTTCGGACGCTTTCTTTCCGTTTAGAGATGGTGTCGATGCGGCCGCCAAAGCCGGCGTGCGCGCGATCATTCAGCCCGGGGGCAGCGTCAAGGACGACGACGCGATCGCCGCGGCGGACGAACAGGGGATCGCCATGGTCTTTACCGGTGTCCGGCACTTTAATCACTGAGGAGCTTTGCCATGCGAAAAATACTTTGGATTTTGTTGGTGCTTGGTTTGCCTTTGCTTGCGCGGGCCGATGAGCATAACGCGGTGGGGAATGCCAAAAAAGCGGTGCAGGCTGTTAAAGAGGGGGCCACCCGCGCTGGCGAAGCCGCCAAAAACGCGGTGATCGCGGCAGAAGCCGCGCCCCAAGCGGTGTTGCCCGCGGTAGGCGCGAACCCATTGAGTCTGGTCGTCAACAACGCCACGCACCATATGCACAACAAGCTGGTGCATTTTCCCTTGGCACTGGGTTGCTTTGGGTTGTTCTTTTTGCTCTTAACATTAAAGTGGCCGGGCTTTCTTGCTTCGGCTCGCCTTAGCCTTGTGACGGCGTTGATCACGGGGCTTGCCGCGTTGACGACGGGCGGAGCGATGGAAGAGCATTTTGTGCCAGGTCCCAAGGCCGAGACGTTTGAGGCGCACGAGCGTTTTGCCCAAGGGTCGATGGTGTTGCTGGCATTAGCGCTCTTGCTAAGCTTCATGCCCTCGTTGCGTAAAGTTTGGTGGTTGGTGGCGCTGCTCGGGATTGGGGCGCTCTTGTTCACAGGTGGCTTGGGCGGGGTCTTGGCCCACACCCGCTAGCGCATGGATATCTTGCTGATCGGCGCGGGCGGCCGTGAGCATGCCCTTGCCCACAAGCTGACGCAAAGCACGCAATGCGATGTTCTGTGGATGGCCCCTGGCAATGACGGGATGGCTTCGTTGGGTCAACGCGCTGAGATCAACGTCGACGACGACGCGGCGATTGTCCGATTTTGTGTCGAAAAAAAGATAGGGCTGGTCGTCATCGGTCCCGAGGATCCACTGGCGCGTGGCTTGGCAGATGCTTTGCGTGAAGCAGGGATCTCTGTTTTTGGCCCAGGGCGTGCTGGCGCTCAATTAGAAGCCAGCAAGGATTTTTCTAAGCAATTTATGCGACGGCATAAAGTCGCCACCGCGCGCGCTCAGGCCTTTAGCGACAAAACGGCTTGTGCGGCTTATGCCAAGGGCCGGGGATTTCCGGTGGTGATCAAGGCCGACGGGCTGGCCGCGGGCAAGGGCGTGACGGTCTGTGTAGACGCCGCCATGCTGGACAAAGCGGTGGCGGATATTTTTGACGCGAAGATCTTTGGCGTGGCTGGCCAGAGCGCCTTGGTCGAAGATTTTATGCTTGGCGAAGAAGCTTCCTTGCTCTGCTTTTGCGATGGCCAGACGCTCGTGCCGATGGCCAGCGCCCAGGACCACAAGCGCGTTGGCGACGGCGACACAGGCCCCAACACCGGTGGCATGGGCGCCTACAGCCCCGCGCCCGTCTTGGATGAAGCCATGATGGCGCGGGTCTGGAAAGACATTTTGGACCCGACCTTGCTTGGCCTGCGCGAAGATGGGCTCGATTTTAGGGGCTGTTTGTATGTCGGCCTGATGATCACCGCCACCGGGCCCATGGTGGTTGAATACAACGCTCGCTTTGGCGACCCCGAGACCCAGGTGGTCTTGCCCCGCGCGGACTTTGATCTGGTCGAAGTCTTGCTGGCGACCGCCAAGGGACGCTTGAGCACGTTGGCGCCCTTACGCTGGGACCCGCGGCCCACGGTGGCAGTGGTCCTCGCGTCAAAGGGCTACCCGGGGGCCATCGAAAAAGGGAAGCCGATCACCGGACTAGAAAGTGTGGATGGCGTCCACGGCGTCACCCTCTATCACTCGGGCACGGCCCAGCGTGACGGCGTTACCGTCACCGCGGGTGGCAGAGTGTTGGCGGTGAGCGCGTTAGGAACCGACTTGAAAGACGCAACCACGCGCGCCTACGCCGCGTGCGCCAAGATCAGCTTTGATGGCATGCACTATCGCAAGGATATCGCACAACGCGCATTGAATCGCTTGGAATAGCGCACCTTCGGGAGAGTCACGATGGCAGAAAAAGTCTTGGTTGGCATTTTGATGGGGTCGGATAGTGACCTCGGTACGATGGCCGCGACGTGCGGCGAGCTAGAACGCTTTGGCGTGCCGTTCGAGATTCATGTCTCGTCAGCGCATCGTTCTCCCGCCAAGACCATCGCTTATGTTGACAAGGCCCAAGCGGCGGGCGTCAAAGTTTTTATATGCGCTGCAGGCGCGGCGGCTCATCTTGCCGGTGTGGTGGCGGCGCACACGATCTTGCCTGTCATCGGCGTGCCCATGTCGACGGGACCTTTGGCTGGCGCGGATTCGCTTTACAGCACCGTGCAAATGCCCCAGGGCATTCCTGTGGCGACGGTGGCGATCGGCAAAGCGGGAGCGGCCAACGCTGGAATTTTGGCGACCCAGATCTTGGCGTTGGCGGACCCCGCCTTGGCGGCCAAGTTGAGAGCCTTCAAGACTGATCTGGCTGTCAAGGTTGAGCAAAAAGACGCCGACTTGCAATCCAAGGGCTACAAACAATACTTGACCCAGCAGGGCGACAAGTGAGCAGGCAGCTTCTCAACACGGTGGGTGCGCTGGCGCTGACCCTTTGTGTGGCCAGTGCGGCTTTGGCCGAAGGCGAAGCCGCCACCGTGACTTTGCGCGCGATGGACCCTGCCAGGGCACGCCAAATCGCGCTTTGGCCAGGATTTTTATTGCACGGCGCGGGCCATCGCTACGCGGGTGACAACGAGGCGTTTTATAGCATGGTCGGTGGCGAGCTTTTTGGTGTCCTGATCGGTGGTTTTGGGGTTGGCGAGCTTTTTGGCCCAGAAGTCAAAGGTGAGCACAAAGGCACCGCGTTGGCGTTGGCGGTGACAGGTGGTTCGATGTTTTTAGGCACCTGGCTCTGGGACATTGCCTTCGCTCCACGGGCGGCTAAAAAATTCAATGACGAACGAGGGCTGGGGCTTTGGCCCACGCTCAATGGTGCCGTGCTCGTGCTGCGTTTTTAGGAGCGTGTATGAAGATCGCTTTGGGTACCGACCACGCGGGTTATGATTTTAAAGAAAGCCTGCAGACTTACTTAAAAGAGTGCGGCCATGATGTGCAAGACCTAGGCACTTATGACAAAGAGTCGGTCGACTATCCCGACTATGCCGAACGGGTCTGCAAGTACGTGGTGCAGGGGCAGGCAACTTTTGGCATTTTGATCTGCGGGTCGGGCATTGGCATGAGCATCGCCGCCAACAAGGTCCATGGTATTCGCGCGGCGCTGGCGCACGATCTTTATACCGCCCGCATGGGACGCATGCATAACGACGCCAACGTGCTTGTGCTGCCATCGCGTTTGATCGCGCTGGCAATCGCCCAAGAGATAACAGATATTTTTTTAGCGACCCCTTTCGAGGGTGGGCGCCACACCGCCCGCCTTGAAAAGATTAAAAAACTAGAGTGTTAGCTTAAAAAATTTCCTGGCAACGGATAGAAAACCGACCACCACCACTTTAGGGACCTGCGATGGAATATAAAAATATAAAAAAGACGGATCCCACGGTTTACAAGATCTTGATATCCGAGAACAAACGCCAAGAAGAAGAGCTGCAGCTGATCGCCAGCGAAAACTACACCTCGCGCGCGGTGATGGAAGCCCAAGGCTCTGTCATGACCAACAAATACGCCGAAGGTTATCCTGGCCGGCGCTATTACCAGGGTATGAAATATTATGACGATGTCGAGACCCTGGCCATTGAGCGCGCCAAGCGTATTTTTGGGGCAGAACACGCCAATGTGCAGGCCAGCTCGGGCAGTCAAGCCAACATGGCCGCCTATTTTGCCGTGCTGCAGCCTGGCGAGACGGTCATGGGCATGGATCTTGCCTGCGGCGGGCATTTGACCCATGGCATGCGGCTTAATTTTTCGGGCATGTATTACAAGGTGGCCGGTTACCCCGTGCGTCAGAGCGACTTTAGGTTGGACTACGATGTGATCGCGAGCCTGGCCAAGCAGCACAGACCTAAGATGATCATCGCGGGCGCCAGCGCCTATCCCCGCACCATCGATTTCGCGGCGTTCAAACGCATCGCCGATAGCGTGGGCGCAGTCTTGATGGCCGATATCGCCCATATCGCTGGCTTGGTGGCGGGGGGCGTGCATCCTTCGCCGTTCCCACACGCGGACATTGTCACGACGACCACGCACAAGACTTTGCGCGGGCCGCGGGGCGGACTGATCTTGTGCAAAGAAGCCTTTGCCAAAAAAATTGATAGCCGTGTTTTTCCGGGTATTCAGGGTGGCCCCTTGATGCACGCGGTGGCGGCCAAGGCGGTGGCGTTTGGCGAGGTGCTCAAGCCCAGCTTCAAGGCCTATGCCAAGCAGATCGTTAAGAACGCCGCGGCGTTGGCCAAAGCGTTGCAGCAGCACGGCTACACGCTGACCACCAACGGCACCGACAACCATTTGATGCTGATTGATCTGCGTAGCAAAGGGATCAGTGGCGCCCAAGCCGCCACGGCGCTCGAAAATGCCGGTATGATTCTTAATAAAAACGGGGTGCCTTTTGACACCCAGCCACCCATGGTGACCAGCGGTGTGCGTTTGGGCACGGCGGGGGTCACGACCCGCGGCATGAAAGAAGCGCAGATGAAACAGATCGCCGCGTGGATGGACACAGTGATGTCCGCGGTCGATAAGCCGGCGATTCACAAGAAGGTCAAGGCGCAGGTCGCGACGCTTTGCCGTAAGTTTCCAGTTTATCGCTAAACCTTGAGCCGCGAGCGACGCTCGCGGCTCAACTTTTTTTGGCAGGCCCCTTGACTGTATTCGCTCCGCAATCGCGCCCCGCGCGCGTGATCGACCGCCTCTTAGACCTTTTGTTGGTTTGCCTGCTCTTGGGCGCCCCTCTGATCTTTTTTACCCGGGGGCACGATGTCTTTGAATTTAATAAACTGACGACGGTTCGCGACCTGAGCACCTTGGCGTTGACGCTCTTTGTCATCAAGCTGCTCTGGGTACGGCCGTTCACGCTCTTGCGTGGCGGGCTCGAACGGCCGCTTTTGATGTTTTTGGGGGTGTCGCTGGTCGCGACCTTCAACACCATCAACTGGCGTCTTTCGGTGCACGGCGTCTACGAAGACTTTGAGGGCATCACCACGATCGTCAATTACGCTTTTTTGATGATCTTAACGCAACAGCATGTGCGCAGCGAACGCCAGATCAATCTTTTTCTTGGCGCGGTGGTGTTAGCGGGCACCGTGTCTGGTTTTTACGGCATCCTACAAAATTTTGGCATCGACTTTGTTCCGTGGAATCCTGACACCTACAGCAAAACACGCATGTTCAGCACCATGGGCAACCCCAACTTTTTGGCCGCGTACTTGGTCATGAGCCTGCCCATCTGTTTTGTCATGTTCTTAGATCTGCCAGACCGTATCCGGGTGGATAAAAACTTCACGGCGATTTTGGTCGTGGTGGGCCTCGCGGCGTCCGTTGGGTTATGCGCGCTTTTTGATGTCAACTATTTCAACATGGACCCAAAGTTTTATGAAGCCGAGAGCTTTGGGCAGATGCTCTTTACCCAAAAGTTTATCGCAACCAAGTTGTTGCTAGCTTTTCCGTTGATTGCCGCGTTCCTACTGCACCAGGGTAAATTGCGCTATATCATCTTGCTGTCCATGCTCTTTCAAGTGGTGGCGGTGCTCTTTACTAAGAGCCGCGGGGGCGTCATCAGCCTGACGGTGTTGGCCGCTCTTTTTGGGCTGGCCTTTGCTTGGGAAAGTGGCCGGGTCAAAGGGGTGCTGGCCGCGTTGGGCGTGGCACTTTTAAGCGCGCTGATGTTTTATAGCGGGATCTGGCGCTGGTTCATGATCGCGGGGTTGGTGGAACATAAGTGGATTGGTTTGTTCATCATGGTCGCGGTCTTGGGTGGGTTGGCCCATTGGGCGAGGCAAAAAGCCAATAGTCAGATCATTCGTGACAACGCATGGATTTTGGCGATCTTTGTGCTTTTGATCTGGATGGCCCATTACAATGACGCGATCCGCGGCACGAGCCTTGAGATGCTGGACCGCTTTCACCGGCTTTTTGACGTGAAAGAATTTAAGTACACCCCCCGCATTTTTATTTGGCGCAGTGCGCTGGCGATCATGCGCGATCATTTTTGGTTTGGCACAGGCCTCGATACTTTCCAATTGGCGTTTCCGCCCTATCGCTTGGCTTTGTATTGGAACCTGGAGTGGAATGGTACGCCCGAGAAGGCGCACAACATGGTCATGCAGATCGCCGCGACCATGGGCTTCACCGGCCTGGTCGCCTTTTTCTGGATGAAGGCGGCTTTGTTGCGCCGCGCCTACCTTGACTGGCGGCAACAAGAAGACCCCCGCAAACGCCTATTGATCGTCGCCTGCTTGGCTGCCATCTTGGCGTTTTTGGCGCAGAACTTATTCAGCTTCACGGTGGTGGGTTATGGCGCGCTGTATTGGATGCTGATGGGCTTGTTGCCGGCGATGACCGCGACCTGGAAAAAGAGCGAGGCCAGTGAGCCGGTCGCCGTGAGCAAGCCTGGGCTTGAGCTTGATTGGCGCCTGACCTTAGGATTGTTGGGCTTGACGGGCATCGTCTGCGCACTGGCGGGTCCCGATTTTTTTGGTACCGAAATTATCTGGTCGCTACGACTGCTTTTGACCTTGCTAGGATTGATCAGCTTGGGCGTGGTGCTATCGTCGGGCTCGGCAAAAATACCTCATTGGGCCCGGGTGGTTCTGTTGGGTGTCGTGGGATTGGGCATGTTTTTCTTTGCCATGCATTCCACACGCATCTGGGTGGCGGACAGCTTTTATAAGCAAGGCCAGGTTGGCATGGCGGTCAATCAGCCTGGCTACGCGGCGTTGATGTATCAAAAATCCGCGGGGCGGCTCTTAGATATCAATAGCCAAGCTCAGATCGACTCGATCCACCAGGCCATCACACCCACGCCCAAGGCGTTGCGGTTGCGGATTGAGCCTGGCCTCAATCCGGATCAGGAGCTTTACTGGGTCAAGATGGGCATCGCTTTTGAGAACGCGGCGGCCATGGCCACCAGCGCTGACGAGAAAAACCGTTATCTCTTGACCGCGCTGGCCATTCATCAGCTGACGCTCGAGATGAATCCTGTGAACGGCTATAATTTCAACAACAAGGGGCGCGTCCTGCGCGCCATGGGTGAAGCCACGGGCAACACGCAGTATTACCAGCGTGCGCTCGAGCATTACAATCGGGCGGTGGCCTTGGACAGTCACAACGTTTATTTTAATCTAGATAAAGTGCAGACCTTCATCGCGTTGGGTGACCTGGGGCACGCGTTCGAGACCGTGCAAAGCTGCATGCAGCGTTTTCCTGATTTTGGGTTGCCGTTCGCCTACGCGGGTTTTATCAACATGCGGGCGGGCCGTTTTCCAGAGGCGGCGAATTATTTAAGGCAATCGCTGACGCTTGATTTTCGTGGCGATCGCGGGCAACGTGGCCTGGCGGGTGTTAACTTAGGTTTGCTTGAGATGCGCGGTGGGCATGACCAGGCCGCCCAAGCGGCGTTTATGACCGCGATCGAGTCCAACCCTGGCCTGCAAGAGGCCTATATCAATCTAGCTCAGCTTCATCTTGCTAAGGGCCGTCGGGCCCAAGGCATCGAAGTCCTGCGTCGCCTGCTTCAGGTGATCCCAGGTCAACCCGCCGCGACCCAGACGCTTAAGAGCCTGGGCGCGCTCACGACCGGAGCCCGCTGATGAAATGTCCTTTTTGCAGTTACCTTGAGGACAAGGTGGTTGATTCACGCGCCAGCAAAGCGGGTGACGCGATCCGGCGCCGGCGCGAGTGTTTAAAATGCGCCAAGCGCTTCACCACCTATGAGCAGATCGAGGACATTCAACCCGCGGTGATCAAAAAAGACGGGCGTCGCCAGAATTTTGATCGCGCCAAGATACTGAATGGATTGCGGCGCGCGTGCGAAAAACGCCCCATCAGCCTGCAGTCGCTTGAGGATCTGATTGACGGCGTGCAACGCGAGCTTGAGCTGCGCTTCGAAAAAGAATACCCAGCCCAGCAGATCGGCGAGCTGGTCATGCAACGTCTGTATGTGCTGGACGAAGTGGCCTATGTGCGCTTTGCCAGCGTGTACCGTCAGTTTAAGGACATCAAGGCTTTCAACGAAGAGCTCAAAAAGTTTATGGCCATGGCCCGTTTAGACGACGACAGTCCGCCCGTCAAAGGCGGACGCTGATCCATCGAGCTTGTTCTGGGGTGCGCGCTATGCGATCCACTAAGTTCTTTACACTTATTTTTATCCTCTTGGCCGGGACTCTCTCGGCCAAAGAGCATCCAGTCAAAGCCAGTCTTGTCAGCTATAGCAAAGGATTCATGCCGGGGCAGGCGCTCACGGTCTCCCTGCGTTTAGAGCAGGCGCCTGGGTGGCATACCTATTGGCGTGATCCAGGCGACGCGGGCATGCCCACCGAATTTCAATGGACGCTACCCGCAGGTGTGAGCGCGGGGCCTGTCCTGTGGCCCCGGCCGATGACCTTCAAGGATGGCAGTGGCATGGTGGGTTACGGCTACGCCAAGCAGGCGCTGCTCTTGACGGTGCTGCAGGTGCCCGAAGATTACGAAAGCTCACAGTTGACGCTCAAGGCGCAGGCCAGTTGGTTGGTGTGCCGTGAGGTTTGCATCCCTGGCAACGCGGGGGTCAGTTTAGAACTGTTGCGAGTCGAGAGCGGCGAGCTCTCAACTCACGCGCCACTTTTTAAGGCGGTCTTAGCGACCTTGGGCCAGGATCCCGCAGGCTACAAGTCGCCAAAGGGTGGCTGGTCCGACAACGACCCCAATGGGCCCCAAGCGAACGCGCCTGTCTACGGATTGGGGTGGATGCTTGTCTTGGCTTTTGTCGGTGGCTTGTTGCTCAATCTCATGCCCTGTGTGTTGCCAGTGCTATCGTTGAAGGCGCTGTCTTTGGTGGAGCAAGCGGGGGAGTCACGCCGGCAGGGGCTCAAGCTTTCGGCGGCATTCACTGCCGGGGTCTTGATCTGTTTTTGGGGCCTGGGTCTGGCGGTCTTGGGGCTTAAAGCGGGTGGCTCGGCAGTTGGCTGGGGCTTTCAGTTTCAGAGCCCAGGTTTTGTTGTTTTTATGGCTGCGCTGATCTTGGTGCTGGCGCTCAATCTTTTTGGCGTTTTTGAGATCACCTTGCCTGGCAATGCCACGCAGGGGCTGTCAAAGGGCGCGCGACGCCCCGGCTTGGCAGGCGCGTTTGGGCATGGCCTGGTCATCACGTTGTTGGCGACGCCTTGCAGCGCGCCCTTTTTAGGCACCGCGGTGGGTTTTGCGTTCACCCAAAGTCCCGTGGTCTTGTTGGCGATCTTCACATCGGTAGGCCTTGGCTTAGCGCTCCCATTCGCGGTGCTGGGTGCTTGGCCTGCCGCGCACGCATGGCTGCCCAAGCCCGGCAAGTGGATGCTGCGTTTTAAAGAAGCGATGGGCTTCTTTTTGCTGGCGACGCTGGTATGGCTGCTGTGGGTCTTGTCAAAATTAAGCGGCACCGATGGCAGCGGCGCGGCCATGCTATTTTTAGTGATCCTGGCGTTCGCGGCGTGGGCCTGGGGTCATTGGGGCGCCTTGCATGCCCCGCCCGCTCAGCGAGCCTGGGTGGCGGTCGCGTTGGCCCTGATGCTTGGATTGGCGGGCGCAAAAACCTTGCCGCGCGCCAGTCGCATGGATACTAGCATTGGGGCGTCGGTTGTCGAAGGCTGGAGCGCCTGGGATCTGGCTGAAGTCGAAAAACAATGGAAAGCCGGCCGAGTGGTCTTGGTGGATTACACTGCCGATTGGTGCTGGACCTGCAAGGTCAACGAGAAAGCGGTGCTTGGCAATCAAATGGTGATCCAGGCGCTTGACGAGGCCAAGGCCCTAAAATTTCGCGCGGACTGGACTCGCCGGGACCCCGCCATCACACGTTCTTTAGAAGGCTTCGACCGATCGGGTGTGCCGCTTTATGTGGTGTATCGCCCGGGCGAAGCGGCTCCGCGGGTCTTGCCCGAAGTCTTGACCCCAGCGATCGTGATCAAGGCATTGCAGGGCAAGTAGTTTTGCTGATTGACGCATAAAAAAAGCCCCCAGGCTCTGGGGGCTTTTTGTTTTTTTGAATAAGCTTAAGCCGCCAAAAACTTCCTCAATTTTGCCAGCTTGTCTGGTTCGGCGATGATGACCAAAGTATCTTCGGCCTTCAAGCGATAATCGGGCACAAGGTTGTAGATAAAATCTTTGCCGCCATCACGGATCGCGATGGGGCTGAGACCAAACTGCTTTAAGAGCTCGAGCGACCCGATGGTCTTGCCCACGGCGTGACTGCCCTTGGTCACCGTGGCCTCTTCAAATCGCACACCCTTGCTGCTACGTATCATGGTGTCTAAAAAAGTCACGACATTGGGGCGCACCAGCTCGCTGGCCATGCGCAGACCACCGATCACCGTCGGCAAGACCACCGCGTCGGCGCCGGCGCGCTGCAACTTGGCGCGGCTGTTTTCGTGGACGACTTTGGCCACCACGCGTATTTTTGGGTTGAGCTCTTTGGCGGTTAGCGCCAAAAACAAGTTGAGCTCGTCGCTGTCCAGGCAGGCCGCCAGCCCCGCGGCCTTTTCGATACCCGCGCGCTGAAGCACCGTGTCGTCGGTGGCGTCGCCACTGATGTGAGGGTGCTCGCTCATCCCGTGGGTCTCAAGGCGATTGAGGTCGCGATCCACCACCACAAACGCGGCTTTGTTTTTGATCAATTCAGCGACGACATGGCGGCCGTTGTTGCCAGCGCCACACACGATAAAATGCCCTTTCATCTTTTTGATCTGGCTATCGACTTTTCGTACGCGCAATAGTTTTTGCAAGTGACCCTCCACGACAAATGCTGTCAGTTCTAAAACGGTGTAAGAGATGACGCCTAAGCCCGTGATGACCAAAAAAATCACGTAAATCTTGCCTACGTCATCTTTAGGGGTAAAGTCCCCGTAACCCACGGTGCCCAGGGTCACGATGGTCGTATAAAAACTATCTAACCAACTCCAGCCTTCGATCAGGTGAAACCCCGTGGCGCCCAAGACTGTCAGCAACACGATGGTCCCGATCAGGCCTCCGATCTTTTTTCTAATATCCATGCTGGCCCCGCCTCTAAAAGGTCTTAAAAGTGGGCCATTATAGCCCTAGGCATGGGCCCAGCGCCACCCTTGACCCAAGCCCTAAAAATGGCTATAAAATCAGTCCCCCATCACGATAAAATGATGGCGGACGCGGTCCCTGATAGCTCAATGGTGGAGCATTCGACTGTTAATCGAAGGGTTCCTGGTTCGAGTCCAGGTCAGGGAGCCAATCTGTGACAATAGGAGAACTTCGTGCAAACGGGGTTCTCCTTTGTCATTTTTAAGGGGTAGGGTGTATTCGATCTCGACCTGGGGCAGGCTGACGGTGATGCGTTTGACGAATGAGCGGATCAAGGCTTTGGTCTGAGACAGGCTGCCCTGTGCCAAGAGTTCTTTTAGCGCCCAGACGCGGTCTCGGATCTGAGTGGCGGTGTATTGCGAAGGGGCATGCTGGTATACCGCTAATTCACGCTGCTTGGGCAGCAGCGCCTCGATTTCTTCGTTAAGGCCGCTCAGGCGTGGTCTGACTTCGCCAGGTTCCATTTGACTGGTCTCGAGTAGATCCATGAGTTTTGCCTTGCGGTTGTTTAGGTCCTGCATTTTTCCAGCCAGAGCGTCCTTTTCTTTTTCCCAAGTTGCCATATGTTCTTGATCGCGAATACGCAACAATTCTACGAGCTCTAACAGGTTTTCTGGTGTTAGGACGTCCTCTTTCAGGCATTCGAGCACGGCTGTCTCAAATTTCTCTTTGGGCACTGGTAACGACCGGCATGCAGCGCTGCCCTTGGTCTTGTGGGCGCTGCATCCATAGTACTTATAGGTACCACCCTTGCCGGTGGCGGAAGTCATGGTCGCGCCGCATTCTGCACAACGCACCAATCCTGATAAAAGATAAGGGCTTGCAACGCTGCGGGGGCTAAATTCTTTGGGCCTTCGATCGCCGAAGGTGGCCTTGATGGTCCGGTGCTGTTCCAAGCTTATGTAGGCAGCATGTGTGTCAGGGACCAAAGTGGGCTCGTGCTTGCTCAAGGTCCTGTTGTAGACGGTGTTGCCAGTGTACATAGAATTATTGAGAACACTGTAGATGCTGGTCTTGCCCCATAGCTTTCCGCTCGCAGTCAGGAGACGAGCACCATTGAGAATTTTTGCGATCTCCATCCCGCCATGGCCCTGAAAAGAAAGGTCAAATATTTTTCGAACGGTGGATTCATGGACGGGGTCGATCACTAGCCTGCTGTGCTCCGTTTGGCCCTCTTTTACTTTGATGGCCTTGTACCCAAGCGGGGCTCTACCACCATAAAAGTAGCCTCGTTGGGCGGCTTCTTTCATCCCGCGCCGGGTGTCTTGAGCCAAATTGTCCGAATAGAACTCATCCATGCTCTCGATTATGCCTTCAAGGAGCCTTCCTGACGGCGAGTCCTCGACTTTCTCGTTCAACGAAAAGACCTGAACGCCAGCCTTCCGCAACAATGATTTGTAGACGATAGAATCTTCGCGATTCCGCGCAAAACGCGAGAATTTCCAAACGATGATGACATCCACGATCTTGGGCTTCTGCTTTGCCAGCGTGATCATGTTCTTAAAATCTGGCCTACGGGTGGTCTTGCCGCTCAAGGCCTCATCGACGAACTCTTGCACGACCTGCCAGCCAGATTTTTCAGCATGTTCACGCATGGCCCTAAGCTGGCTGGGAATGGACAGGTCTTTTTCAGCCTGCTGATCGGACGAAACTCGGGCATAAAGGACGGCGCGCATCATGGCTTTTTTCTCTTTTTGGGTTTTTCAGGTTTTCGGTAGGTGCGGGTCTTCAAGTCCCAGCCGTCGATGTTGATCTCGTCAAATGGCTTTTGGGCATATTTGACAACTTTTAAGATGCTCTGGCGCATCTCGGGGGTCAGGCGTTGATAGTACTTGAGCAACTCTTCAACCTCTTGCCTTGGCACCATGATTTTGACGCCCAGCTTGTTTTCTTTTTCAAAGAGGTAATCGGGGGTCACTCCCAGCACCTCTGCTATCAGGGCCAGTGACTTGGCATTGACCGTTTCCATCTTTCCTTTCTCTAGGCGTGAGATGGTGGCCTGAGTCAAACCGCAAGAATCCGCCAACACAAATTGGGGCATCTGCAATTGAGTTCGTAGACGTTTGATCACTTCCCCGATCTTCGCCATTTATCCCCCTGAAGTATGGCTTGACATTTATACTCTAATGTATAATTAATACGTTAGCTGTATACATAGATTAGGGGGAAGCCGTGCGTAATTCAAGCAGATTCACAAACCGTTTTTTGGGTGGTTTAGGGCCCATGGCTGTCCAGCCTGCTAGGCGAGCGGCACCCTTTCGCGCCCAAGTGGCCCGCTATTATGCAGCATGTCGGCACGCCCTTCTTGCGGCGCTGCCTAGAACGCCAGCCCAAGAGACCTTGAGAAAGAGCGGGTTGACTATTTTGGCCGAACTGCTCGCAAAGAGCTTTGAGGCATCGCCACCACCCACGGAGAGCTAATCATGCCTAAAAAGGAAGAACGCAATTGGTATACCAACCCAGAAGATTTTATTGAGCTTCAAGAGAGGGCCGGGCGGGGCGAATTGGCGGCCATGCGCAAGGTGGCTTTGGAATATGTCACGGGAAGCTGGTATGGGGATCGCCCCGAAAAGGCGCGGGAGCTATACCTTCGCATCGCCGCCCACCCTAAGGCGCAGGCCCAGGAGCGTCAGGCGTTGGCTAAAGCTGGATCCGGCGAGCTGAAGGCTATTCTCGATTTGGCCGAAGGGTACATGTTTGGCGCCTTTCGCGCTCCTGACGTACCCAAGGGAATTGTTTGGTACAAGCGAGCCGTTAAAATGAAGTCCGCAAAAGCGGCTTACGAGCTTTCCAATATCTATTCGGTCCTCACTCATTTTCCGGACTACTGTAACGGTGAAACGGAATTCAAGTACCTGAAGATCGCGGCCGACCTAGGGCATATTGAAGCGATGGCCGAAGTGGCGGACAAGCTTCTAAGGCCAGTCGTCCCTTTGCATCGGTTTATGACCGCTATGCGCTACGCCAGCAAGGCCAGCAAGGTAGGCAATCGCCGCGCGATTCAGGTATTAGGACAAAACCTGATTTACTATAAGGGTCGGTATCAAAAAGACGCCTACCGCTGCGCAGTCAAGTGCGCCAAGTGGGGCGAACCCTGGGCATTTAGGTACGCATTCTTAGCTTATCGAAATGGATTTGGGGTGCGAAAAAATAAAAAAATGGCCCTTAAATTTCAGCCCAGAGATAAAGAAAAGAGGGAACAACTGATTAAACTGGGGATACATGATTCGATTTCACTCAAGCACGATGGGGGTTTGCGAGCCTATATGGGGTTTTAATCATAAATGGGCCATTTTATTCAGTCGAAATACGAATAAACCCACGATTTGAATAGAGCCTAGGCAGCGCTATCTACCTAGGCTCTATTCATTGGCCTCAAAAGTTTTATTTTGAATTGGATTTTTTCCAGGCATTCACAAATTCTAGGACCATCGCCCTGACTTGAGCACGGACGTCGCTAGAGTCAATTTTTCGATTTAGTACACCAACTGTTCCCACGGCCCCCTTTTTCTTAGTCATCCACGTGATTCCCAAAGTCTTGATCGAGGGATCGCGATCAAGGGTTGCCCCCTGAAACAACATCGCGCTTGCATCTATATTTGCGGATCCCTTGTCGCCCATTGTTAACACAGCGATGACAACGAACTGAGTGGGCGCAGTGGCCTTGTCGAGCTCGGCAAGGGTAAGGATCTTAAATCCTTCATCACGGAGCTTACCCTCAATATCCGAATGCTTGATATCGTCCTGTAGCTGATCATAAGAGCTCTTAAATTGGTTGATGACCTGAACCCTTACACCCAACTCGGATAGGTTCTTTAGGGACAAGATAGCAGGATCTGCTTTGGCATTGTCGGCTTTTGCTGTTACGGCCATGCTGAGGATGATGGCTAAAATTGCGATGAATGTTGGAATCTTGCGCTGCATGCTCCCTCCTGATTGATTGTTTGGGCTCGTGGCCCCATTTTTGTCTGACCCTTAGTGAAAGATGACTATAGTCCGAAAGACTATTGTCCGTCGACTATTGTCTTCGCCAAAACTACCCTCTTTAAACAGGAGGGAAGCCAGTGCAGCCAGAAAAAGCGTTCGGCCTTGTGTTAGCTGAAACACGCAAGAAAAGAGGCGTTTCTCAAGAAGAGCTCGCAGAGATCGCGGGACTGGACCGCACTTTTATCTCGTTGCTTGAGCGAGGCAAGCGTCAGCCGTCCTTGACCAGCATGCTGACTTTGGCAAAAGCTTTGAATATCAAACCAGATAAGTTGTTGTTAGCAGTGACTAAGCTCTTGGACAAGCGCGCGGCTTGATCTGTCGGGGAAACTATTTTGAATTTGCGGGATAAAATCTGTCTCACAATTGCTCGTGTGCCACATCGCGGTCCTTTCCCATTGACTTAAAGTTTCGTACCACAAAACTTGTTTTCTTAAAGTCTTTGTAATTATGTTGCTCAATTTATCTCTATGTGCGCTAATCATTGCCAAGTCAAATTTGCCACGGGGACTCAGTGAAATTAATTTCGAAAACGCATTTATGGCATCAAACAATTAGATCGATTGCTACTTTGGTGCGTGATGCCGTTTGTCCAATTATTAATACGTCAAAATGCTTCTTGCTCGGCATCTTTCTTCTAAGCTCCTCCGCCCACGCCATCGATTGGCCTTTTTTCAAAGCTGATGCTGCACGTAGTGGGACCACGACGGACACCGTCCTTGGCCCTGGCCTTGAGCTCAAGTGGATGGGCAAGGCAGGCGATGCTGGCATCGTCAGTTATTCGTCCCCGATTGTTGCGGGCGACCAGGCCTTTATCTCCCATAGCAATGGCCTCGTGACCGCGTTTGACCTTAGCCCCAACTTTGCGGTTCAAAGCGACGGCAGTGCTTTGCCCACGTTCTATGCACCCACCAAAAGTGCGGCCAAGGCCTGGCAATTCAGGACCAATGGATCGGTGTATTCGAGCCCGGCGTTTGCGGTGTCAAATTTTGTACGGCGAGTTTTTGTCGGGACAACGTCGGGTACGGTCTATGCGCTTAAAGCCAATGCGGTGGATCCGCAGGGCGAACAGCTTTGGCGAGCAGACCTAGGCGGCGCTTTCTTTGCCTCGCCCATCGTTGCGGATGTGACAGGTGTTGGTCCAACGCTCTTTGTGGCGGCAGTCACGGGGGATGTCTATGCGCTCAACGCAATTGATGGCAGCGTGCGTTGGAAGATCGCCATGCCAGGTCAAGTGCTTGCCTCGCCGGTGTTTGACACGCCCAAGCAGCGGCTCTATCTCGTCGACATGCGTGGCAACATCAGGGCGTTTGTAGCGAGCACTGGTGGGGTGTTATGGAACCGTGGTTCACAAAATAGCTTTCATGCAACTCCTGCTCTACAAGGGGATGTTCTCTATGTTGTTGGCAGAAATGGCATTGTTCGCTCGATTGATGCTAGCGCCCTCATTTATCCCGCAGAACGAAATATCTTCAGCACCCTCACGCTACCCACAGGGATAGTCTCTTCGCCAGCAATCACAAGCTATTTAGGCAAGCCTCGATTGCTGGTCCTAACCCATGACGGCACACTTCGAGCCATTGACGCCAATGTTGGCGGCGGTGGTTTGACTGCGGCTTGGACATTGGCCCCTAAAATTGTAGACGCAGGCGGAACCGCGAGTGTGAGTATCGCTGGTACTCGAGCCTATGTGGGCACGCAAGATGGTACCTTGCGCATGATCGATGTCGCTGATGGAGCGGTACGCTTTGAGCAAAAATTAGCAGGCGGTGCCGAGATCGCGCCTGCAGTGGCGCAAAGCAGTTTGCTTGTGGCAAGCAACGATGGCGCATTGCGGGCCTATGGCATGCCGATCAGTAGCATCCGGGTCTCTGGTCAATCAACGGTAGCGGCAGGGTTGTCTAATTCTTATGTCTTCGAAGCCCTCGACGCAGCAGGCAATGTGGTCCCAACAGCGGCGGGCCCCGCGTCGGTTACGACGAGCCTTTTGCCGGGCCAGAATCAGTTGCAAGTCGTGTCCACGGGCCCGCTCAACGCAGGCCGGGGAACGATGACACTTGTGCGTAGCCCTGGCAACTATTTGGTCAAGGTCAGTGTGGTGGTTGCGGGCAAGACGTACATAGGGGCTTTGACGGTGCTCTTTGTTGGCGCGAGCCCAACACCTACGCCTTCGCCATCGATAACGCCTAGCGATACCCTGACGCCAACGGCCACCGCGACTGCGACTGAGTCGGTGACGCCAACGCTCACTCAAACGAGCACCTTCACGACCACCGAGACGGTGTCCGCTACTTACACCAGCACGCCGACTGCAACCTCGACGTCCGTGCCCACGCCCGGGACTGATAACGGTTTTACTTATTATTGGTTCATCAAAGTTCAGAATCGGACCGGACTGACCTATGACAACACCACGGTTCAGCTTTCGGATGGAACGGGATTCGTGGATTTAGCTTCGCGCATCGCCGATAACAAAATCGAGAGCGATGGCAGTGACATACGTATTGTGGATGACCAAGGGGTGCAGGTACCGTTTGATTTGGTCAACGACCCCAACCACACAAATGCGATCTTGCGATTTAAGGTCAGCCATCTGGATCCAAGCCAAGAAAAAATCTATCGCATGGATTTTGGAAAACCCGGGGTCGGTTTCCCCGCAGGATATGGGACCACCGCTTATCTCGAGCAAGTCTATGGTATCGCCGATAGCTTTGAGGGAACCGCGATTGAAGGGGCTAAGTGGACCGTGAATTCTGGTGCACCGGTAGTCGGGGGCGGCCAACTGTCCGTCGATTTGCCCTTTGACATTCAGACGCTGGCGACGCTGGACACTTCGTATGGTGGCCGCTATGAATTCACCGGCAATGGCGGAAATAGTGAACCGTATTTGGGTGGTCAATTTAATTGGCAGATGTTGCAAGACAGCTCCCATTACGTAAGGGGGTATAGAAACCGTCTTTCGGGCATTGGCTTTGAAGTGAGCAACCTTGTTAATCAGATGCTCCCGGCGCAACCGCCAACACCCTTTGGCGGCATTGTCAAATGGGCGGTTATCAGCAATGGCGGGCGTTATGGTGTCACTAAGGATGATGGGGCCAATGATTTCTATTGGGGCGTCTTTGTCAACCGGCCAAATCCTTTAGTCATCGGCCAGACTAAATTCAGCGCTTTCGGTACATTAGATGCCGGTGTCTCGGCAACAGCAATATTCCAAAAAATAGTAGCTTATGCGGTTCGTGATAACGGGCCGACCGCCACGTTGTTGGGCGACCACCCCGTTATTTTTGATGGTCCAGTGACCAATGATCCGGTGCCTGAGACACATTGGAATCAAGCTTCGCACGAAGAGAAGCTTCCACTTGTACAGGTACCAACCAATCAGGTGGTCCTCAAAGGGTTCCCGCGTCCAAGTGATCTGCTTGTGTCGCAGGGTTCGCTGTGGGTTGTGGATCAGCAAAATGCGCATGTGCGGCGCTTTGACCGACTTTCGTTGAATCCAACAGGGGTCTTTAGCCAAAATCTAGTCGCGCCCGAAGCGTTGGCGTGGGATGCGCTGCATCAATGGATCTGGATCGCTGATCCTGGTGCGCATCGCGTTGTGGCAATGGACCTAGATGGTAGTTTAGTGCGAACGATTAGCCAGCGTGGTAGCGAACCTCTGATTTTGCCTAGTGGAGTGGCAGTGGATACCAATGGGTTGGTTTATGTGGTTGATCGCCAGGCCGCGACCTTGTCCTGCTATCACGCGGACGGCTCTTATTATTGGTCGCGTGGCGCTCTCGGTTATGAAGCCAATCGCTTTGCCAGCCCGTCACGAGTCGCTGTGGGCAAGAACGGTATGGTGCATGTCAGTGACCCAGGTAATCAGCGTGTGGCTAGCTGGGATAAAAATGGCTATCCCATCCGTCAGTTGCCGCGTCTATCAGCGATGGCTTTCAATGTGGACACGCCAGTCGGCTTGGCGGTTGATGCCAAAGAACGCCTTTGGTTTGTCGACGCGGCTAAGGGCCGGTTGGTCTGCAATGATGCTAACGGCCAGCTTTTAGGCGTTGGTGTTGAGCACGCATTCACTGAGCCTGCAGGTATTTTTGTTGAAGAGGATGGCACAACGTGGGTCGCGGATCGCGGCAAGGGCGAGGTGGTTGGCTTTAGGGATGGCCAAGCACCCACCAATCCCTCGGCTGGTGACGTGGTAGCTTCGTCACGGCGAGATTCAAAAGAGTTGACACCAGCCAAGCATTGGTTGCCACAGGAAGTAAAATTCTTGGTCGCTCCTAACCCTGCCAAACGCGATGTGGTGATCGGGATTCGATTGGCGCAAAGCGCCAAGGTCACAGTGTTCGTCTCAAATATCGCAGGCGAGACCCCCTATTCCATCGATCTGGGCACTTTGCCAGCGGGGGAGAGCGTGGTCCAAGCACTCTTGCCCAATCTTGCGTCAGGAATTTATCTGCTGTCTGCCCAAGTTGAGGGCCCCTATGGTCCCAAGATCTTGGCGACTCAAAAAGTGGCGGTGCTGCGATGAGGTTGAAACGCTTTTACTTCCTCACTGTGGTGTTTGCTTGCGCACCAAGATTAGTTTGGGCAGGCGCACCTATACCCTCTGACACAAGCGGTCCAGTTTTGCAATGGCGAGTGGGCCAGGCGGTAAACTACCGAATGACAATTAAGGCACCCGGATTTGAAGATCAAGTTCGCAATACCAGATACGCTATTGTAAAAAAAGAAGATTCAGGCCAATTTTGGTTTGAAGTCAGTCAAACTAATCTCGCCGGGTCAAATATTCTGACAATTTCACGACTTGTCACGCCCACGACTGAAACGACACTTCTAGGATCATTGATTTTCGATGGGATAGAATCTTTTGCAGCAAGTCGTGTTTTACAAAAAATTGGGAATCAAAACCCGGCGGAGCTTGCCCCTGAAATGTTTCCGCAAGGGAAAACAGCTAGCGGGATCAATGGCCTATACCAATCATTTGCAACTACCGGCAACGGATTGGTCACGACGGCAGCAGGGGCTTTTCAAGTGGTGACAATGACGGCGACATTTCATCAAAGTGCACAACCAAGTCAGCCCCCACGGAACCCTAACGCCATCGTATTAGTTCTAAGTCAGGGCGTGCCTGTTCGAGGTATTGTTCGTTACAGCTTTCCGCTCCCGCCTGATTTTTCTAGCAACGTCACAAGAACTGTCATGGTAGAAATAGATTCTATTGAGTATTCGGCCAGTACGCGTATTTCTGGTACGCCTAGTCGCCTTCTTCCTTTTACAACACCGTCACGATGAAGTTGCTGTACGTATTAGAATGTGTCGCGCTATCTACGATGGCAAATCAAATGGTGCATCGATGATTTTTTTAAAATTTTGCAAGAACATTCAAATTTTGAGAGAAACGAGCTATCTCGAATCCAGACTTCTGTCTTTTCTTTTATTTCTTTCACTAAACGTGCAACTTGGTCACGCACTTGCAGCTTCAGACCCATGCCCAAATGGTTGCGGTGGCGTCATTATAAGCGGTGGTGGTGGGGGTAGCGGGGGACCCACGGGTCAGCCAGCTAAGCCGGGACCGACACCCAAAACGAAAACCGATCCTCGGCTAGCGCCCTCAAAGCAACCGTGTTCTGGAGATCCAGTATCAACTGCGGACGGTACTAACTATTTCTCGGTTTCAGATTTTGACTACGCACGCGTGGCTCCGAGTTTCCCTTTGCGCTTTAGGCGTTTCTACCAAAATGGATTTTCAAGTGTTGCGGGAGAGCTTGGCGAAGGTTGGACTCATGATTATTCGACTGCATTCATTTTTGATGAAGAAAAAAATGAATATATTATGTTAGGCTCAGAAACTGGTGGTAAATTTTATGTTGATTTGACAAGCGCAGACCCCAGTTATTTGAAAGCACAGGAGGGACTATTCGCTTCGGCACGCCTTTTGCCTGCTGGAGAGATTGTAAATGGACAATGTCGTACGAACTCAAGCCCGCCAAGTTTATATACATGCAATTATGGAGAAGACTTCGTCCGAAACCTACTCTCGACACTTAACTATAACTTACCCGCCGAAATAGCTGGTTTGCTAGAAAGAGAATCCTATTACGGCGGATTGATATATACCGACAAATTTGGAAAGGTGACATATTTTATTGCGTTAGCTCCAGGAGCGCCAAACGTCTTTGTGCCAGTATTGGAGGTCGATCGGTGGGGCAATCGCTTAAGCTATGAATATGAATCGTACATAAGGCATCCTGGTTTTAGCTCATATTCAACCGCTTGCAATGGGGAATTTTGTGTTCCCCATATTGGTGGGAGCAATGCAATATTCGATTTACGCTTGCAACAAGTGAGTTCCTTTCCCAAGGGCAGAGATGTTGCCGATTGGCAGATTCAGTTTGAATACAAAGTGTCAAACTCGGTTCGGGATGATCGCTATGGCTACAAGATTACGGCTGTTACAAATAGCCTTGGCGAGCGAATAGGGTTTAGTTATCTTTATAGTGAACAATTGAGTCAATATGGCCCTGAAATAATATTTGATAGTCGACCTATTATTTCTGCAATCAGGTCGGATGGCACATCAGCTAGCTACAGCTACTTTAGCCAAGATGAGCCTCTATTAGTCGCAAAAAAAGACTCGAAGGCAGAGCCGAGCGGAAGGAATTTTTCCTATGCCGTTGAGTCTTTTAGTGGAGTGGCACGGGGCACAACAAACGTAATAGATGGAAACGGAAATTTGACAACTGAGATTGGTTTGCCATGGTCAAGTATCATTTCGAAATCTTACCCCTATGACGTTGTTACAAAAGACCATCTCGGACGCACGACGCGCATTGATACCTATGGTTTGCAAAACCAATTACCCTATTCTGGTAACATAATTCCCATAGATGCCCCTCTTTGCCTTTCGAGCCACATTTTTTTGACATCGGCAAATTCGTTTATCAGACGCTATGGTTATAACCAAGATGGGCTTTTGGTTGAGGAGCTCAACGATTACACCGGAATCGCCTTGCTGATGTCCTATGACGCAAAAGGCAACTTGATCGCCCGTCAAAATACGTTCAATCAAGGTGTTGGCATCCCCGCGGAGTCTTGGACCTACGACCCGTTGAGTCGGCCATTGAGCTACGTCGATAAAAATGGTCGAACAACCTCCTATGTCTATGGGGATGGACTTAATCTTACCGAGATAAATCGCCCCCTGGGGTGGAAGAACACTTTTTTATATGACCCCTTTGGCAAACTCATCGAGTCGATAGACGCCAATGGGCATAGAACAAAGGTTAGCTATGACGCGGCTGGCCATCTTCAGCGTTCTCAAGGTCCCGATCTTTCTATCCCGGCGACCCAGTATATCTTTGACCCCAAGGGTCGGCTCGAGTCTCAGACAGATGCTTTGGGCGCAACTATTCGTAATACTTGGACAATCGACGGGCTCTTGGCGAGCGCCACGCTGGCAGACGGCAGTAGTGTCGTTTTTACTTACGACGCTATGCGTAATTTGATTAATAGCAAGGATGCGAACGGGACTATCACACAGAATTTTTATGATAATTCAAATAACCTTATTCAAGTAGATTCTGCCAGCAACCGCCCGGACGCAATCAGCCAGCACTTTGAATATGACCCTCAGAGGAACTGTACAGCTGTCATTGATGGTGCTGGCAAGAGGACAAGTTTCACCTTCAACTTGCAGGGCCTGCTTGCGAGTAGCAGTGATCCCTTGGGTAAGGGGGGAGACCTTCGTTACGATTCCAACTTAAAGCCCATCAGAAAAACGGATACCCGCGGCGTAGTCAGGACGTACACCTATTTCGGAAACGGCCGATTGAAGAAAATTAGTTTCTCGGGGGCCCCACTATCCAATCCGGCACAGCCTGTCGAGTTTACCTATGACGGAAACGGCAATCGCATTTCCATGACGGATGGAATGGGAACGAAAACATATTCCCGCGATCTGCTTGATAGGCTGACGCACATTCACGATGCCGCGAGAAATTTTGATATTAACTACACGTTTGACTTGGTCGGCAATCGTACTGCGATGAACTATGTGATCCAAGGAAGCCTCATCGATAGCTTTGCCTACAATTTTGACGTGAGTGATCGCATGATTACAGTCACCGAGACGCGGACCGGCATGCCCTCTGAGGTTTCCGATTTCACCTATAACGCCATCAATCAAATTAGCAAGGTGCGCTATCCTAACGGAGTAGCTGAAGCTCGATATACGTATCACCCGGACAACCATCGCCTGATTGGGCAAACCAACGTCAATGAACGTGGAAGCGCACTCTCGCAATTTGACTATAGCTATGATTCTGCAGGGAATATCAAGACTGCCAAAGACCTTGCGGGTTTGAATATCTATAGCCTTGATTCAAAAAATCAACTTTTGGACTCCGCAACCTCAGCTGCGACAAATAACCAAAGTTTCACCTACGATGAAGCCGGCAACCGCGTATCGTTGATCGAGTCATCGGGCAATACCTCTTACACCATCAACCAAGGCAACGAGGCTGTTGCGGTGGGTGGGCAAACAGTCACTTATGATCGGGCTGGGAATATGTTCTCGAAGAGCGGAGGGGCTGGAAGTCAGTATGGATGGGATAGCCTAAATCGTTTAGTGAAAGTAGAGAGCATCATCCCTATCCAGACCATTGCCACGTTCCAGTACGATGGCGATGGGATCCGGAGCAAAAAAGTCAATGGCGCAGGAAGTGCGACAAATTATTTCTTCGATGGATTGCAGGTTTTGGCGGAGACAGATGCGAGCGGGATAATCAAAAAGACCTACAATCCTGGCATCTCGACCACGGATGATAAAGGCAACAAGTTTTACACGCTCGTCAACGGGCATGGGGATGTTGCGAACCTGATCGACCGTGACGGCAATATCGTGGATACCTATAGCTACGATGCCTTTGGTAAGACTATCGGGGTGGCGAAAAATTCAAACGGATTTAGATATGTGGGGCAATACGGGGTGCACAGTGACGACGACCTAGGCTTACAGTACATGTGGAATCGTTGGTATGACTCTGAGTTAGGGAGATTTATCAGCCGTGACCCTATCGGAATGGCTGGGGGATTGAACCTTTACGTATACACAGGAAATAATCCCGTGACTTATGTGGATTCGCTAGGATTGTGTGCCGATCCCAATGGTCCCGATCCTGGGTTTAACGGTCATAGTCATTGGGAGGGCTTGTTAATCGTTAGTGACTCAAATAGCTCCGGAGACTCGGGTGGAGGCAGTGTCTTAGGCATTATTAGCTCGATTGTATCTTCGCCAGGAAATCCAAATGTACGACTTGGAATGATACCATTTGGATTCGGGAGCCTTGGTGGCGTGGGTTTTTTTAGATCCTCAATACCTAAGTTGCCATTTAATAATAAAGTATTTGGGCAACTAATGAAGTGGGGTTCGAATAGTGCGACAGCAAGGGCTCAAATAGGAAATCTCTCTGCGGAAGTTTTGAGAAAAGCCGGGATGACTAGTAATATGGCAGAGGAATGGGCTGCATTTTACAGAAACGAGTCACTTTTGGTACCGAGAAATCCTTCTGCGGCAGGTCGTGCAGAGTTACTGGAGGACGTAGCAAAAATGCTGCGCCAATAAAATGAAAAACAGTCGCATAGACATTCAAAATTGCGGAACCAGCGAATTGATTTTGTTCATTGAGCCATGGGGAATAGATTACGCAGTGAAGCCAAAGGAATCAATTGAAATTCTTTTTATTGGAGCAGAAGAGGGTACCGTGATGGTTGAGCATTTTCCTTCGAGAATAGTAGTATATGGATGGGCAGAAACTAACCTTGAAGTTCGACAAAATGGGGTACTTCTAAATTGACCACTTTTGCAACGGATGTAAATCGCCAGCAACCCTTGGAGACTTCACCCATTTTTGATAGTCACGGGTGAGGCTTTTTCGGACGGCCGTAGGTTATGCAACATTTTTTGGTGTAAATTCCACCAGGGCGTAGAGCTGGCAAGTGCGGCCTAGAGGGCCGCGCTCATGTGTTTGGCGCCGTGAATGCGTTTGGTTTCCCAACGGCGCTGATGTTCGATGGAGATGGACCAGACTAGCTTCCAGACCTCTCCCTCAGCTTGCATGGCACCAGCGGGCCTCAGCCGCCGGCGCAGTTCGCGGTTAAATCGTTCGATTAAGTTGCTCGATCGTAGAGTGCTCCAGATGGCCTTGTCTTCGTTCATAAAGGTCAAGAAGCGCTCAGGATCGGCGCAGGTTAGCTCGACAGCCTTGGGATAGAACCTCTTCCAGCGACTTTGTAGCTGACCAAGAGCGATGTACGCCGACTCACGATTCGGTGCCCAGAATATCTTTTTAAAATCCGCCATAAATTCTTTTTGGTCTTTGCCGGCAATTCGAACTCGAACGTTGTGCATCTTGTGAACAATACAAAGTTGGTGAGGCACGGCCAGCAGCTTCGAAACTGCAGCTCCGATGGCTTTGTGGTCGTCTGAGATGGCGAGCTTGATCTTTGAGGTGTCGAGTCCACGCGCTTTTAATTCTTTGATGAACGCCGACCACGAATCCTCAGACTCTCGATCACCGAGCAAAAAACCCAAGACGTGGCGTTTGCCATCAGGCGTGATGCCAATCGCCGCCAATATGGCCTGTTTGGCAGTGAACTTAGAGACCCGAACAGGTAAGTAGAGGGCATCTAAGAACAGATAGGCGATCTCGTCGGTGATAGGTCTGCCAAGCCAAGCCAGCGCTTCGGGAATGAGCTTGTTCGTGAGCACAGAGACGTCAGCGGATCGAAGCTTGGTACCAAAGGCAGAGTTGAGCTCTTGAGCCACCGCTCTTGTGGATGTACCGCGTAGCCAGAAACGTGTCGCAAGAATACCAGCTAGATTCTTGCCAGTGCGCTTCAAGCTCTCTAAAAAGGGTGACGGTGGGTTTGCTCCGCGTAGCACTGGACGACGGAGCGTGACCGAGCTAAAGATGCCTTTAAGCCTAAAGGGCTTGTAGCCATTGCGGGACAGGGACGCGGTATCGCTGCGTTCGTGAAAATCCCGTCCCAACAGGTCAGTCTGCTCCGATAAAAGACTCCGATTTAAAGAGTCTGCCAAGGCCGCATGCATCTCAGATTCGACCAGGGCCATGACTAGACCAGGATCAAGCTCTTGTTGGATCTTGGCACGGATAAATTTACGAGTTTGCTGAGCCAGGTTTTGTGATACGCTTTTCATGGGCGTAGATCTCCGTAAAAGGGGACTGGGGTTGTGGTAAACACCAGACTACGCCCTTTTCTATTTAAACGGAACTTACACCTAGTTTTGTAGCACAACCTTGCAAGGCAAGATGGTCACGTTGGTGTTTGAGGGATTGATCCCAGTAGGGAAGGGTTATCTGGAACGAATCGGTTTTTTTGATGCCGACAAGCTGCATCCTTCCATTGAGGTCTTACCCTATCGGTTTCGAGGGATGTCTTCGGCTATTCTTCATGACGGTCAGAGCGACAACCTGGTCGAGATACAACCTATCCGACTGGCTGATTCCGACTGTATTGAATTTCAACCCATACCGAGTCGAATCGGTGATCGCGTACAAAAGGCCTATGATGGGCATGAACAGCAGGGGAGCGTGACTAGTTCGTGTTTCACATTGGTCGCGGAGCTTGGACAAAACATCATCCATCACAGTAATTCTGTGACGGATGGGTATGCCTCGTATCAACGGTTCCCAGCAAAAAATACATTTAAAGTTGCCGTCTCCGACTGCGGGGATGGAATCCTCGCCACGATCCGCCCGGCACTGGTTGAACAACGGCACAAGGATTTGTCGGACAGCAAACTGCTTCTCGAGATGCTCAATAGCGGGAAGCTGTCCCGTCTTAATGACGGTGGAGGCTCCGGACTATATTCATGTGCTAAAAATGCCTTGGCTTTTAAGGCGCAGATGTGGCTCCGGCTTCCGACCTGCAGTGCTTTCCTTCGGCCGGTCGGCCGAGCTGGCCAGCAATATGGCTTGGTCGACTTCGATGAAGGGGTCCCCTTTTTCCCGGGCACCCATGTTTCCTTCAGATACATCTTGACGCCGGCGACTTAATCTGCTTTACTTCATATCAATGAAGCAGACGCCTACGATACAATTAAGATCCTGCATGGACTCTGAGGTAGGGCTTAGCCGTCCAATGGGGGCCAAGTGTTACAAGCGCCTCAAGGCTGAAGTAGAGGCCAGAGGGGACGAAGACCTGTTCCGTGTATCGTTGCAAGGCGTGAAACAGACAGATACGTCCTTTCCAAAGCATGGCTTGCTGGCCTTGGCCAAGGAACTTAGAGGCAAGAAGGCGTTTTGTTTAGCTGATGCTTTCGATCAGGAGTTTCTAGAAAACTGGGGAGACGCGGCTGATGTAGCAGAGTTCCCCTTGATCGCCTGGGGTGCAAAGAGCTACAAGCTCCTAGGGCCAAAACCGGGTGGTGGTCTTGCTGAAGTGTTCGAGTTCGTGATGGGGCGAGAGGCAACTGGCGCCGCCGACCTAAAGCAAAAGTTCGGGTTCCAAGTTCCAAATGCGAGCAACAAGCTGAAAAAGCTCTTTGATCAGGGGTACGTGTGGAGACGTGTTCGCGTAGCAGGGTCCGGAGGCATAGAGCATGACTACTTGGCCATAAAATGATTTTTTTTGGATACACCTTCATACGACTAGTGTGAAGCAGAACTGAGTAGAAGGGGATTTCCCCTAAACTAACATACGAAAGAAAAGGCAAGGATGCGAAATATGACTGCTGAAACTGAAAATCTTGCCCTACCCAAGGGTATCCATCGGAGCCGTGCTCTTCCAGATGCGACTCTCGGAACCCTTTGGGATTCGATCTTCCTCGACGAGCGGCTGAAGTCTCAACTTTTGTCACAAGCGATGTTGAACTTCACGCTTCGAGGCAAGGTTGCACGTAGCGTGATTCCATTGCACGGGGTCATCCTATTGGTCGGCCCTCCGGGCACAGGTAAGACGTCCCTCGCCCTGGGCCTAGCTAGTCGTACCGCTGAGTCGTTCAAGAGCGGCAAATTCCGCCTGCTCGAGGTTGAACCTCATATGTTGACCAGTTCAGCAATGGGCAAAACCCAGCGTGCTGTCTCAGACCTGTTCTCTCAGGCGATAGCCGAGTCCGCTGCAAATGGGCCTACCATTGTGCTGCTCGATGAAGTTGAAACACTGGCGGCCGATCGTTCGAAGATGAGCTTAGAGGCAAACCCAGTCGATATTCATCGTGCGACCGATGCCGTATTGGTGCAGCTCGATGCTTTGGCGGAGCGGTATCCGAACCTTCTCTTCGTCGCCACCAGCAATTTCCCTCAAGCGGTCGACAGCGCGTTTACCTCTCGTTGCGATCTTGTTATGGAGATCCCGTTGCCAGATCGCCAGGCATGCAGCCAGATCTTGAAGGATTGCCTGATAGGTCTTGGCAAGGTATATCCCGCCATCGCCAAGCTGGCGATCTCTTCACAATTTGAACACTGCGCGGAAGCTTGTGTAGGGATTGATGGAAGGGCCATACGAAAGATGGTGGCCAACGCACTCGCCAGCAGTCCCAAGACCGCGATGAATCCAGAACAGGTTTCAATCGAGAACCTGTTAGCCGCTGCCAAAACCGCAAAGGCAAGTCGCATTCCTGAAGGGAAAAGTAAATGAGTACCGTCGCCAGTCGCACGTTCCGGAGCAGCCCGCAGCGGGATGCGTTGCAAACTTGGACTGCGATAGTTGAATTACTAACGCAGGGCAAGTCTAGCGTTGCTCGAACTGAATTGCTGGCGATTGGCGGAATAGCAGCAACATTAATCGCCGATCGAACCCCAAAAGATGAGGCGATAGTCGTTATTTGTGACGGTCCACGCACTCGGCTCTATTGTCTATATGACGATGAAGCTATTGAGGGATCTGATGCCAGCGAAGATGCGCTGGGTTTTGATCCTTTGAAAGGGGACTGGAACGTCTCCCTGCCTTGTGCAGCGGCCGATGTCAAATGGGTGCAAGCCGCACTCAAGAAGCATAGCAGACGCATTGTTGCGCGTGAGAGCGGAGCGGATGTAAAGACGGCGGAAAGCAAGAACGTGTCGAAGGCTGAAGACCTCATTTTTGATCCGAAAGGGTTCCTCAAATCATGAGCAATGTCACAGTCAATACCTACACCCACTCCGTCGTCTATGTTGCGAACAATATTCTCAAGAGCCTGAAGGATATTATTGTTCTCAGTGGCCTTGATCCTGCAAATCTTGTGGATGATTGGGCATGTAAGATGCGCGGACTTCAGACGTGGCTCACCTCGCAGCATCTAGAGCGGGTGATCCTTGAGGTCTTTGATCCCAAAACCGACGCGTTGGTCGGACGATGGGATATTGATGTCGTGTACACGATGGGCTCAGGTGACGGGGGATTCTGGACTGACACGGACCAAATCAAATATCACATTGGCAAAGCAGGACTAGTGCCAAGCGCAGCTCGCTATCGGATTTTGCTTCAGAACAAGCCTGGACGCCCAGATGTCGAAGGATGGGGACCTGCTGAGTACAGGTCCACTGAAGGGTTTGTCCGTCAAAGTCTAGGCACTACGATTGAGCATAACGGGTTGGGCGGAAGCGCCGCTTATTGGAGGAAAAGCTAGTGTTAACCATCGACGATGCCTTTCGCAAGTTCAAGAGCCGGCTCGAGCTCAATGAGCGGGAGCAAAAGAACGCGTCCGCCCGGCAAACTGAGGTGCGGGAATATCTCGAAACAAAATTCTCAATCGAGCGCAGTTTTCTAACCGGGTCCTACGCTCGGCACACCAAAACGAAGCCTCTCAAAGACATCGACATCTTTTTCGTGATGAGCGAGTCTGAAAAGAAGTACCGGTCCAAAGCACCTTCGGTGGTGATCGGTGAATATTTTAAAGCCCTGGTTGCTAAGTATGGCGAAAAGGCCGTGCGCAAGCAAAGCCGGTCGGTCAATGTCGACTTTGGAATTGTAGCCGATGTAGACGATAATACTGACTACCGGGTGCTCAGTGTTGACGTCGTGCCGGCCTTTGAAGATGGGAAAAATTACGAGATACCTGACGACGATATCGGGAAGTGGATCAAAACGAATCCCGAGATTCATGCGGACAAGGCGACTGCGGCGCATCAGGCCTTTTCCGGTGAATGGAAGGGTTTGGTGCGAATGGTCAAATATTGGAATAACAATGCAAAGCACGGAGAAAAGCCGGTAAAACCCTCTTTCCTTATCGAGGTCATGGCTCTCCAGTGTTTGCATGGCGACTGGCAGGGTCGCTTTGACTATGAGATGCAGGCGTTTTTTTCCACCTTGGCTGATCGGATTTTAGATGAGTGGCCAGATCCCGCTGGACTAGGGCCTCCGATTAGCGCGGGGATGGATGCTACTCGCAAAGCGCGGGCTCAAAGCTTTCTTTCGGCAGCAAGTAGGGAGGCAACCATCGCTATAAATCATGCGCGCCAAGGGCGCACTGGCGAGGCTTTGACAGCTTGGCGTACATTGTTTGGATCTAAGTTCCCGCTCTCCTAGCGCCTGTGCGGAAAGGTGCCTTTGATAGCAGTACTTCTAAAGGCAGAGTATGGCTGACGCCCCGACAGCTCTATGGCATGGAGGCAATTACCAAGCGCGCATCTTCTGGATGCACGCGCTAAACCTGCTTGCGCGACACACATCCGTAAGCGAGGTTACTTTTGAAGCAAATGGCCCCAAGGCTTTTGATGATGTTGTAGTCAAGTATGACCCGCCTGTGGCGCGTTCGGGACCGGAACGGGTTAGCGTCGAATATCTCCAGATCAAATGGCACGTAGAAATGGGCGGAAGGTTTGGCTACGCGGACTTTATTGATCCTGGTTTTATTGGGGCAAAGAGAGTTTCGATTTTGGAACGCCTTCAAGAAGCGCGGAAGATGGCGCCCACATCGGCCCACTTCTTATTTTTCACCACCTACCAGATCAAGGATGGAGATCCTCTTGCTTGCCTGATTTCTGGCGTTGATAGGAGTCTCCTCGTTGGAAAGCTTTTTGATGGTTCAACTGACAGGAGCCATACAGGTCAAATCCGGGAACTATGGAGGAAACATCTTGGCCTTGCGACCGACGACGAACTCAAAGATGTAGTGATTGGTCTCAGGATATGTGCTGGGTATCACTCTCTGCAGGAACTGAGGGATGAATTGAATTATAGGGCGCAGAACGTGGGCGTTTTGGCTTGTTCGACTAATTCAGATTTTCGCTATGATGAACTCGCACGACAGTTGAAGTCTAGGAAGTTAAACACTTTGACAAAAGCGACGATTCTTAAGCTTTTCAAGGAAGAAGGGTTGCTGGTTGAACTGGCTGCTGAAACGAATCTATTCTTGCCGATTGCAATTCGTAGCTTTTTGGGACCTGCCGCCGATATCGTAGGAGCAGCACCGGAGGATACGCTGCTTCTCACTGATGATTTTGGACAGCGCTACTTAGAGGACGGCCGGGAATGGCAGCGCGACATTCGCCCGAAGGTCGAAGCGTTCTTGCGAGCCGCAGTGAAGAAGTCTTCCAGCTTGAGACTAATTTTAGACGCGCACGCGTCCATCGCGTTTCTCTCAGGCGTTGTTTTGGATCTAAAGTCCGGCGTCAAGACATTGCTTGTCCAGAAAGGACGAATTGGATCTAGCCTTTGGCGGGCCGATGATGGCTCGGCAGATAAAGGCGGGCGTTTTGAGATCGCCACCGAAGTCATCGGCGATGGCCAAGAAATAGCTATTTCGATTAGCGTCTCTCAGCCCACGCTGGCCCAGACGAAGGGCTACGTTGCCGGGCAGCTACTAAATGTTGGCACGGTGATCTCGTTTACCATGGCGACCGGACTGAGACAGCAAAGTGTACAGGGCGGAGAACATGCGGCAGCTTTAGCTGAGCAGATCTCCAATTGCGTACGGGAGCTGAAGGCAGATAGTCCAGACGCTATCGTGCATATTTTTGCAGCCTGTCCGAATAGCCTATTGTTTTTTCTGGGCCAACAAAACAAGGGGATTGCTCCCTGTATCGTCTACGAATTCGATTTTGATCGGTTGGGGAACAAGAGCTATCAGCCTTCATTTGAGATTGATTGACTTGAAAAGCGTTGTGGATATCCGTTAACCGGAGAGGATTCGGCATGTATTTTATTGGGACGTGTGTTCAAGTCCGGGTTTTAGAAAGGACGACCTCTAACTGGCTGCCGGTGGGGATCGACCTATCTGATTCGCAAAGTGTGGGGCGAGTTGTAAGTTCGAAGGAGTACTATGCAATTTTTTTGTCCGTAATGTCATTTTTTGGGAGCTACCCTCGAGGTCGCTTAGGATTCCTTGGCTCGAGGGAATTTAGAAATTGGTGATCTGAGGAATCCGAGCGGCACACTTAGAATTTCGGCTGACGGAGGGAACATGTGCGACGAACAAGGCAATCCGGAGTTGGGACTTGAACCCATCTATTCAAATCAGATCAACCAGCCAATCACCCTATATAACGGGCCATGCGAATTGGGATTGCCGGAAAGCTCCATTTCCGCAAACGTGCATCTCTACTACGCGTGGCGTCCAAACGGCGGGCCCGAAGTAGAGGTCTTGCTTCCTAGCTTCATCCCGAGCTTGAATTTGATGAACGGATTCTCGCTGAGGATTAGCGCCCTTGGCCTAATTTTAGGTATTACCGGAAGAAGGATGACGACTTCGACAAATGGCGTGACTAGGTTGTGGGGGCTTGTCGAGGGCCGCCTTAGGTATGGCCAGCAAACGGGTTTAACGAAGATGAAATTTCACGTCGTAAACTTTCAGGCGGTGCGTGGGGCTCACCTACGCCGAGGCAACAACCGAATCGCTGGCAGAATAGAACTTGCAAATGCGAATTGGAGAATTCAGGTCGATCCAGTTGAAGGGCATGGGATCAACCAAGAATTCAGCCAAACACTGGACGACACAAAGGGGTACGGAATAACCCACATCGGGTGTATCTCGAAAAATGATAATTCCGAATTTTCCGCCGATGATTGCGAGCCCCTTCTTGTTGCGCTAGGGAAGACGCTTAGTTTTGCGGGTGCCGTGTACACCTACCCAATCCTTTGGTGCGGCTATTCCCAGACAGGTACCATAGTGTTTCGTGATTGGTCCCGCTGCAGAATCGATGCCTACCAGAACAACACAACTTGGTTCTCCGGATCACCACCTCTCGGGCTTCAAGAGGTATTTAATGGTTGGCTGCAACTTTCGAGCCATCCGGACTATGAAACGATTGTTGCGGCATGGGGCATGTACATGGATTCCCACTCACCGAGCGTATCTCAAGAATCCGAGCTGGTGATCGCACAGGCGGCCTTGGAAGGGATTGAGACCGGCTGGAATTTTCCCCCAATGAACAATTTTACCACTGCCCCAGTATTCAACCCGTCCGCCACTGCGGCAGATAGGATTTGGTCTGTCGCAAATTCTTTGGGGATGGCACCAACCGCACCACAACATTTTGTGCAGCTAAATGCGCTAGCGCATCCTACCCCTAACGCTCCGGTCTTGGAGAAGGTGACATGGGTTCGCAACTCCATAGCCCATCTTGGTAACTACCCTAGACTGGCAAATCAACATGATCTCGTCGTCTATGAATCTTGGCTCTATGCAGTGTGGTTGCTAGAGCTGGCCCTCCTTCGGCTACTAGATTTTCCGGGCCCCTATCAAAATCGAATCGCTGTCCAGCACCACGTCCAGGTTGAACCAGTTCCTTGGATTCGGATCCCGCAGGGGCCCTAACGCCGAGAGCCGCAACAGGCTCGTCCTACAATTTTTGACCGGGCTGAAATGACGAAGAACGAAACAGGTTGGGCGCCAGCTACAAAACCCTTCAGGACCATCGGTCCTGTTCTAGGCCGTCTTACGCCGCCTTCCGTTTGGCGGGAGAATCGAGGGCTAGGACTAGGTGGGTGCTCTTGGAACCGCCTGAAATCACTTTAAATTTGAAGGTGTCGACGAAGTAGGGGCGGTTCGGAGGGAAACGGACCTGTGGCATCAAGGTTGTACGGACTGGGGAGCACTCAAGACCGACAGGAGAACTGGAAGGCTATCTGGAATGTTCTTCCGTCGGTACCCTTCAGGGAGCCAATCTGTGACAATAGGAGAACTTCGTGCAAACGGGGTTCTCCTTTGTCGTCTGGAAGCCAACGGGGGCATGGAGAACGCCTTGCCGGAGACCTTCGGGCAGCTGGACGAGCTGCTGGCGGTCTTGGGCGCGAAGTAGGGACGAAAACGAAGAAGGCTCTGCTGATGCCCAGCAGGGTCTTCTTCGTTTAGAATGGGGCTCCTGGCTTTCAGGCATCGGAGGTCCCATTCATGCAAGCGATCGTCTTCACCCACTACGGCCCGCCCGAATCCCTTCGGCTTCTCGACGTCCCAGTTCCGGTCCCCGCGGCCAATCAGGTCTTAGTCCAGATCCGCGCCGCCGCGGCGAACGCCGCTGACTGGCATGTCCTCCGCGCCGACCCCTTCCTAGCCCGCCTGATGTGCGGTCTCTTCAAACCCACGCGCCAGCGCTTAGGCGCCGACTTGGCCGGCGTGGTCGAGGCGGTCGGCTCCGGCGTGACCCGTTTCAAGGCCGGTGACGAGGTCTTCGGCATCCTTGAATTCAAGGAATGGGGCGCCTACGCCGAAAAGGCCGTCGTTCAGGAAGACCTGCTGGCGCTGAAACCCGCCGGATTCAGCTTCGAGGAAGCCGCCGCAGTGCCACTGGCGGCCCTGACCGCTTTGCAGGGCCTGCGCGACGGTGTAAAACTGCAGAAGGGCGAGAGGATCCTGATCAACGGGGCCTCGGGCGGTGTGGGCAGCTTTGCGGTCCAGATCGCCAAGGCCTTGGGCGCGGAGGTGACCGCGATCTGCAGCACCGCCAACGTGGAAGCCGTCCGCGGGCTGGGCGCTGACCACGTTATCGACTACAAGCAGACGGACTTCACCCAGCAGCCGCAGCGCTACGACGCGGTCTTCGCCGCCAACGGAAATACGTCGCTCGGGGCCTACAAGCGTCTGCTGACGCCGCAGGGCCACTACGGGGGTTCCGGCGGTTCGGGCAAGCAGATGGCGCAGTCCATGCTGCTGGGGCCCTTCCTATCCGAACGGAAGGGGCGACGCTTCAGCTGGACGGATATGCGGCCCAAGCGGGCGGACCTGGAGCAGTTGCGCGGGCTCATGGAGAGCGGAGCGTTGAAGCCGCTGATCGACCGCAGCTACCCCTTGGCCCAGGCGCCCCAGGCCATCGCCTATCTGGAAGAAGGACACGCTCGAGGCAAAGTGGTGATCACGGTCGCCTAGGCCAGAGTAAAGGGGCCAAAAAAAGAACAGCCCGGCCGTCGGCCGGGCTGTTCTTTTTTTGGCTTTCCTGTTGATGCTCAGCCCTCGAAGAAGGGCCTCGCCTTGGCCGTCCCCGCTTCTACCTCATGCCGGTAGACCTGTACCCATCCATTGGTATCCTTGAACAACCTCACGCACTTGATGTATTTCTCATCCGTCAGGTAGAAGCGATGGTAGCGGCCGTCGGGGACGGAGATGAAGTCCCCGCTGCCTACTTCGACCTTCATCCACTTGTCGTCCAGGCTGCGGATCTCCCAGATGCCGCCGCCAGCCAGGGTGAAGCGGACTTCGTCGCCAGGGTGGTAGTGCTCGATCTCGAACTTGGCGCACATCGCTTCGTAGTTCGGCAGGGCCGGCGACATGTTCACTTCGTCTTGGGTCACGTAGCCGTGTTCCTTCATCACCTTGTCCAGATGACCTTGGTAGGAGGCCGGGTCGGTGGGGAGCTGCATAAAAGTGATGCCCTGCTCGTTTAATTCCTGAGACGTGATCTCTTTGCCTGTCTCTAACCATACTGCTTTCATCATTCCTCCAAAAAAGTCGATTGAGTCGTCAATCTATTCCGCGTCAAGGGCCAGCCCAAGCTGTTTCATGCGGCCCGCGGTTTCGAACAAGTAGTCATAGCTCTCAGCTTGGGCCTTGGCATGCTGCCAGTTACGGCCCCAGACATAGACCCCGTGATCGCGGACCAGCACCGCGTTGGCTCTTGGGTTGTCACGGATGGCTTGGCTCAACGAGCCGGCCAGATCCCGCTCTTGCGCCGTATTTTCGATGATGGGCAGCTCAAGGGTGTCGAAAGCGCCATAGCCTTCTACGCCCTTCTGCATCTCCATGCCGCTGATGCGGAATCTCTTCTTAAAGAGCTTGGTCACCAGCAGGGCGTGGATCGAATGGCTGTGCAGGACAGCGCCCGCGTTCCGCAGCTTGTAGGCGTGCATAAAGAGGGGGGCACACTGGGAGAGCTGGGCCCCGTGGCCAGGCTCCTCAACGATGCCGCCTTCTTCATTCAGCACAAAGATATCTTCGGGAACTAAGCGTTCTTTTTGAACGCCGCTGGGGGCCATGTAGATGCGACCGCCCTCTTTAAGGGAGATGCCGCCACCGGTGCCAGAAGCCCAGCCAAGATGGTAGAACTGCCGACAAAGCTCACAGACCAATTCTCGATTTTTTTGAATTTCCATGACATTATCGTAGCAAGCTTTTCTTATTTACGTCAAGAAGCCTGGCAGAACCCTCCGCCCGAAAGGCCCTTTGTGCGCGCTGAAGAGAATCGCCATGCTTTGACGGTGATGGACAAGCAAGTCATGGCCGCCCTCAAAGCAGCGGACTGGGACGAGGTGAGCGTCCTTGCGGAGGCTCTGCGCCAGGCTCTTTTAAACGGAGAAGCCTCCAAGGCCGACAGCAATTGGAACGCGCCCGCGGTACCCTTGGCTCTCTCGGCGACCTTGCCCGAGAAACGCTTGGGCTGGGCCATCGCCGAGGGACATGGCGGCGATCCTTGGTTGGCGGATATCCCCGCGAGCGTCGGCCTTTTGGGTGACAAGCTAGGGCGCAGTTTGGACTTGGCGCATTTGGACAGTGAAGGGGTGACCTTTTACGCCTTTAAAGTAGGCTTTGGCGGCGAAGAGATTTTTAAGGCCCTGCGCGACTTGCTGGTCCTGAGCGTCCTCTATCGGACGTTCCTGCAGAGCCCCCGTCAGTTCGGCTACAACACCGAGCGCTCGCCGCTGCGCCTGGACGAGCCCGTGCTGCGTTGGGAGCTGGTCGGCCCAAAAGACTTGATCAATCCGCGCAAGACCGAGATGCGCTGGGGCGAGAAGGACACCTCGGGCATGCGGAACGTCATGCAGAGCTTGGGCGTGGCCAGCTTTTCGCTGGGGCGCCTGCAGGCCGAAGCGGAAGCCCTGCAAGCGAACTTGTCCAAGGACAATTTTTCAGGGGCTCGCGCGCGGCAATGGTTCGAGAATCGCGTCAGCGTCGAGATCGCCTGAGGACACGAGAATTCCGTGGATCGGCCACCAACCTGTTCCCGTCATTAATTTCTGCTAATATTATCTAGGTTCAATCAAATTCGAAACACTCCGCTCAATGGGCGGGCCATTCATGGAGACGACAATGACGCGATATTTTTATTTTTTGGTGCTGCCGCTGCTGGTCTTTTGTGTGAGCGGTTGCGCGACGGTCGGTCAGATGCCGGCAAAAGCGGTTGATAAAGATCTCAAGTTCTTTGTCGGCGGGACAGCGCCCTTGCGCGAGACTGTCATCAAGGACGGGCAGATTGAGTTTGCCTTTGACACGGGCACGAGTTGGGGCACCAGCTTGGATATTGGGTTGGCGGATCAGGATTTGGTCGGCTACGGCAGTTTTACCTTCGAGCTGAAAGCGGCGGAAACGGTGGATGTCGGTGTGTTCATCGCAGAGCGCGGGGTCGCTCTGCCGACGGCGGATTTTAAGGTTTTTAAAGATGGCTCGGATGGAGAATCTTTTATATTTACTAAAGAAGACGGAGCTCAGCGATTGCGGACGACTAACCAATGGGTGCGCTACGACCTGCCCTTGTCTCGGCGGGTGCCCAATCTGGATTACGGCAATCAAAAGGGGAATCATCACATGGACCTGGGCGGCATCGAGAGCGTTAGCTTTTTGATCGGTGGCAAGCAGGGCAAGGGCTTGCTTGAGATACGCGGGCTCAAGTTTTTGCCGGCAATCAAGTAGGAGCGTTCAGCATAGAGCTGCAGGATTGTACGGTGACCCCAAGAACGCTGTTGCTAGATCACCTGGCCCGGCGCGCCCGCTAGAAAATCCAGAAATGCCTCTGCCTGAGCCCTGCCATAAGCCTCTTGAGCCTGCCATGCTGCACGGCAAGCCCAAGCTGCCTGTTCCAAGCCGCGGGCGGGATCGAGGGGCGCTTGCAGCACTTTGGCCAGGGCTTGCTCAGCCCGCACGTCCTTCCGGGCGTATTCGCTCCAGGGACGCCAGGCGCTGAACTCGTCGTTCAAGCGTTGCATGTCGGCCTTGATCTTGGCCAGCACGCTGCGCGGCGCGGTAAAGCCCTGGCTCTCCCAGCTCAAAAAAGCATCCAGCTCTGCTAGCACAGGATGAGTCTGACGCAGGTCAGCCAGGGCCAGCAGGCCCCAGCGCCGGTCAAAAACCATCCAGCGCAGCAGCTTGGGACCCACGGGCTTGAGCTCGGACCCCGTGGGGATGGCCTTGGCGAAGCGGCTCGGCCAAGCCTTGTAATCGGGCTCGGGCAGGGCCTCAAAGAGCCCGTCCGCCAGCCGCAAGAGCTCTTCGGGCACGCCCATCTCAGCCGCTAGGCCCGCATGACCGCCGTTGGGATCCCGGGTCCAGCAGCCCACGGCGCAGCCCCTGCTCTCGGCGGCGTCCCAATACAAGCCCTTAGCATAGCGGTCCAGCTCTTGATGCTGCCGAGCGACCGCCAAGTAGCTCTTTTTAAGATCGGGTGAATCCAGATAAGCTCGCATGCTGTCCTCGGGTCTTGGTGACAGCTCCACTCTAGCCCTTCAAACGGCTTGTGACGGTGACGGCGGACACAGCGGCGGGGTGATCTTGGACACAGAAATCTGGCTGCTTATTTGACCTGCTTTAGGAATGAAATATGACAAGCTTGCTTGACACACCTCAAAAGACAAGTATACTTTACACATGAAGAATCGAATCGCAGAGCTCCGCAACAAAGCAGGCCTTTCCCAGGCCGACCTTGCAGGGAAGCTCGAAGTCTCGCGCCAGACCATCAATTCCATCGAAGTGGGCCGTTATACCCCGTCCCTTCCTTTGGCCATGGCGCTCGCCCGCTACTTCAAGCGGCCCGTCGAGGAGGTGTTCCGCTATGAGAAAGAATAAGAAGAAGGGCCCCAACATAAGGCTGCGAGCAGCCGTATTCGCTTTCTTTGGCGGGCTGGTCATGGCCGGCGCTGCTTATCTCGGATTCGATGGCAACCTGGCTTTGGCGGCCTCACAGCTGGTCATCCTCTGGTCCGTAGGGCTGTGGATCTATTTTGGCAAGAGCGACCTTGTCGAGACGATGCGGCAAACGGATGAGCGCCAAAAGCAGATCGTGGGGCATGCGCGTGAATACACGCTGGAGATCATGGGAGTGGTCATCCTGTGCGACGCCCTCTACGAGATCGCGAGCGGGAAAGCCTTTGGCCCTTTTATAGCGCTAGGGAGCCTGACTGGACTTGTTTTCCTTGTCTCGATACTGGTGCTGCGGGCGAAGAGTTAAAGGGGAGCCGCTGTGCAACGGCTAAAACCTCTATCCTCATAGAAATAAAAAGGGCGCTGCCGAGGCTGTAGGTGCCGCTGCCGGTCTTGTCGCCGGGCCGACTTAGGCCATAATCGGAGCATGTTAAGATGTGCCATCCGCTACGCTCGATTCGGAGTTCGCATGCCCAGATCCCTGCTCTTTATCCTCGCGATGGGTACCGCCATGACCGTACACGCCGCCAGCCCCTGGCCCCGGGGCAGCCAGGCTGCCGTCTCGCTGACCTATGACGACAGCCCCCTCTCGCATCTGCAGAACGCCGTCCCGGCCCTGGACCGCCAGCGACTGAAAGGGACCTTCTTCATCAATCCCGGGCAACAGCCCTTCAGGGATAATAGAGCGGCTTGGGCCAAGGTGGCGGGGAGCGGGCACGAAGTAGCCAGCCACACTTTCACGCACCCTTGCTGCCGAGATTTTTCTTTTGTGCCCAAGGGGCAGGGTCTTGAAGACCTGAACCGTTCGCAGATGGCCGCCCAGCTGGATGACACGATCGCGGCTTTGAAGGGCATCGGGGTCACAAGCATGGCCTCTTTCGCCTATCCTTGCGGGCAGGGCTATTTTGGCGAGAAAAAAGAATCCTACATACCCCTGCTGCGCACCCGCCATCTTTACGCCCGGGGCGTGGGCCAACCCGATCGCTTCAATGCGGATCGTTCTAAGCTGGACCCCTACGCCATCTCGTCGGTCGATGGTGCCAAGACCTTGGCCGAGCTCGAAACCCTGGCAGAGCAAGCGGCGGCGCAGGGTGGTTGGTTGGTGTTCTACTTCCATGGCGTGGGTGGGGATCACCTGGCGGTGGACGGACAGGTGCACGAACAATTTCTTAAATACCTGGCGGCTAATCCCAAGCGCTATTGGGTGGCGCCCTTTGTCGAGGTGGGGGATAGGGTCTTTGCAAAAAAAAGCCCGGCCAAGAAGGCCGGGCGTAAGAAGTTATTGTGAGGGAGCGGAGCTCACTGCAGCTTCTTCGGTGGATGTTCTCTTAAGAACAGATAGCGTGCTCGATGTTCATCTTTTTTGGCGGTTGCGTCTGGCGTCAGGTGCATGACGCTGTAGTTGGTCTTGGCCTGATAGGCCGGCCATTTGGGAAGTCCCTTGCCGTTAGGATCACCCCGCTTCGCGAAGTTGCTCCAGTAATCCATCATCAAGCTAGAGACCTTGCGGTGCTCAGGGCCCCAAGCGGGCGCGTCCTTGATCAGATCCAGGGTCCCAAAGACGTAGGGGATCTCTTGGGCGTGGTTGGCAGTGTCCTTGCCTGGGGTGGGTTGGTCAAAGCGGTAGCGATAGGCCTTGGCTTTGGGTGTCGTGACTTGAGCTTCTAGCCAGCTCCATGTCGAATAGCCGATAAAGCCGTCCCCGGCAAAGTCCTGGGCTGAGCGCATGGCTTCTTCTTTGGTGTTGCCGGGATAGACCTTGAGGAAGGCGTCGGCGTGCTCGTCAAAGAGCAACTTGGCACGCTCAGCGTAGTTTTTGGGTGAGGGCTCTTGACCCGAGAAGAAGGATTGATAACCGCCCTCATCTTTGTTCCAACCAGCCAACAGCGGCACCTTGGCTTGCCGACCCTTGGCAAAGATCTCGCTGGCCTGCGCGGGCATAAAGGCTCCATCCAGGCAGGCATTAAAGCGGAAAGGGGCTTTGGCTGTGACCTTGAGCAGCTCAGTCGCGCTGAGTGCGCGTAGTTCTTTGAGACTGGTCTTGCCAAGCTCTTGGCCCAGCTTCTCGCCGTCTGCCTCAGCTTCAGCCCGGGGCTTCAGCGCCCGGGCGTCGCCAAAAAATGCCCCGCTTTGGCCGATGGCTTTGTGAAAGAGCCCTTTGGACTGAGGGCTGGCCATGTGGGCCGAGACCGAGAAGGACCCGGCGGATTCGCCGAAGATGGTGACGTTCTTAGGATCGCCGCCAAAGGCCTTGATGTTGCGCTGCACCCAACGCAGGGCCGCAGCTTGGTCCATGAGCCCGTAATTGCCAGAGGCGCCGCTGGCTTCTTTGGCCAGCGCTGGATGCGCGAAGAAGCCAAAGATGTTCAGCCGATAATTCATGCTGACCACGACCACACCTTTTTTAGAAAGAGCTTCGCCGTCCTGACGCCGCTCTGAGCTACCGCCGACCCCTAAGCCACCGCCGTGGATCCAGACCATGATCGGGACCTGCTTGGCTTGCGCGGGCGCCCAGACATTCAGCGTCAGGCAGTCTTCGGACATCTCTGGGTCACGGAACGTGATGTCGTCCCAGACCATGTGCTGCATGGGATGCTTGCCGAACTGCTCTGCCTTAAGTACTCCTGACCAAGGGGGGGCTTCTTGGGGCGCTTTCCAACGCAGCTCACCCACGGGCTGGGCCGCGTAGGGGATGCCTAAGAAGGTGTTTGTCTTGCCATCGGCGCTCTGCAGGCCCTGGATCTGGCCCTTGTCGGTCGTGACCAGGGGGGCCGAAACTAAGGGGCTCGCGAGCACGAGAGCGGCCATGAAAAGTGACTTAAAGAGCATGGGGGACCTCTAGAGAATTAAGTTAAGATAAATAGAGTAGCACGCCAAGCAGAGCAGAGTCAGGCTGGATTTTCGAGAGGGAACCGCGCCAAGATGCAGTGGAAAGTGTTGATCCAAGAAGAGTCAGCCAAGGACTATCACCGGGCCCTGCGCGCGAAGCTGGTCAAGGCCAAGGACGCCTGCCCGCCCAAGGCCAACATCTACCGGGCGCTGAAGCTGACGCCTTTTGAAAATGTGAAGGTGGTCATCCTGGGCCAGGATCCCTACCATGGGGGGCAGGCTAACGGGCTGGCCTTTGCTGTGGATGCTGGTTATCCCGTGCCACCTTCGCTGCGGAATATTTTCAAAGAGATAGAGGCTGAGTACGGCTCGAAGCCAAGCTCGCCCAGTTTAGAGCAGTGGGCCGCTCAGGGTGTGCTACTGTTGAACACGGTGCTGACGGTCCAAAAGCACCAGGCTCTCTCGCACAAAGACCTTGGTTGGCAGGCCTTCACCGATCGGGTTATCGCCGAGCTGGGCAGCGATGCGAAGCCGCGTGTCTTTATCCTGTGGGGTAGTCAGGCTCGCAGCAAGCGGGCGCTGGTGCAGGCACCCAATCTGGTCCTAGAGAGCGTGCATCCCTCACCTTTGTCGGCACATCGAGGTTTTTTTGGGTGCGGGCATTTTAAGTTAGCGAACGCCTTTTTAGAAAAGCACGGTAGGACCCCGGTGGACTGGTTGCGCGCGTGAGTAGGCGCTAGCATCTTGAAAGGTTGGTAAATCATGCGATGGATCCGTTACACCAAAAGCGCCTTCAGCGAGCGCAAAATGACCGCGGGCGCGGCGTTGCCCAAACCGGTTCGCAAGGGCATGACCTGGGTGGACATCGATGCGGCTGAGCGCGGCTCTTTGCAGTCTGCGGCCAGGGCGTTTAAGATCCATCCATTGGCCCTCGAAGACGCTCTGCATCTGCACCAGCGCCCCAAGTTTGAAGATCACGGTAGCTGTTATTTTTTTGTGTTGCCCTTGCTCAGTTATCGCAAGGGTCTCAAGAGCGCCCAGATCAGTCTTTTCTTTGGTGATAGTTTTGTGGTCTCGGCCGCTTCAACCCCTGTGCCAGGTTTTGAGCTGGTTGCTGAGCGCTTGCGCCATGATCGAGCTGGTCTCAGGGGCAAAAGGGCGGATGCCTTGCTCCATTCTTTAGTCGATTCGGTCATCGATACCTATGCCGTGGTGCTCGAAAAGTTTGATGAGCGCTTTGGAGAGCTAGAAGCCATCATCGCTTCGCGCCAGCCGCAGCGGGCGGCCACGGGTTTGCGGGGCCTGCGTCTGGATCTCTTTCACGGGCATCGCTTGCTGTTATCGTTAGAAGAGGCTTTGACGCGCCTGCACGCCGATCGCGAAGATTTTATCGAGCCTAACATGCAACCCTATTTTCGCGACTTGATCGACCATGTGGCGCGGGCCCTGGACCACGTGGATTCTTTGCGTGAGGCGGCCGCGGACTTGATGCAGTTGCAGCATGCGGCTCTTACCGAGCGGACCGGCGAGGCCACCCAGGTCCTGACCGTGATCGCCACGATCTTCATGCCCCTCTCGTTCATCGCCGGGGTCTATGGCATGAACTTTGATCGCGCAGCCTCCGCCTGGAACATGCCTGAGCTGGGCTGGGCCTATGGCTATCTGGCCGTGCTGGCCCTGATGCTCTCGGTGGCCTTGGGCATGCTCTTTTTCTTTCGCCGCCGGGGTTGGCTGGGACAAGGCCTGTTCTGGCGTAAGGGAAAGCCAAAGAGGCTTGTTTAGGCGATTCA
>JANLXT010000068.1:0-1929 GCA_031365225.1 candidate division FCPU426 bacterium
GTAAGCCAAAATCAGATGAACCGAAGAATGCAAATCGATACTGTGTCATACTCGTGGACGTCCATGCGTGTATTCTGATACGCGATCAATAAATAATTTTCCGTTTAAGTGGTCTACTTCGTGTTGAATGACCCGAGCAAACATATGATCCGTGACGAGTTCAAATGGTACCCCGGCTCGATTCAATGCCTGGAGTTTTAATCGTTGCGAGCGCGATACCATGCCATAGACTTTTGGCACGGATAAGCAGCCTTCTTCAAAGTTATGAGCCACGGTTCCGATCGGGGTAATCACTGGGTTCACAATTACGATATCGCCGAGTCCTTCTGTCACATCTTGTCCGATAATTGCAATCCGAAGTGATTGACCAACTTGGGGAGCTGCCAAACCAATCCCGCGCGCGGCATACATACTCGGAATCATCGCATCAATTAGTGCCTGTGTTTCGGGCTTGAGTAATTGTTCGACACTGACTGGCGTAGCGACTTGTCGCAACAGCGCGGCTTCCGGCGGCCGAACGAGTTTCCAAATTGGAAGTTTTTTTGAAGCGGAACGCATACTACAGTCGCCAGGAATGAGGCTTGGTATCAACCTGCCAAGGATACGGGAAGAGCTCGGTCCAAGGCAAGAGCTCTTTGAGCAAAGGCCGTCCCGAGCCACTGACTACTAGTCGCTCGGTGGGTTGACTTCGGACGGCGGAAGTACTTGCTAATTCAATCCGCAGCTGGGGAATATCGAGTCGCAGAATCCGATCGCGTACTTCTTTCCCGGTTGGACCAAGGCCCTTCACCGGTCGGCGCGCGACCCAATGTTCTCGCCAAGGTGGCAATCCCAGGCGTCGACGCATCGCGATTTCACTCACATACCAACCGGCGTGATCATTCGATTGCCAGGCTTGCCAGATAGCCGTGTTAGGACTAAACGTTTGAATCCCAATCTGTGCTTTTGGCTGCCAGGCTTGTAATCGGTATAAAAACTGCCACGCATGTTCTTGGGCTGAAAAGTCTGGCCAGCCAACCAGTGCATCTCCGGACATGAGAATCGTTGCGTGCCAGTTTCGATTTCTTATGGAGCGTGCATCGGCATAGGTTCCAGCGGCAATCGAAACGCGCTGATCTTGGATAGCGCCAACGGATTGCTTCGGCAAGAGCGCGGAAATCATATGGCGAACCCGATCCACACCTAAGCCACTTAACGCCCAGTTGGTACCACGGCATTCGGGGCAGTGCACTGCTTCGGGTTGGGAACGATGGCAATTGCGGCAAACAACAACTTGACCCCGATCGGCAAACAATCGAACGGTAGCACCACACCAAGCACAGTTACGCACGTATCCGCATTCGCGGCAGCGCATCAAACTGGCATATCCATGCTGTGGCGCGAGCACAAATATTGGGTGCTTAATACTGGCGGCTTCGAGCATGTCTAACGCGAATGGAGTGATCCAAGGCGTCGGACCATGTTGATGCAAAGACCAAATATGATGAGGTGGCATACTGACTTTAGGCGGCATCGGTGCATACTGATGGAACCAATGGATGCTTGGAGCCGGGGTCGTAACTTTTGGTTGTATCTGCAAGGTGCGGAGCACTTCGCGGCTATCAAAGCGCGGTTGCTGGTTCGTCGCTTTATGCCCGGCATGTTCCTCCTGATCAATTAGGATCTGCGGCGGATGAGAAAAGGGGAGTCCAAGCGCGAACCCAGTTCCAATCACGCGAACGGTGCGCCCCTCTAAAATATCAAAATATACTTGCCGATACTGGGCCGGGGTGAGTTGACTCGAAACAAAGGGCACATCGCCTCCGTGTTTAGTCAATTCAAGCCTAAGAAGTTCGCCATCCTCAATAGTCGGAACAAGAATGAGGCGTGATTGTTTTGAAGCCTGACGCATCCATTGCAAGGCCCACCGTTCTGCTAATGATCGATTGG
>JANLXT010000070.1:0-3707 GCA_031365225.1 candidate division FCPU426 bacterium
CGCCACGCTCAAAGCGCAGGGAAGACTGGCTGATAAGGCCCAAGCGGCGGCTGGTGCGGCGAACGCGTTTTGGTGAGAAAACGGCTGCTTCCAAAAGTAGCTCGTGCGTGTCCTGCGTCACCTGCGCGTGAGCTCCACCCATCACGCCCGCCAGCGCCTGCGGTCCCGTGGCATCGGCGATCACAATGTCTTCGCTGGTAAGGGTGCGCTTTTGTCCATCCAAGGTGACAATCGTTTCCGTCGCCAGCGCCAAACGAGCTTCCAGGCGCTCTCCGCTCAATCGTGCCAAATCAAACGCATGCATGGGCTGACCATATTCCAGCAGCACATGGTTGGTGGCATCGACCACGTTATTGATGCTGCGCACACCTGCCATCTCGAGACGACGGCTTAACCAGGTTGGGCTAGGGCCCACTTTGATCCCGCGCAGGACTCGAGCGGTGTAGAGGGAGCAAGCCTGCTCGTCCAACGTCGCCACCTGCAAGCTGGGTGCCTCGCCCGATTCTTTAAGGCTAGCCCCGACTGGTTTGAGTGGTTTTCCGGACAAAGCGCTCAGTTCACGCGCCAGGCCTCGAATGCTAAGATGGTCAGGACGATTAGCCGTGGTCTCGAGGGTCAACATCACGTCATCCATCTCTAAAGCTTGGGCTAAAGGCAGACCCACTTTGAGAGCAGAATCTAGAATCAAGAGCCCTTCCGATTCGTCGGCCAAACCAAGCTCTTTGGCGCTACACAACATGCCAAAGCTTTCTTCGCCACGAATTTTACTCTTCTTGATGGCAAAGCCACCAGGCAGCACCGCGCCTACTTTAGCGACGGGTACGAGATCACCCTCTTTGTAGTTTTGGGCACCACAGACAATTGTCAGGGCTTGGGTCTCGCCAGCGTCAACCTGGCATACCGACAGTTTATCGGCGTTGGGGTGCTTATCCCTTTTTAGCACCCTTCCAACCACCACATTGCGCAACGCTAGGCCAGGGTCATCCACAGACTCTAAACCCACCCCGACCTGCATGAGCATAGCCTGGGTAAGCTCAATTTCAGTCGATAAGTCAATCCAAGTGGCTAACCAAGAAACTGGGAATTTCATAGCTTCCTTTTAAGTGGTACATTAACAGGCACACTAAAATATAATGAATATCACATACTTTTAACTCTGCTTCAAGCATGCCTACTAGCTTTACCCAACGTCGTTTTGGCCTTCTTTGCCTGCTTTTTCTCGCTGGCTGGGCATTGCGTTTGCGGACACTGCATCCTGCCTTCCATGCCGATGACTCGCCCGAGACGGCGACCGCTGCCGCTGTCTTAGGGATCCAACACCCTCCAGGCTATCCTTTGCCGACCCTCTTAGGTCGACTGGCGGTTCTAACGCTCCCGGGCGCCCCTGCGTTTGCCAGTAACCTGCTAGCGGCTTTAGCATCCATAGTCGCACTCTTCCTGATCTGGGGCTGGACATGGGCCTTGTTGGCCGACACCCAGCACGCAGACCAAGTCCCTTGGCTAGTGGCTTTACTCTGTCTGGGCATGCCCCAATTATGGTTTTTGGGACTTTCAGCCAAAGGTGCTATTTACACTCTCAACCTGTGCCTTAGCTTGGCCGTCCTGTGGGCTGGCTGGCAAGCCACGCGGGCAGATATTAATCCATGGACCTTAGCGCTGGGCGCACTGTGCTTGGGCCTGGGTCTCGCTGGACACGCCATGAGCATGCTAGCACTTGCGCCTGCCTTGTTTCTCTGGTCGCGAGATTGGCGCTTGAGTGACAAAAAGAGAGCTTGGTTTTTTATATTTTTGGGCCTCTCGCTTTATCTCTACCTGCCTCTTCGCGCCCGCTTGGGACCAGCTCTCAACTGGGGTGACCCGCAAACTTTGGATCGCTTTTGGCAAACTCTTACACGAGCCCAGTATGCTGGCGCTGGCGCCACCAAGGGAGTGGAGAACACGTTAAGGCTGAGTGCGCACTTTTTAAAAATGCTACCCGCGCAACTCACTTGGCCTGGTTTGCTCTTAGGCGTTTGGGGCCTTCGTGTCGCTTGGCGCACACCGATCTTGAACGTGCGCCCCCTGGTCGGGGGCCTTGCCATACACTTGGGTTTGGTTTTGATCTACAACAATCCACCGGCTCACGCCCCGTGGGTCATCGACGCCTTTTTCTTGCCAGACTTTGTCTTGCTGAGCATTTTTGCTGGACTTGGCTTTGTCGATCTGTACGGGCGCCTCGTGCCCGCGCGCCAGCTAAAACTATTCGTAGCGACGGCGTTCGCGCTGGCCATTCTTGCAATGACCCGTATCGTGCCGCTAGACTATTCACAGGACTATTTGCTTTATGACTATAGCCACGATCTGATTCTTTCCTTGCCCAAAAAATCAGTGCTTTTGACAGCTGGCGGCAACGATACATTTGGGGTCTGGTATTTACAAAAGGTGCTGCAGCGTCGCCAAGACGTAGTTTTAATCGATGTGCCTCTTTTGGGCAGCTGGTACACCCGCGAGCTAAAAACACAAGCGCCCGATCTACCCTGGAACGATAGGTCGACCAAGCAAGCTATGATAGAAACCTGGCTACACAGCGACCTAAAACGGCCCCTCTATCACAGTAGTCACAATCCAGGCGACAGAGGTATCCCTTTGGCATTGGTGACACTGGTCCCAAATCCACGGCAAAAGCTGAGTCTTACAGCCGAAAAAATTGCCCTGCCATGGCTGGCCGTGCGGCAACGTTTTTTGAATCGACCCGCTCCTATCGATGGCAATCGGGCCGAATTGTGGCAGTATTATCCAGATTCCGCTCTCGCGTTGCGTAACTTTGCCCAGCGCGCTGGACAAGCGCCCTTGGCCCAATGGGCCGAAGCGACAGCTCGGCGCTACCAAAATCTTAAACCCTGACCCACCGAGGAGTGTTTATGCGTTCACCTTTAATCTCAATCGCCATGACTGGTTTTCTTTTGAGCGCGTGCGCTTCTGTTAAGTTGAACATCATCAACGAGACGGGTGGACCGATAAGCAATGTTGAAGTTATCCTAAAACCAAAGGGTTGGGTCGTGCCAATGCTACCTCTTGCGGGGGTGGATCAGCGTAGTCTAAGCATCGCGGAAAATACCGGTATCGCTATTAATTACACCAATGCTCAAGGTTCTCAGTATTACACTTCTGCCGCGTTAAACCTGCTACAAGGCGACAGCGGGGAAGTGACACTGGGCCTGACGCCTCAAGGGACCGTGCGCGTCAATGATTTACGAAAAAAGCGTGCCCAATAAATATGCAGAAGATCATCTTGCTCTGTCACGCGAAACCTAGGGTCGATTTCAAGCGTCGGCTTAACCGAGCTGAATATTTGGCCTGGCGCCAAGACTTCAACCAAGGCGCCCCGGATTTGAAAACACTTTTCCCCCAAGCATCGGTTGGGCCTGGCGGGGCAATACTTTGCGCGCCCCAAGCTAGCGCCGTGGCAAGCGCACAACGTCTTTTTCCGGATCGGCGAATTGAGGTGAAGACTCACTTTCGCGAGCCGCAAAACTATGTGCCCCATTGGAAAGCTTGGAACCTGCGCCCGAATAGTTGGGATCGCCTAAGCCGGCTAGCGCATGGCTTACCCCAAAAAGAAAATGTCGAAGGTTTCGAGACTGCGGATGAAATCAAGCGGAGGGTCATAGACACTTCCATACGCTTGATTGAGATCGCCAAACAGTATGACGAAGCCACGCTGATCG
>JANLXT010000082.1:0-3405 GCA_031365225.1 candidate division FCPU426 bacterium
GCATCACGCCGCTCAAACATATCCAAAAGCGACAGATGGATAAGGCGCGCGAGATGCTGGAATTTACGCATTATTATGTCGGTGAGGTGGCTCAGGCCCTGGGCTACAAGGACCTGAGCTATTTTGGAAGGCTATTTAAGAAAATATTGCACCGCAGTCCGAGCGAATTTAAGCGCGCCGGATTTTAAGCTTCAATGCCCAGGCAGCGGTTTGGCAAGCTTGCGCCATAAGCCCGCGTTGATCTTGGTCGGATAGAACCACTCGCTGTCATTGGGACCATGCAAAGCCTCGAAAGGCAAAAGGGCCCAAACAGACACGCCCAAGAAAGCCTTGTCATTCTTTCGCACCGCTTTTCCCGCCGCCAGCATCGCTTGATCAAAAAAATCATCCATCTTGAATCCGGTGACAATGAGAGGTCCGTTTTCTGTTTTGCGCATGACTCGTACTCAGCATGGGTGGCGATGGCTGGTACACCCAGCAACGCCTTACCACCCGCCGCGCGCGCGTCCGCCATAAAACGGCCATAAGTGCGGGTGGCGGTGACACCAAAAGCTTTGGGCGTGCTCTCTAAGTCATATCCCATTAGGCAAAGCTGATCGACATAAAGGAAGGTATCTTTGGACCACGCGCCCACCGCCGCGCTCAAGGGTTTGCGCGTATGGCGTTTGATGGCGGCGAAAAATTTGTGAACGTCATCCGTGTGAGGCTCAATATCTAGATGCAAGCCAGCCAAGCTAGGTTCGGCGTCTATGTTGGTAGCCAAGGCCTTGCCAACCTTGTCCCAATCGGCGTCACTGGGAAGTTCGCAGCCTTGGCTGACGCCGTCCACCGTCGCAAAGACCAGCACCTGGGGGTCGTTGATGAGCTTGGCTAGTTTTTTGGCAGCTGTAAAATCTGGCTTGTAAGTGGGCTTGCCCGTGCTGGCGCTAAAATCACCCGCCCACGCGAATACGTAGACCAAGCGCCGGTCGCGCGGCGCGGTCTTGTTGTAGTCGGTGATCGCCTTGGCATTGATGGTCATGTCGCCATAGCACCAGACCCCCAGGCCCTTGGGCAGTTCGCGTGGTGATCGCGCCGGCACGGGCACGCGCGTTTGCTGAACGGGGACTTGGTCGGCGCGCAAGTCATCGATCTCAATTGAGCCTTGATTGAGCGTGACCACAAGCGCCAGATCTTTCAGGCGACCCCACGCATCGTCATCCAGTCGATTGAATTTTTCTAAGGACACTTCAAAGTGGACCCAATCTTTGCCTAAGCCGCTCAAGTTCACGGGAACACCTTGGCGAATGAGTGGATCCAGCGAAGTGATCTGCACCTTTAGCTGAGGCGCCTGGCCCTGGGTCAGGCGCGCCCAAAAACTGACGCGACGCATGCCTTTGAGGCTGAGGCCTTTCATCGAGAACGAGGCGCCGGCGTATTGCCAAGCCTGTTTAGGATAGGCCTTGACAGAATAGTCCAAGCGCATGCCTTGGCCTTGATGACCCGCCGCGATGGTCGAGACTTGGACCGCGTTCTTTGAGACAGAAAATTCTTCGTGGTCGCTAAAGATCTCTGGCAACCCCTTTTCAAAATCATGAATCAGTCGATCAGCGCCGCGCGCCGGCTTGAAGGACATGACGAGCAGACACGCAAGCCCGAGCTGAATAAAGATTCTTTTTTTCATACGGCGCTCCTTAGGGCGGTTTGGTTTGGGACAAAGGGTGTCGCGAGAGTCATCAGCAGGTCCTGAGGAATATGGGTGGGATGAAACCAAACAGTGTCATGGCGATTGTGCAGTCCGCCCGGGACAGACAGGGCCCAGATGGAAAGCCCCAAAAAGGCTGAATCGGAGGGTTCTAAAGCTTGGGTCACTGCCCGGCGCGCCGCTTGTACAAAATCGGCCATCGTAAAGCCTGTCGCACGCACCGGGCCTGCTTGGGTGTCACTTTGACCCTCGTGCTCAAGGTGCGTGGCGATCAGGGGTATCCCGATCAACACCTTCGCGTTGGCGCCGCGCGCGTCACGCAAAAAACGTTTGTATTGGTCGCTCGCCGCATCCTCGAAAGCTTGGGGCGTTGTGGCTAGATCGTAGCCCATCAGCACGACCTGGTCCGCGTGGTCAAAGATATCCGCTTGCCAATGTGCCACCGCCACCGACAGTGGCTTTTGACTGGCGCGACGAAAGGCGTCAAAAAACACATGCAGATGCTCTTGGTGAGGCTCAACGTCTAGGTGCAGCCCTGCCAATCGTTCTTCGGCATGGATAGTCTTCGCTAAGCGTTCGCCGAGAGCTTTCCAATCCCGGGCGCTTAAACTTTCACTTCCGTCGCTGATGCCATCCACGATGGCAAACACCCGTGTTGTTTGACCTTGCAGATGGGTGGCTAAGCGCAACGGGTCATTTAGATCTAGATGAAGTTTGACCTTCCCGTTTTCAAAGTCAAGTGAACCTCCCCACGCAAAGGCGTATTGTATCTTTTGGTCTTTTTGCGCCAAAGCGTTGTAAGCCGCGATGCGCGCCGCGTTTTGAGCCATGTCTTCGTAACACCAGGCCGCGTGACCCTTGGGAAAATCAAAGTGTTTTATTTTCACGGCAGGTAAACCACCTTAGCAGAATGAGTGGATCGAGCGCTATCGCCAGCATCTGTCTTGGCAAGGACAAGAACATAGTAAAGGCCGCCACTGAGTTGGGCGGGGAAGGGCGTTCGCACGTGGCTCCACCCAGCGCTGAACGGGCCGCGCATTTCCGCGGATTGGATGAGGTTCATGGCGACCGAGTAGAGCCGCAGTTCTATCGTATCTTCGTCCGCGTCGAGTTCGATGGATAGACTTAGATCAGGTCCTGACTGAGGGTTAGGCACCGCGACAATTTGCAAGGGTTTGGGCACTCCCTTTTTGCCCCGCGGAGGGGTCGGGCTTAGTGTCGCGCTGGCAATCAGGACGGGTGTGGGACTGAGTGATGGCGAGGGCGTCGCGCTGGCGTTCACGGTTACTGACATAGTCGCGGTACTGCTTGGTGTCGCAACGACAGTGACTGTCCGAGTGAACGTGAGCGTGCTTGAGGGAGTCGAGGTCTTCGTTGCGCTTGGTGTGGGCGTTAGGCTAGTTGTGGCACTTCGTGTCGCGGAGGGCGAGGCGCTAAGAGAAGGTGAAACTGAAACTGAAACTGAAACTGAAACAGTGGATGTCCTGCTCGGTGTGACTGAAGCAGTGAGCGACCATGTGGGCGTGACCGAAACACTAAAGGATGCCGTGGGTGTGGTCGAAGCAGAAAGGCTAGGGCTTAAGCTTGGAGTGACGGTTGCGCTAAAGACGGGAGTCTCTGTGGATGTGGGTGAATCTGTTGGTGTCGCTGTATTGGTAACGCTAATACTTGGCGTGGCCGACGGGCTGGGCGACACCGAGCGGGTTGGGCTTGGGCTGTAA
>JANLXT010000105.1:0-2329 GCA_031365225.1 candidate division FCPU426 bacterium
CCCCGCGCCAGAACCCTTGGCAGCCAGCGAGGTCTAACGATGGGATATCGCCATCAACCTCTGAGCCAACGTCTAGGACTGACATTTAGCGACGGGCCCCATTGGGCGGTCGATCTGAGCGGTGCTGAATGTTACGGTCACTTGTTAGGCGGTCTGCGAAGCATCTTTAGCGACGCGGACACGCTCTATATCGAAGGGCGAGCCTTGGACGCCGATGTCAGCGCCTTTTATGCCGGCACAACCCCCAAGAACGCAGCGCAGGTCCTAGCCCTTGATCGCAATCCTGCCACGCAGCGCTATCATGTGCCTCTGACCAAAGCCAACCACCAACGCTTGGCGCTTTTTGCCGCGAGCAAAACTTACACCCAAATGGGTGAGCAATTTTTAATTTACCGTGGCACCGAAGTGCTGGTCGATGGCGCCCTGATTGGTGACCGCAAATTACGTGTCAGCGGGACGATCTCCGAAGCTCAATTGCGTCGTTTTATCGCCGGTCGCCTCAAGGGTGTCTGGACTTATGTTGAGGGATCCTAATGCAGTACCGCGACCACAAAGCTCTCTTGGGCGAGCCTCACTTGATGATTGATGGCGGTGCCCAGCCTGGCACCGCACTGACACTGTCCCATTGGCCAGGTTCTGGCACTCCCTGGGCCTTGAAAGCCGATCTCTCGTCACAGATCGTCTTTAACTATCTGCGTCAGCCTGTTTTTCATGTCGACGTGCCATTTGCCACCAACACGCACTTTGATGTGGATGGCCTGGTGGGAGTGTGGACTGCGCTTAATCCCGCGAAGGCCTTACCGGACGATGCACGATTAAACGACATTGCCAGTGCGGGTGATTTTCAGCAATTTGAACAACTCGAATCACTGCGAGCGGCCAAGGTCTTTGAACACATCGATGATTATGTTGAGGGACTTGCTCGATTTGAAGAGGTGCTTAAAAATTTGGACGCCCACAAAGATATTTGGGCTGAAGAAGAAGACACTTTCAAGCAAGGGATGTCCGCTTTTGCGGCTGGCGAATGGAAAGCAGATGAACGCTTTAAGTTAGACCTGAGTATTTTGCGTCCTAAAAGCGCCCAGAGCATCGAGCCAAGCCCCTACGCCCTAAATCGTGTGGCACATTGCTATGGCATGGCCATCCTCACGCCGGGCCGTCCTCGTTTTTACTATCGCTATGAATCGTGGGTTCAGTATGTCTCGCGCCCCATCCATGCTCGCGTCGAACTGAGCGGATTAGCCGCCCAGCTCACTTCGCTAGAGACCCAAGGTGCCCAATGGGGTTTTGATGGCATCGACGCCATCGCACCAGCGCTAAAGCCAAACGGTGTCAGTAGCATCGATCCAGAGCTGTTTTTGAGCCTGCTCATCGCTCAGTTAGAGAATCCAAAGGGGGATCGCTGGGAGCCGTGGGACCCAAAGTGAAGTCTGGGCTGTGAGGTGCCCCTATAAAAAACCCGGCCTTTTCAGACCGGGTTTTTTATTTGGGCTTTTTCTTCGATAAACTTCGTTTTTTAGGTTTAACTTGATGGATCATCTGCCAATAGCCCCAGGCCTGGGCAGGCCTCAACGTGGCGTCTTCGAGTCCATTCTTTTTTAAAAATTCATCTAAATCAAAAAGTGGATTAAAACCAAACATGGGCGCAAACGGCTCAAGCACGCGCTCGATAAATCTCAAAAATGTGCCTTTGCGGCTGAAGTGATTGACGATCCAGATGTCCCCACCTGGTTTACAGACCCTGCGCATCTCGCGCACCATCTTTTGGGGATCCTCGACCACGGTGGCCACAAAAAGGGCGATCACCTTGTCAAAGCTGTTGTCAGCAAATTTTAAATCTTGCGCGTTCATCAACATCAGATTGACGTTCTCGCGACCGCTACGCAAGACCCGCCCTTGAGCCACGGCAAGCATGTCTGCAGAAAGATCAATGCCCGTGATCTTGACGCCTTGGGCATAATGCCGCAGGGTCATGCCCGTACCCGCCCCGATCTCGAGCACATTCTCGCCCTTTTTGGCGGCCATCTGCTTCATCATGCGTCTGCGCGCTGGCTCAAGTGAAAAGCCAAACACAAACCAATAAATGGGGGCGATGACGTGATAGGCCTTTAATATCTCGCGTACGTTCATGTGCCATCGGAATGGTCAGGGTCTGAAAAACAGAGCCCTAGTAAGTAGAAAAGATGCCCAACCATAAGGCAAAGATGGCAAGGTGTCTAGTCTCAAGCGCTTAAGTTCTAGCCCTTTGTAACTGCCCTTTTATCGATTGTATTAGGCTCTCAGCCTCTCAAATCAAGCCCCTTACCCACCACCATTCCATCGACCACCA
>JANLXT010000115.1:0-1264 GCA_031365225.1 candidate division FCPU426 bacterium
AAGTGAAATCCATGTAGTCGGCCACCGCTTGCTCACGCCCTGCGGCGTCAACTTGCTTGGCGCTGGCGACCATGGTCATCTTTTTGTCGGCGCCGGCAAACACCACCTTGGCGCTTTTTTCGACTTTTCCCGAGTACTCACCCATGAACGTGCCTTCGTTCTGCTCGCCACGAAAGTTAAAGATGCTGTCTTTGGACAAATACATACCCAGCGCGCGCATCACCTGCGCTTCGACAGGATTAAGGCTCCACAGACCAGCCTTGCGCGCCGGCTCACCCGATACCAGCGACATCAAAAAGCGATCATCCAACCAATCCACCACGTTGCGGATGGGCTCTAAGATGATGGGCGGGATCTGATAGGCGCCGCTGGGTGACTTGGGGAACGGATTGGTATGCACGGCCAGGATCTTTTGCATGGCCTTGTGGACATTTTCTGGCGTGCAAAACTGATTGTTAAGCGGGTCTTGCTCAAGATTAATATGTGAGTCGAGCAAGATACGCGCGCCCGAGGTCGAAACCCTGGTCGCCGCCGCTTCGGCGGTCGCGGCCACAAAACCAGCGGTGTAGCCAAAATCTTTTTTAATGTTCGATATCTTGTCGGTGTCAAAGCTGGCAAATTTCTTGCGCATGCTGTCGGTCTTGACCGCCGAGAGCGACTCGAGCTCTTTAAGCGTCTTGCGCAGCTCGATCACCGAAGGCGCGAACTTTTCTGCCAACTGGCGCATCTTTAAGAGGTTGGTGGCGCTGTCTTCAGCGAATTTTTTAAGCGTGGGCGTGGATTCTAAGATCTGGCGATCCAGATCCATGCGGCTATTCACGTCTAAGGGCGCGGCGGTACCTTTGGCTTGCGCCTCAAAAACGCGCAATTGTGTCAGCGCGGTCTGCGCCCCCGTGGTGTCGGTGCCCTTAAAGCCCTCAAAGAGCTTCTCGAACATGGGCAAGATCTGATCCATCTGCGCCAAGAGCTGGTTGCGTTTGCCCAACGCGATCTCTTTCAATAGCTTGGGGTCACCCCCCGCGGCCGCGTCTTTTTTGGGCGGGCGCCGCTTGCCAGCGGTCTGGGGATCCAGCGCGTAGAGCTCGTCGAGCGCGATCATGCGGGCCCGATCATTGCTGGTATAAACGTAATCCATTTCTTCGGGCAGCTCGGGCACTTTTCTGAATATATCTAATAAGCCATCGTAGACACCGCGGTTGAGCAGCTTGATGGGCCCCTCACCCAGATCCACCTGATCGGCCAGCGCGCCAGTGCACAAGAACAG
>JANLXT010000118.1:0-8766 GCA_031365225.1 candidate division FCPU426 bacterium
CGCCTCACCCAGGGACCCACCAAAAACGGCAGATCCAGCGGCAACAGTAGCTTGGCCAACGCGCTCGGAAAAAGCCGAGAAGCCTGGTCCTGACCCGCCGTGGTCGTGCAGGTGATCACCAATTGCCAACGCGGAAAACGATTGAGAAGGCGTCGCACCACAGGCGCGATCGCGTTGACCTCACCCAAACTCGCGGCGTGCACCCACAAACAGCCCTCGTCCAAATTTGTGTTTTGCCTGAGATCGCTCGGCAAGATCCCCAAACGTTGGGCCAAGCCTCGGCGCCAACGAGGTGCTAGCAAGAGCCCTGGTGCCAACGGCAGCAGCAGCGGCGCCAAGAGCGTCAAGCCTATCGTATAGATCCATCGCGAAATCGACATCAGGGTGTAGGGAAATACAAGAAAGAGAGGCTCAGCAAGATCTGGGGCGGCAAACCGCTTGCGAGTCGCGAACCAACTTGAACGCTTAGGTCGCCCGGAAAATAGAAACCAAGCTGGGGAATCCAATCGCGCAAGCCTTCGGCCACGCCGCGCGCGTCGACCGCGAGGCACATGGTCGGCAACAAAAAGGGTGAGCGCCAACCCGCGGCCCAGGACGCGCCTTCTTGGCCATGTTCTAGATTAACACTCAAGCTGTGATCCCAAAGCTCATGCGCCACAATCAAGCCCCCCCGTGGCAGCGCCCCACCCGCGGCGTCACGCAATCGTCCATAAGCGCCCAAGTCTAAAGGCCACTCCCCCGCTTGTGAAAATCGTGTTCGCACACCCAGTTCCCATGTCGAAAAACCAGCGCCGCTACCTGTTTGGCCCCACGCCGACGCCCCGCTCCAAAGACCTGTCTCAAGCGCGGCTTGCGCGCCTGCCCCCGCCCCCGCGACCCCAAGTCCTCGCATATCGAGTTCCCAAGGTGGTACCGTCTCATAGGATAAAACGCCACCCAACCATGGCTCTATGGACGCATGCGCCCTCACGCTCGCCGCAGCAGCTAAAAGTAAACCGATCAAGGCCCATGTCTTAATCAAGATCCACAAGCTCCAAGACTGCTTTGGCAGCGCGCGCTGAAACGCCCTGCTTGCCAAGCGACCGCAAGGAAGGCGCCAAAGCGCGCCGTTGAGCCTTCGCCAGCGCGGGATCGTGTAGATACCGGATGGCCTCGTTGGCGATCGCTTGCGGACGAAGCTCTTCTTGCAAAAATTCGGGCACGACACGACGCCCAGCCATGACGTTGGCCAATCCAATCGAATGGATCTTGACGAGGCGCTTGCCGATCCAATAAGTCAACGCATTGACACGATACAAGATCAAGAATGGCACACCAAGCATCGCAGTCTCGAGAGTCGCCGTACCAGACGCGACCAGCGCAAAATCACAGGCGGCCCGTGCGGAATAGGCCTCTTCGGCGACCGTCCACTCAAAGATCTTTGGCTGGATAGGCGATGCCTCAATAATCTTAGCGTAGGAAGCCAACGGCAACTGCGGGGCCTTGATCACCACAAAACGACATCGTGGATCAAGTGTGCGCATGCGCTGGGCTGTGGCAAGCATCACGGGCAAAAGATGCTTCAGTTCTTGGAGGCGGCTGCCTGGCAAGAGCCCCACCACTTTTTCACTGGTCTTCCAGCCTGCTCGACGCCTAAAACTGAGTCGGCCCCGACTTGGCTTAACCGCATCGACTAAAGGATTGCCGACAAAAACGCAATCCAATCCCGCGGCGTCATAGAGGGTCTTTTCAAAGGGAAAAGTTACCAGCATTCGATCGATGATTTTGGCCATGAGTTTAACCCGGCCGCGTTTCCATGCCCAAACCTGCGGGCTGATGTAATAGCAAACAGGGATGCCCAAAGACTTCGCTACTTTTGCCAAACGCAGATTAAAACCTGGGTAATCGATGAGGATCAATAGATCGGGGCGCTCATTTTTTAAACTTGCCACCGCCAAACGAAATGCCCACCAAAAAAAAGGCAAATGCTTGAGCACTTCAACAAAACCAATCACGGCATGGCTGGCCAAGTCTAGGTCCAGACGCATGCCAGCGCGCCGCAGCGCGTCACCCCCCAGGCCAAAAAAGACAGCCTTGGGCCTGGCCCGCCGTAGCGCGCTCACCAACTGGGCGCCGTGATGGTCGCCGCTGGTTTCGCCAGCGACCAGCATGATCCTTGGATCACGCTTCATCCTTCGCCTAGAACTTCACGCCGATGGGACGCCATTTGACGGCGAATCTCCAAACCCAAAGCCACGGCGGCACGCGCGTCCGCACCCGTCACCTCGGGCGTTTTGTCTTGAGCGATGGCGTCTAAAAATGAGGCCAATTCCAGCTTCAGTTGCTCTTCGTCCCGTATGGGCAAACTCTCCGATGCGACCATGCGGCTCAGCCCCAACAGACTGCCTGCCTGCGTGGGATCCGCGCCCGCCTTTAAGCGGTGTAGCTTTACCTCTTTGGCCAAATAATCAACGGACACATAAGCGTCTCGGCTGAAGATCCGGATCTTACGCTCCTTTTTTGTCGTGACCCTGCTGGCAGTCAGGTTCGCCACACAACCGCCCTCAAACTCAAGGCGTACATTGGCAATATCTTCTGTGTGCGAGAGAACGCTCACCCCCACTGCCCGGACATCCCGCAAGGGCCGGCGCACCATGTCCAACACGATATCCAGATCATGGATCATCAACTCAAGCACAACATCAATGTCCGTGTTGCGGGGGCTGTAAGGCCCCAGGCGATGTGCTTCTATAAAAAGTGGCTGCCCCGCCCACTGCCGGGCCGCTCGCAACGCTGGATTGAAACGTTCGATGTGGCCGACCTGCAACTTGGCGCCCGACGTGGCAGCGACCGCGATCAGATCATCTGCCTCGGCCAGATCAATGCTCAGTGGTTTTTCAATGAGACAGTGCACGCCACGCGTGAGGAATGGCTTGGCGATAGCGTGATGCTGCGCCGTGGGCACGACCACACTGACCGCCTGCACCAGCCCGAGAAGCTCTGCTGGACTCGAAAAATAGTCACAGCGACATTTTTTAGCGACTTCTTTTGCTCGCGCGATATCTGGATCAACCACACCGACCAAGGTGCAGGCGGGTAGCTGACTATAGACTCTGGCATGGTGTTGGCCTAGATTTCCAACGCCGATGACTCCGACTTTGATCACGCGGCTTGCCCTCCCTTCAAGCGAAATGGCTCCAGCTCTGCCACCGGCTGTGCTAGCACCAGTTCGACCCGCAAACCTTTGGGACCCCAGCGCTCGTCAAGCACACGCAGTTTGTCCCAATGGCGCTTTAATAAATAGGCCTGATCGTTTGGCAAAAGATAGCGCTCGACGCGCAGTTGGCTCTCAAAATGCTCTTGCAAACCGCCCTTCATGGCGTCGAGCCCCTCGCCCTGCGTGGCAGAAACCATCCATGCTTGCGGGTATTCTCCATGCAGCTCTCGGCGGGACCGTTCAGTCAAGAGATCACACTTATTAAAGACCAACCACCTTGGCGAGGCCTCGGATCCTTTGGGCGCGTACAAACCCTGGATCTCGTCCAGCACGCCATCCACGGTGCTCAGTTGTTCTCTCCATAATGGCGAAGCCGCATCCACCACCCGCAGCACCAAGTCCGCTTCGGCAACTTCTTCAAGCGTCGCTCTAAACGCGGCCACCAACGAATGGGGTAGTTTTCGTATAAATCCAACAGTATCCACGGCCAACAAAGGCGTCCCTGCCGCTTCGATATCCGCCAACGGTCGCACCGTGGGGTCCAGCGTAGCAAAAAGACGGTCCTGGACGACCACTTTGGCGCCAGTCATCGCGTTAAAGAGGGTGCTCTTGCCGGCATTGGTGTAGCCAGCCAAGGCGATAGAATGGGCGCGTCCGCGCTTTCGAGCTTGCCGTTGCATGCCCCGCGCTCGCGACACCAACTCGAGCTCACGCCGCAACTGAGCGATACGGTCCCGCAGGCGCCGGCGATCCACCTCGAGCTTTGTCTCTCCGGGACCGCGCGTCCCGATCCCTCCGCCCAAGCGGGACAAGACCGCCCCAAAACCGATCAAACGGGGCAAGAGATAGCTCAACTGCGCCAGCTCTACCTGTAGCTTTCCCTCACTGGTGGCGGCTCGATTTGCAAAAACATCCAAGATCAGTTGGGTACGATCCAACGTTTTAACACCCAAGGCTTCTTCTAGATTTCTTTGTTGCGATGGTCGTAATTCGTCGTCAAAAATAACAAGATTCGCGCCAAGCTCAAGCACCCGTTCTCGCAGTTCTGCGGCTTTGCCTGATCCGATATACGTGGCGGGGTCCAATGAGCGTCGCGCTTGGCTCACGCGATCCACAACCGCGGCTCCGGCAGAGTCCGCCAAAGCCGCCAATTCGTCCAAGGACTCAGCCGTATGCGTCGGATCACGATCAGGCAAAGAAACACCGACCAACACGGCCCGCTCTGGCGCAGTTTCGGCCATCAGCGACGCATCCACGCCATCACACTCAACAACCCAAGCGGGATCATCCCATCCCAGAACCATGTCATTGGATTTGACAAGATAAGGCTGATGCTGGCGCCGCTGGGATCAAAACTTGGGTCCGCGGCCATCTCAGCGGCGCTCGGCCCTCCACCATTCAACCACATTAAAAGGGCGATCCCCAATGAACCGACTGCCCAGACCCCGAGACTGGCCACCTTGACGCGACTTGGCAAGAACCAGCTCTCGATCCGTGAAGGCGGACCCAGATCTAGGACCACTTTGGGTGGGGCCGCTTTAAAATCCAGCGCCAATCGCAAGACCTTGAGCATGCGCGTTGAGCGCTCATCGCTGGGATCATCTTTTAAGCGGTTTTGGTAGTGGCTCGCCACTGCAGGAGCGTTTCCCCGCTCCACCATCAGGTCGATCCATAGATGGTGGAGGGTCTCATCACTGTCTTGAAGGTCGCGGGCTTGCGCCAAGCTGTTGGCCGCTTTATCCAGCCAGCCCGCGCGTTCTAGCCCACCGGCCTCCGCGGCGCGTTTAGCCCAAGATCCGTGAGTTCGCAACGCGTCCAAAAGCGCCGATCCTTCAGCCAACGCCAAGGCCTTCTCTTGATAGCGTATCGCGTCTTCCAGCCGGTCCCCTTCAAAGGCGGCAAACGCCTTTTTCAAGAATATCCCCGCGCGCGCCGCCTTTGGCGCTTCACAGCCGCACGCCTGGCAACGCTCATCCGCCAATGCTAACGAGGCTCCACATTTTTGACAGTTCATGACCGCTCCAATCGCGGGACGCTTTGAGCCAAACGCGCAAAAAGGTCAGATCGCCCGAACCCTCCCGGCTTACTCGCGACCCACGGGCCTTGGCTCAGGCCTTCCACTTGACCCAAGGATAAGCCGGGCTCCAATTCTCCATGGATCCAGGTTCCGTGCCATCCGGCTGCGGCATACAACGCAAACGCGCTATGCCCCCCACTGACCAGCCATTGCACGTCTTGCGGACGTGCTGGCAGTCGTAGGGCCAGGTGCGCCAGGTTATCCAAGGCCCTCTCTGATTGACGCGCGCTCGTTCTTTTTGGAAGCTTCGAGCGAGCCGCAAGGCTCGACAAGGCCACGCTGCTGCCTTGCTGAAGAAGCGCCCTTGTTTTCTTTAGATCCATCGGATCACTCGAGTGGACCCAGTGTCCCCCGGAGCGAGCGAACTCCGCCAATTGGCCAAAACTAGTGGCGCTCACCGACCCGATCACAAATATCCAGGGCCGTTGAAGGCGTGGTAACTTGGTGGAAGCGTTCCCCCGCCGCGCCGCCAAAGCGCCCGCCAGATCTGAAGCGCCCGCGAAAGTTCGGCAATCCAATTTTAAACACGCGTCAGCAATCGTGCGGGTGTGCGCCGGGGTCACGCAGTCAAAAGTTACAAACCGAACCCTCGCGCTCGCGACGCGGCTCCTTAACCAAGCCGCCAACTTGACCGAACCCTGCGCGACAATCCTCAAAGGAGCGTGGGCCGACATGGCCCGTGGAAACAATTGATCCACCCGCCAACTTCGAGCGGGGCTCAAACGATCACGCGCGTATTCGGTGCGATCCAATCGCTTCCCATGCACAAAATGAGCGCCCGCGCGCGTCACCCTCCCTGCCTGGGGATAGGCTGGCAGCACGGCCATCCAACGCGCTCCGCACGCGCCCAAAAGCGCGGCGCAATCCTCGGCGGGCTGACCGCGTAACGTCGAGTCAATTTTCTGAAATCTTAGTGGGGCGCCCCAGCGAGCCAGCACTTGTTGCCACGCTGAGGAGCTGGTTCGAAAAGCTGCTGCCGGGCTCAAAAAACGGGTTTCAGCGCTCAAGACCACCGCGTGCGCAGGCCGCGACGGCCACTGCGAAACCGGCGCGCTCCAGGTGGGTCCGAAGTAGGGAGCAACCCGAGCCGCTAAGTCATTCCCCCCGCTTAGATCGTCGCTCACCGCGCAAAAAAGCATGCCTAGAAAGACCAGCTAAGGTCGGGCACATGGTAGAACGCGATCCACTGAAAACCACCTAGGTATTGAAAGATTGAGAATTCAAAGCCAAAAAGCGGAAGATTCTCGATCCTAAAATTGATCATCGTCGGCAGCAATGACTCGGCATCTGTTTTCTCTTTTTCTGTAAGATCCAAACCAAAATTCTGAAGAGCCGGACGCAAAAGCTCAATGCGCGCGCCCGTCCGCCAGCGTGTAAAGCCGAGAGGCACGGTCAAAGGAAACTGCACACCCCCAAAAAACATGTTCGGGGCGGAATTTACTTTCGCGCCAATGCGGGGATCAACCAAGCGGGTCAACAGATCTGGAAAATCACCGCCAGGGGTCAAATGCCGAATGGTCAGTTCCCACGACGCTGGCAACGCGCGAGATAAGTCATCCGCTAAGCGCCCCCGCATGACACCCAAATGAAACGCGGTGCTCTGGTCGTTGACCCAAGGGCGCTTGCTCGTCACCAGATAGACGTCGCCCACGGTGCCAATGGGCCCCCCGCTACTGCTCACCCCGACGGTCTGGGTGCCACTGGGTTGCCCAAAATTGATGAGCGCCGACCCATAAAAACCAGCGGCCAGACTCGGGGTCCATGTCGTTTCTTTTAAGAACGAGTATTTAAAGTCCGACGTCACCGTGGCGATCTGGATCGGCTGAAAGATCCCGGTTTTTGTCACACCCGTGCGTGGATTATCAAAGATCTCATAAAGTGAGCCGACATAAAAATCAAACAAGACATTGCTGTTCCAACCTGTGTCTTTATCTTTGTGATTGGTGTACGCCGTCGGCATCAAAAGCACCGCGGTCTTATTAAACTGCAAGCCCGCAACCCTGGCGGTGCCGGTCGCTGGAACGGATGCCACGCCCTCCGTGTCGATGGCGGTTAGCTCGATCTGATAAATTCGATTGCTCTCGCTCGAATAGGTGTGGCTCGTCGCAGAAAGATTCTTTACGAGGGATTTTTCCCAAGCGGATTCTTCGGTGTTTTTTGCATCCGCAAAGCGACGGCGCAGCAAATAGGCGCTGAGGGGAGCCGTGCCCAACACGGGCCGTTCCCAACTGAGCGTCAATTTTTCACCGCGCGCCTTGGCGGTGAGCGCCTGGGGCGCCCCGGGTGGCAAGGTTCCTGTCGCTTGCCCAGTGACTGTCAAGCCCAAGACGGACTCTCTCCCCTCAGAATCGCGCGCGCTCACCGTATAAAAATAAATTTGCTTAGGCGTCGGAGGAGCATCCACAAACGTGGTGCCGGTCACCGCCACGAGCGCGTTGGCTCCCATGACGGTCGCGATGCTTGAACGCCGAATCAGATAATCGGTGACGGGCGCGACCCACGGCACCGGGGCTTGCCATGTCAGGTGCACTTCTCTGCGTCCCGACACAGCACTCAGGCCTTGCACCAGGCGCGGCGCCCGATCCGCGACGCTGAATGTGTCCAAGCGGACAAGCAGCGGTTCGCTTCTCGGTCCCGTGTTGCCCTTAGCATCCACTGCGGCAATCATGTATTGATAGGTTTTTCCGAGCTCACCGAGGTCCTCGGCGGGCGAACGAACAAACGGCGCGCCCTCGCGAACAACACCGTCGCCCGCGTCACCCGGCTCTTTTCGCCAAACTCGGTAGCCCTTGATCAAATACGTCCCAGGCCGCGAAGCTTTCCACTGCAAATAGATGGTTGGCTTGACCCCCTGGGTTGACGCAATTAATTGCGCCACGGCGCTCACTTCTTGTGGCGCGCTCGGCGGCATTATTGTCAGGATCTCTTGGTGGCTAACGGGACTGCTTTTCGCGGCGGAACTTAGGTTAGCTGGGGCACTGGCGTTGGCAGTTGGAATGGGTGGCGGTGGTGGCGGCAGGGTTTCAAGGATGGGCTCGCCCTCAGGAACTGGCGCCGGCGCGGCCGCTCGCAAAGGCAGTTGCAAACCAATGGCCAGCATGAGAAACAAGGACCAGCGCGCCCCAGATCCTAGCAAGCTCATCTCAGATTCTCTTTTTTAAAAAATTTGCCATAAGATCCTTACCCGCTGTCGTCAAAATAGACTCCGGATGAAACTGCACCCCTTCCACATCAAGCTTTTTGTGTCGCAATCCCATGATCTCGCCTTCTTTGGTCCAGGCCGTCACCACCAGATCCTTGGGCAGGCCTTTGCGTTGCACCACCAAAGAATGGTACCGTGTCGCGACAAAGGGATTTGGCAATCCTTGAAAAACTCCTTTGCCATCATGCTTGATCGGCGAAGTTTTTCCGTGCATGAGCCTTGGGGCTCGAACAACTTTGCCCCCAAAGACTTGCCCGATGGACTGATGTCCTAAACAAACACCTAGCACGG
>JANLXT010000125.1:0-5148 GCA_031365225.1 candidate division FCPU426 bacterium
CAGGTTTGGGCGCGCATACCGCGAGTGAGCTAAGAAATCGTTGCTTGGAGTTGCGTCCCAAGTTAAAAGAAAAAGCGAAGCCAGAATGGTTGGACCTCTTTTTGAAGCAAATCGTCGAATAGCTTTTATTGCTGTAAGAAATATTGACAGTGTCAGAAAAATCCGCATTAAATCCTGTTAGGCTTAATTTTGTAATGTGGGACAATAAATCGCTTTTAATAACATGTATTTTCGAAAACTCTTTCGGACAAATCAAAGCATTGTTGGCACGTAATTTGCTCCTTTAATAAGGTAATGGAGCAACGTTTTTATAGCAGTTTTGGCCCCCAGATCCGCAAAGCCTTAGCTTTGATGGGTTTGCTTTTATTTGCCCTGACGATTTCCTTGAAGGCCGCGGCACCCACCAGCACTCTCACGCCGCCCCCAGGAGCGTCGGGTAGCCCGTACACTCAATCGTGCGGCGCGATCATCGTGGACAATGATCCTGGGTGGGCCAGCTGTCAGATCAATGTCGCGGATTCTTTCACCATCGCCAACGTGAGTGTCACGGTCGACATCACGCACACCTATCGCAACGATCTCGTGATCGAGTTGGTGTCACCGCTTGGGACCGTCGTTCGCCTGCAGAACAACACGGGTTCGGGAGCCTGGGTCGTGGTCAACTATCCTGCCGGCCGCGCGCCCGACGGCCCCGGCGCCCTCTCTGATTTTTACGGACAGAACTCGGCTGGCTTATGGACTCTGCGCGCGCTGGATAATATCGCGGTGGGCGCTGGCACCATCAATAGTTTTACTTTGACGCTCTCGAACATCCCGGCGACAAGCACGCCAACCCTGACGCCGTCTCAAACCCCGTCCATCGCGGCCTTCCCCTACAACAATGGATTTGAATCGGGCTCGCTCACATCGGAGTGGAGCACGGCCATCAGCGTCACGGGTTCGGGCCAGATCAGCGTCAGCACTTTGGGCGTGCCCTTCGAAGGGGTCCGTCACCTGATCATGGCGTCGGACGACATCAACTTTAGCCGACAAGAAGCGATGTTGCATATCAATTTGGCTGGGCAACCCTCAGTATTTTTAGAATGCGGGGTGTACGCGAACAACGAAGAGAGCGATCCCTTGCCTTTGACTTACACGGCATCCATCAACGGTGACGGGATCTCGATCAGCGAGGATGGCGTGACATGGCGGACCGTGCTGACGGGGTTCCCCACAGGTGGCATCGTTCCCTACTCGCTACAGACGATCGACTTGAGCGCGGCCATGACAGCGGCTGGGTTTGTGGATCGTAGCCATGTCCGGATCAAGTTTCAAGAGTATGACGACTTTACGTGGGGCACGGATGGTATCGCGTATGACGCGGTGCGCGTGATAGCTGTGGCATCGACACCCACACCCACCTTCACGATCACTCCCACCTTCACGTCGACCGCGACGCCCGCGCCGCAATTTGGCAGTCCCTACAGTGTTGCCTGTTCGTTACCGATCCCTGATGGCGTGCTCACGTGGAACGCGTGCTCGATCAACGTGGGTGACTCGTTCACGATCGCTTACGCCAGGGTTTATGTGAACATCACGCATGCGTATGTGGGCGACTTGCGGCTAGAGCTGGTCTCGCCGCTTGGCACCATCGTGCGCTTGCACAATAACACTGGGACATCGGCGGACTGGGTCCCGGTGTGGTATCCAACCGATAAAGCGCCCGATGGTCCTGGGGTGATGACAGACTTCAATGGCCAAAGCTCCCTTGGCGTTTGGACACTGCGCGTCATGGATTCGGTCAGCTCGGATGTTGGCACGCTCAACAATTGGTCGCTGGAACTTCTAAGCTCGGCGCCAACGCCTACTTACACCCCGACAGTTACGGCCACCAGTACGCCCTTCAGCGGCGCCTGCCCGGACGGTGGTTTTCCGGTGGGCTCGACCCAGGTCGGTGCGAACATCTATGATCCCAATGGTAGCTGGTTAGAGAGCAGCCGTTATGAATTTTGGGAAGACGCCGCGATCAACAGCTTGAACGTCTATGTTCAAACACCCGGCACAGGGACCATCCGTCTGGCGATCTACAATCACGCGGCGGGTAAACCCGAGACGCTCCTGGGCGAGACCGCGCCGTTCACCCCCGTGGCGGGCTGGAACAGCGCACCCTTGATCTCGGGGGGGCTCACAGTTTTGGCAGGTAGCTACTGGATAGCCATCCAGAGCTCGGCGGGCGGCAGCAAGAGCATCAACTATGATCCCGCCATCAGCGGGGACGAGTACTCGCTGAGCGGCGTGTCGTACGGCCCGTTTCCCGCGTCGTTCCCGGTGGGTAGCTTGGGCGCGTGGCGCTGGTCCATGTACGCCAACTACTGTCCTACGCGCGTGTACTTGGGCAATCGTAGCGTCGTTGATCAGGGCTGGATCTACGCGTTGGATTCAGCGACCAAGCGGGTGTCCATGCGCTTTAAACAAAAAGGCGCGTCGACGGTGACGGCAGTACGTTTGAATTTCAATTCAACTACTGGCGCTCAGCCGACTTATCGTGTCGGCATACAAGGTGACGCGGGCGGCGTGCCCAATGGGGTCAGTTTGTCGAGCGGGACATTCAGCGCGTCGACTGGATGGGTCACGGTCCCACTTGGCGCCGCGGTCAATTTAACAGATGGCCAGACCTACCATGTGGTGGTGGCATACAACAGCGGCACCATCCAAGCTAGTAAGAGCGCCACGCTCAGCATTGGCAATGAAGCTTCCACGCCGTTGCGCGTATTTGACCAGACCAATTGGGGCGACACCAAAGTGCTCTTGGATCTGGGCACGGGAGCTTGGGCCGCGCGACCCTTTACACCGATCTTTTTATTGGACACAGTCGGGGGCGCGTTGGGCAATCCCTATGACCGCTCTATCGTGTACACGGTGCACGGCAATGGCACACCCGCAAATCTGACCGATGACACTATGGGCATGGAAGAGTTCAGGATCCCGGCTGGGCCCGTTTGGTATGTCAGCCATGTGGCCGCCCATGTGAAAGCCCCCCTTATTTCGCCCGGTGGCAATTTAGACTTTGTGCTTTACAACCAGACCGCCAACGTTAGCATTGCCGCGGGAACGCTGGTCAGCAACGGGGCGGCGCCGACGCGCGCGACCTGGATCGAGGCGCCCTTGGGGACCACCTATGGACTTTGGCCGGGGAGCGTCTATCGTCTGTGGTTCAGGTCGACCACGATCACCGCGGTCAATCAGTACTCGGTCTATTCGGGCTCATCGATGGGCGCGGGCGCGCCTTACACGACGTCTTCGTACAATGGCGTGTCGTCCGTCGCGTATGTCAGCACCAACAGCGGCAGCACGTGGACCTTGCGCGACTTTGATGACTTAGGATTTCTTTTTAGGGCGACGACACCTTTGCCAACCGCGACACCAACAGCGACGGTGACCCCGACAAGCACTCGGACCGCCACTCCGACCGCGTCGCCGACGGCGACTAGGACCAGCAGTCCAACGCCAAGTGTGACGCGGACCGCGACTCGCACCGCGACCCAGACCGCGACACCCAGTGCCAGTCGTACGAGCACACCGACATCGACCGTGACACGAACAGCCTCACCTAGCCCTACCTTTAGCGCGTCGCCGACTTTCACCGCCAGCCCCACCAATACGCCCACGCCCATGATGCTGGATAATTTTGACAGCAACGCGCAGTACAACAGCAGCCATATGAATGACGCATTCCAGTCCACAAGCGGGACCGGCCTCTCGTTGAGCTCGGTCTTCGGTGGCTTCCTCTCGTTGACTTGGAACGCCGCCGCGGACAGTTGGAACTCTGACTTTGTGGGAGCGAGCGGCTGTTTTGACGGGACCGGTTATAGCTACCTGACCTTCCGCATCCGCGGCGCGGTGGGCGGGGAAGCCTTTAATGTGAGTGTGGCCGACCGCGATGCCGGTTGCACGGCAGTCATTGGGCATGCCGTGGCCCTGACCAATTACGCTCAGATCAGCACCGGTTGGCAGACCGTGCAGATCGCCCTCAGTGATTTTGGTGTGGATGTCACGCGGCTGAAGGCAGTGATCTTTGAGCAGTTTGCAACGGGTGCGGGCAACATCATGGTCGACGACTTGCTCTTAATACAAAACCCGTACACGTTCACCGCCACGGTCACGCCGACTTTTAGCGCAACTCCGACCTTGTCGCCTTCTTGGACAACGTCGCCAACGCAATCGGATACTCCTAGCCCGACGTCATCGGTCACCGAGAGTGTCACACCGACGTATTCGGAGACAGCGACGTTGACCATCACAGAAACTGCCACTCCCTCGGTGACGCGTACCGAGACTAAGACGGCCACGGCTACCAACACGCCCAAGGATACCTACACCAGCACGGTCACGCGCACCGACACGCCCACCGTCACCGAGACGGCCACGGAGACATTTACTGACACGCCGACCGAGACCATCACCGAGACCGACACTCCCACAGTCACCGGGACCTGGACGGATACTGCCACGGTGACAGAGACTTCGACACCGACACCGACGGTGTCCCCTACGGGAACCGCTACTATAACTGCGACTTCAACGGGTACGCAGACGCAGACCATCACTCAAACAATCACTGAGACGATCACACCAACGGCGACCCGGACGATCACCCAGACGGTGACTCGGACCACGACCCAGACAATCACCGAAACCATTACACCGACGGTGTCCCCTACGGGAACCGCTACTATAACTGCGACTTCAACGGGTACGCAGACGCAGACCATCACTCAAACAATCACTGAGACGATCACACCAACGGTGACCCGGACGATCACGTCGACGATCACCCAAACCATCACGCCAACGATCACTCAGACCATAACGCCAACGGTCACTCAGACGGTGTCCCCTTCGGAGACCGCCACTCCAAGTCCGACGGCTACGCCGACGCGGACCCAGACTATCACGCCGACAATCACCGAGACCATCACGCTGACAGTCACTCAGACCATCACCCGGACGGTCACTCAGACGCGGACCCAGACAGTCACGCCGACCATCACTCAGACCATAACGCCAACGATCACCCAGACCATGACCCGAACGGTCACCGAGACGGTCACGCCAACGATCACTCAGACCATAACGCCAACGATCACCCAGACGGTGTCCCCTTCGGAG
>JANLXT010000126.1:0-24502 GCA_031365225.1 candidate division FCPU426 bacterium
GGCGTCGCGCCTGACGACGTCAGCAGTGAGATGCGCTCCCGCGCCAAGGTGATTAATTTTGGAGTGCTCTATGGGATGGGGGCTTTTCGGATCAGCCGTGAATTTGGCACCTCGGTCAAAGAGGGGAAGTCATTTTTAGAGGACTACTTTGGGCAATTCCCTAAGGTTCGATCCTATTTAGAAGAGTGCAAAGAGCAGACCCGCAAGCAAGGCTTCGCCAGCACGCTGTTAAAGCGACGTAGGCCGATTCCTGAGATCAACAGTGCTAATCGGGTTTTGCGAGAACAAGGCGAGCGCATTGCGACTAATTTGCCGATTCAAGGCAGCGCCGCCGACATGATTAAAAAGGCCATGTTAGACGTGCAGGCGCTGCTAAATAAGACTAAGGCTCGCACGCGCATGTTGCTTCAAGTTCATGACGAGTTGGTCTTTGAGCTTGCGCTTGAAGAATCGGTGACGCTGCCGCCTTTGATTAAAAAGGTCATGGAAAACGCTTTAAAATTGGACGTGCCTGTGGTGGTAGAATTAGGCATGGGTCCTAGTTGGTACGAAGCCAAGGACTGAGGTTTTTTGTCAACTTTCGTGATAACATGAAAAACGCTTATGTACTCGTCATCTGTGGCCCTAGTGGGGCAGGAAAGTCGACTTTAGCAAGGCGTTTGCGGCGCCTTGGGTGGACCTGCTTGGATGGCGACTCCATCGCGCGCTCGCTTTATAGCCCTGGATCGCCCCTCTTGCGCCGCATGGCCAAATTTTTCGGGGCAAGCATCATCAACCGCAAAGGGGCTTTGGATCGGGCGGCCTTGGGGGCGTTGGTCTTTGCGGATCGACGCGCTCGCAGGCGCCTGACAAAAATCGTGTATCCAGTTTTTGTGCGGACTTTGCGCGCGCGACTGCGCATCTTGCGCACTCAAAAGAAACAGGTGGTCCTAGACATGGCGGTCTATTTTGACGCTGGCGCCCCCAAATTGGGTGATGCCGTGGCTTTAGTTCATGCGCCACTCCATGTTCGAGCGCGCCGTCTCGTTGCTAAAGGCTTGGCGCCTAGCCGAGCACTGGCGCAAGCAGGCTCACTGAAAGTGACGCCCGCCCAGCGGCGACGGACCGACTTGATCTTAAATGCGAAAGAGACAAAGTTAAAAGTTTGGCTCCGGCTGCGTGATTTTCTTAAGAAACAAGGCGTGATCTAGAAATATTTTTTCTTATAAAGGCAGACCCATGCCGCTTGGACATCTAGAGATCGATAAAGCGCTTGCTCGTTTTAAGGACTTGCCGACGTTGCCAGACGTTGTGGCACGCGTCATGCAGATTGTGGGCAACCCTCTTACAACCGCAGATGATCTCAATCAAGTCATCTCGTTGGACCAAGCCCTGACTTTTAAGGTCTTGCGCTTGGCGAACAGCGCTTATTATGGTTTTCCAAAAGAGATCACCAATATTACGCAAGCGGTCACCATCCTTGGTTTTAACACGATTCGAAATTTGGCGCTCTCTGTCAGCGTTCACAAAATGCTATTTTCTGACCGCGATAAAGGGCTCTTTTCGCACCGTGATTTCTGGAAACATTGTGTCGCGACGGCGGTTGCCTCGCGACTCTTGGCTCGACGCGTGGGTTACAAGAGCGAAGACAACGCCTTCACCGCAGGGCTTTTGCATGACATTGGCAAGAGCCTCTTGGATCGCGCGGCGCACGAAGAGTTTATGGCCGCGATCCAACTATCCAAAGATGAAAAACTTCCCTTGTATGTCGCTGAGCGTCGCATTTTTGGGCTTAGTCATGCGGATGTTGGTGGGCGTTTGGCCGAGATATGGAATTTGCCAGTGGATCTGCGCCTTGCCGTCGCACGGCACCACGAGCCAGGTGGTGAAGGCCCAGGCGAAGTGTTGGTTGCGGTCGTTCATGTCGCCAATGAACTGTGCCGTCAAGCAGGGCATGGCGCGTCAGGCGATCATGGGCCAGCCGAGATCAGTCCTGCCGTGTCAGCGATTCTGGACTTGCGGTCCGCGGACTACGAGCCCTTGCTCGCCGAGCTTGCCACCCAAATGAAAGAAGCCGAAGAATTCTTCCGTTTTTCACGGTAACGCATGTCCGAAAACGACCCAGATCTGCGTAGGCATATTGAGACCCTCGAGGACATCAACGAGGGTTTGCGGACCTCTTTTGAAGAGTTGGCCGCGCTTTATCGTTTGTCCGAGACCATCTCAAGTGCCCACACCTTTAGCCGGGTTCTAAGCCTGCTCTTAGAGGTGGTGCACGAAGTCGTCGCCTACGACGCCGCTGTTCTTTATTTGGCGGACGAAAAAGGCAACATGCGCGCGCACCTAGAGCGGGGACTGACGCCCGAACTGCGGGCCCGGATCGACGCGCAAAAGCGGGACGGCCTTCTCGCGTGGGCTCTAAAGCAAGGCCGTGCGTTGGTGGTCCCCGATTCAGGCGAGGGTAGTTGGACCCAAGCGTTGCCGACCGACGAGGTGCGCAAGAGCTTTCTTTTGGTGCCAGTGATGGCCCGTGGGCGAGCGGTTGGACTGCTCAATTTGGTGGTCTTTGCCGAAGAGGGTAGCTTCACCCAGCGCGACCTGTCGTTGCTCGCCATCCTTGCCAATCAGGCGGGCATCGCGTTAGAGAACGCGCGCCTCTATGACAAGATCCGCCGCGACTACTTTGACGTGATTCATTCGTTGGCAGGCGCGGTTGACGCGCGCGATCATTTTACGCGCCAGCACTCTAACCGCGTATCCGCCTACGGAACCACCATCGCCCAATGCATGCAGTTAGATGCCGAAATGATCGAGAGCATTCAGTACGGCGCGCTTTTGCACGATGTAGGAAAAATCGGGATCTCGGACGCCATCCTCAACAAGCCCTCTCGATTGACCGAAGAAGAATTTGAGATCATGAAGACGCATTGCGTTCAAGGCGCGGGTATTTTAAAAGGGGTTGAGTCGCTTATCCCCTTGGTCCCCTTGGTCCTCTATCACCATGAGCGTTTTGACGGGAAGGGCTATCCCGAGGGCTTGGCGGGAAAGCAGATCCCTTTGGGCGCACGCGTTATTAATCTTGCAGACAGCTTTGAGACCATCACCTCGGATCGTATTTATCATAAAGCCCGCAGCATGGAAGAAGGTTTGGCGGAGATCGAGCGTTGTTCGGGCACCCAGTTTGACCCAGAGATCGTGGAGGCTTTTAAGAGCTGTTTTGAGGATATTCGGGCGATCGTCCGCGGATCAGGAGGGGCGACGTGACCCTCCTGATCCGCCAAAGGCTTTCGCGCATCCTACTCGTCATTCTTTGGTGTGTGGCGTTGTTGGGTTTGTTGTTGGGGCAATGGGGCCTTTTGGGCTTTTTAGTGGCGGTGCCTGTTTCAGCGTGTTTGGGTTGGGACGGTTCATCCGCGTTTTTAGCTAATTTTTTTGCCGCCGCGGGACTCTTGGGGGCCGCGGTGCTTGGGCGCGTCTTTTTTGATGCGGATGATCGATTTTTAGTCGCTTTAAGCGCTTTGGTGTTCATGAGTGTTAGCGCATTCGCGCTATGGAAATTTTTACAAGCGGACTTGAGCCGGCGTCACAAGGAACGCCAGGTGCTCGGCGATTGGGACGAAGAAAAAGTAGGGCTCGAGCAGGCGTTAGCAACTAAAGCGAACGCGTTGGTTTTGCACGAGCATCGGCATAAACGCTATGCGCGCTTGCAAGAAGCGGCGACACTTTTCGCCAGCACCTTGGACCTAGCGGGCCTGGGCAGTGTGCTACTTTCGCAGGCCGCGCAATTGCTGGCGGGGCGCAAAGTAGATTTTAGTTTGTGGGTCTTTGGTTCTGAGGGCCAAGAATTGCTGGTCAAACGCGTCGACCTAGGTGGAAAAACCACATGGAAGAGCGGGCAGCTTGCCAAGGATGACGCGCTCAATCAATGGGTGTTGGGACGCGGCGTGGCTTTGTTGATCCGTGACCTAGAAAAGGATTTTCGATTTAAGGGCTTAGAACTCGTCGGGGCGGCTCGTTGTTTTTATATCTCGCCATTGGTCAATGCGCAGGGAGCGGTGACGGGTCTCGTTCGGATCGAATCGAGCGAAAGCGAAGTGGTGGACACCGAAGATCAGCGTTTATTAGAAAGCCTTGTGGTGCTGGGAAGTTCGGCGATTGAAAACGCCAAGCTCTATCGCGAAACGCAAGAGTTGGCCGTGACCGATGGACTGACCAAGCTTTATTTGCGGCGGCCCTTGCTTGAGCGCCTCGATGCTGAGGTTGCGCGCGCGTTTTCGGGTAATTCACCCTTCAGCCTTTTGATGATCGATATCGATCATTTTAAATCAGTGAACGACACCTTTGGGCATCCTGCGGGAGACAAAGTTTTGCGAAGCGTGGCGAGTATCATCAAGGCCAATGTCCGAGACGTGGACATGTGCGGCCGTTACGGTGGTGAGGAGTTTATTGTCCTTTTGCCCGAAACACCCAAAGAAGGCTCGCTGATCGTCGCCGAGCGTATTCGCTTAGCCGTCGCCACGCAACTGTTTGATCTTCGGGGTGAGCAGCGTAGCGTTACCGTGAGCGTGGGGTGCGCTAGCTTGCCAGGGGACGCGCGTGACGCGCGCGAGATGATCGCTCGCGCGGACGAGGCGCTTTATTTTTCTAAAGAAAATGGACGCAACAAGGTGAGTGGCTGGGATCCATCGCTTGGTGAAAAGGAATGATCGGCATGCTCGTCAAAAGATCTTTTGTTTTTTCGATCGCATGGCTGACTCTTTGTGGCGTGCTAAGTTTTTATTTGCGTGACTATCCTTTGGTAAACGTGGCGCCATTGGGATTGGCGGCTGGATTGCTTTGGCTGGGGCTTGCCGCGGGTCCCGGGGTCGCCTGGGTCCTTGGCATGGTCAGTGGCTTGGGTTTGATTCTCTTGGCGTTGTGGGATGGAGTCGAACCCTGGGTGCTGTGTTCAGCGTCGCTCGGTATTGTGCTTGCCGTCTTTTTTCCGATACCTTGGAACAAAACTCAAGCTCGAGCCAAAGAAGAGTTTGAGGGTCGGCGTAAACCGTTAGAGACCATATTGATGGGCTTGCGTGAAAGCGTGCTGAATATGGAAAAAGAGGTCGAAAAATCAGAAAAGCGCAGCCGCGAATTAGATGCTCTCTATTACACCGGTCGCGAGATCTCTAAGCTTTTGTCGCTAGAAGATACGCTGGATTTTTCTCGAGAAGTATTGAGCGACACGTTGACATCTGGCGCGAGTGGATCGCCACCGCCATTCGCCTTGATCCTCTTGGATGACGAGAGCACCCAGTGGCGTGTGGGCACCTCAGAAGGCCTGGATGAGAGCGCCATCAATCTTTTAGAAGGATCGTTAGGCGGTGGGGGGCTTGTGGAATGGGTCTTGGGACAGGCGGGCCCAGTGACAATCCAAAGTTGCGCGGCGGAACCTGGTCTGAAAGGTGTTCCGGTCCCGGCGATGGTTCGTGGCTTTTCGGCGATGCCCTTGGTTATTCAGGATCAAGCTTTGGGCGCGGTCCTTGTCTTTAATATGGGCGAGCAACGCTTGGGCGCGACGGAGCAGGGTAACCTGTGGATCCTCGTATCCCAGCTCGCGATCGGCATTGAAAAAGCGAAGTTTTACGATAAGATCGCGCGCTTATCGATCACCGATGGTCTTACCGGGCTACATGTTCACCGCCACTTTCAATTTCGTTTAGATGAAGAATTGAAGCGTGCGGAGCGTTACAAAGAAGAGCTTTGTCTCATGATGTTAGATATTGATCACTTTAAGCTTTTTAATGATAAGTTCGGGCACCTGGCAGGGGATCAGGTGTTGCGTGAATTGGCCGAGCGGGTTCGGCAGTGGAAGCGATCACCCGATATCGCAGCTCGTTACGGAGGGGAAGAGTTCGCGATTATTCTTCCGCGAACCACGCGGGCCGAGGCGTTAGATTTGGCCGAAAAATTGCGCTTAGGCGTGGCGCAACTTGTTTTGAGTTTTGAGGGCCACGAGGCCAGGGTGACTATTAGCGTAGGTGTGGCATTTTTCCCGGAAACGGCCCTTACCAAAAAAGGCTTGATTGATAAGGCAGATCAGGCTTTGTATCAGGCCAAAGGGGCTGGACGAGACCGCGTGGTCGCCTGCGAGGCTTGACAATCCCTTGGTAAATCTATTAGAGTTCATTCACCGCAAAGGTTAGTCATTGGCCAGCATCGGCCCACTTTCCTATTAAAAAAAACAATCCAACTCACGAGTTTTTCTACCCATGTCCGGCTCCCGCCGCGACTTTTTTGGCGCGTTTAGCGTCGTGTTTTCTTTTTTAGGTTACCCACTTGAACATAGATGAATTAAAAACCACCAACGTTGCAGAGCTTAACAAGATTGGGCACGATTTGGGTATCGAGGGCATGTCCTCACTACGCAAACAAGAGCTGATCTTCAGTATTCTTGAGGCGCAAGCCAAGCGGGATGGAAACTTATTTAGCACAGGTGTGTTAGAGATCTTGCCTGATGGTTTTGGATTTTTACGGAGCCCGCGCTACAACTACTTACCTGGACCCGACGACATCTATGTTTCACCCTCTCAAATAAGGCGATTTGACCTTCGCACGGGCGATACGATCAGCGGTCAAGTTCGCAGTCCCAAAGATGGCGAGCGCTATTTTGCGCTTCTAAAAGTTGACGCGATCAATGACGAGAGCCCCGAGGCGGCCAAGGACAAGATCCTTTTTGATAATCTCAAGCCACTCTATCCGCATCAGCGCTTGCAAATGGAGACTCGTAGCGACGAGCTTGCCATGCGCGTGCTTGATTTAGTGACACCGATCGGCAAGGGGCAGCGCGGATTGATCGTCGCGCCCCCACGCACGGGTAAAACGGTGCTCATGCAAAAAATAGCCAATAGCATCAGCACCAATCATCCCGAAGTCGTGCTGATCATCCTTTTGATCGATGAGCGCCCCGAAGAAGTGACGGACATGGAGCGCACTGTGCGAGGCGAGGTCGTCAGTTCGACCTTTGACGAGCCAGCCGACCGGCATGTTCAAGTCGCTGAAATGGTCCTCGAAAAGGCCAAGCGCTTGGTTGAGTGCAAAAAAGATGTGGTCATCCTATTGGATAGCATCACCCGCCTAGGACGTGCCTACAATACTGTCCAGCCCACCTCGGGTAAGATACTTTCGGGAGGTATTGACGCCAATGCGTTGCAACGACCCAAGCGCTTCTTTGGGGCGGCCCGCGCTATTGAAGAGGGTGGTTCTTTGACGATCATGGCCACCGCGCTCGTTGAAACAGGCAGTCGCATGGATGAGGTCATTTTCGAAGAATTTAAAGGTACAGGAAACATGGAGATCATCTTGGATCGCCGCCTTTCGGACAAACGGGTCTACCCTGCTGTGGATATCTCACGCAGTGGCACTCGTAAAGAAGAGCTGTTGATGACGCCAGAAGAGCTGCAACGCGTGTGGATATTACGCAAGGTTTTACACCCCATGAACCCTACCGATGGCATGGACTTTTTGCTGGACAAGCTAGGCAAGTTCAAGAACAATAAGGCGTTTTTAGAGGCAATGTCCTCGACCAAAGCTTTTTAGAACAAGTGAAAGGAAGGTAATAAATGCGTACAGGAATACACCCAGAGTATAAAGAGTTGGAAGTTGTCTGTTCATGCGGTAATAAGTTCATGACTCGATCAACGACCAAGTCGATACGTTTAGATATCTGTTCGGCTTGTCATCCCTTCTATACTGGGACGCAGCGCTTGATCGATACCGCTGGACGTGTGGATAAATTCCGTAAGAGAGAAGCGGCAAAGGTAGCTAAGACCGAAAAGTAGCAAAAGCAGATAAATGAGCCCTGTTTCTCGCTGTTTCAGCGAGGACAGGGCTTTTTTGTTGCCACATTCGTCATGTATTTTGTCCGTTTTCGCGCTAATATTACTTTATAAAAGAGGGCCACTTGTTCGAAAGATTGCAAGCCTTACAAATGCGCTATGAGAGCCTTACCAGGGATCTGATGGATCCGGTGGTATTGGGTCAATCGAGTCTTTTTCAGGAACGGGCTCGACAGCAGTCCGAATTGGAAGAGGTCGTTCGGCTTTTTCGTGAGTTTCAAGGGGTGGACGAGCATTTGCGCCAAGCCCTCGAGCTAGAAAGAGATGAAAAAGACCCCGAATTACGGGCGATGGCGAGCGAAGAACGCCAAATTCTTGAGGGCCGGCGACTACGTTTAGAACATGACCTGCGTATGGCCCTTTTGCCCAAGGACCCCAATGACGGGCGCAATGTTTACGTCGAAGTGCGTGCTGGCACGGGGGGGGATGAGGCGAGCCTATTTGCGGGTGAATTATTGCGTATGTATACCCGGCATGCGGAAAATCAGCGTTGGGTACCAGAGCTGATGAGCATGAGCCCGTCCGAAGTGGGTGGCATCAAAGAAGCGATTTTATTGGTCAAAGGGAAGGGAGCCCACGGGCTCTTGAAATATGAGGCAGGGGTGCATCGCGTGCAACGCGTCCCCGCCACCGAGGCCAATGGCCGTATTCATACCAGCACCGCGACGGTCGTTGTCATGCCTGAGACCGAAGAGCACGAGGTGCAGATCAATGACAAGGACCTCAAATGGGATTTTTTTAATTCGTCTGGCGCGGGTGGCCAAAGTGTCAACACGACATATTCGGCGGTACGTTTGACGCATATGCCTTCGGGCTTAGTGGTATCGATGCAAGATGAGCGTAGCCAATTGAAGAACAAAGCTAAAGCGTTGCGGGTGATGGGCGCTCGGCTTAAGGCTCAAGAATCAGATCGCCGCGAGATGGAACAATCGGCCGCCCGTAAAGCTCAAGTGAGCAGTGGCGATCGCAGTGAAAAGATACGTACCTATAATTTTCCACAGAACAGAGTCACCGACCACCGTGTCGGGGTCAGCTCGTATGACCTGCCCCGCGTGATGAACGGTGATCTCGCGGTCTTTATCAAGGCGCTTCAAGAGCAAGAGCAGCGTGACAAGTTGGCCGAGCTGGCTCCAGTTTGAGCGAGGATCCGTGGACTGTTTTGCGACTGCTGCGTTGGACGTCTGAGTACTTAGAAAAAAAAGGCGTAGAAAACGCGCGTCGGCAGTCCGAAGACCTTTTAGGGATGGTCTTAGAATTAGATCGCCTAAAGCTCTATCTTGCCTTTGAGCAAACGCCTAGCCCTTCCGAATTGAGCGCGTTTCGCGCGTTGGTCAAGCGGCGCGGAGAGAGAGAGCCGCTGCAATATCTGCTTGGGCAGGTGGAGTGGGCGGGTCTGCGTTTGAATGTCGACAAGCGCGCGCTCATCCCTCGGCCCGAGACCGAAGCGCTGGTCTTAGAAGTCGCGCGGCTTTGCAAGGACCTTGGGCCCGACGATGGTGTGGCGGATATCGGGACGGGGACGGGTTGCATCGCGCTGGCGCTGGCGCAGGCCTTGACCGCACGCGTGATCGCGACGGATGCATCGCCAGACGCGCTCGCGTTGGCGCGAGAAAACGCGGGGGCCCTTGGCCTGCAGGACCGAGTTGAGTTTGAAGAGGGAGATCTACTCGAGCCCTTGCGGCGGCGTGGCTTGCGTGAGTTGGCGTTGATCATCAGCAACCCACCTTATATTCCGTCACCCCGCGCTGGTACATTGCAGGCAGAAGTTGAGCGCTGGGAGCCCAAGCGCGCTCTCTTTGCTGGCGCCGAGGGTCTTGATGTCTTAAAGCCGCTTTGCGAGCAAGCTTCCGATTATTTGCGCCCGGGCGGCTTGTTAGCTTTGGAGTGTGATGAGCAGCAACCGGCTCAGTTGATCGCCATTTTGAGCAAACAACAAAAATGGGATCAATTGCGGATTGGTAAAGACCCCTTCCAAGTAGAGCGTTTTGTGTTTGCACGGCGCACCTAGGTGACGTCGGATCCAGGAGGCAACAATGGACATTCGTGAATTACTATCGGTCATGGTGGAAAGCCGAGCGTCGGACATCCACATAAAAACAGATCGTTCGCCGATGCTGCGAGTCAATGGCGAGCTGTCAGCCATGCAGGTACCGGCACTCAATGCCGCCACCGTGCACGAACTGGCGATGCAATGTCTCTCCGAGCGTCAAAAACAAAATTTTGATCTTAAGAATGAGATTGATACCGCCTACAACTGGGATGGCGTGGCGCGTTTTAGAGCGAATATTTTTAGACAACGCGGCACGTTGACCATCATCATGCGGGTCATCCCCGCGATCATACCCTCTTTGCAAGAGTTGGATGTGCCCGAGGCTTTTGGGCGCATCGCGCTTGCTGAGCGCGGGCTGGTTTTGGTGACGGGAGCCACCGGATCGGGTAAGTCGACCAGCTTGGCGGCGATGATCAACGAGATCAACGAAAAGCATCACGAGCACATTGTGACAATTGAAGATCCTATCGAATTTGTGCACAAAGATAAAAACTGCTCTGTCTGTCAGCGCGAAGTTGGATTGGACACCGAAACATTCGCCAGCGCGTTGCGTTACGTGTTGCGCCAAGATCCTGATGTGATCCTGGTCGGAGAAATGCGTGATGTAGAAACTGTTCGGGCGGCTATCAGCGCGGCCGAGACAGGACACATGGTCTTTTCGACCATGCATACGATGGACTCGGTTCAAACCATTGACCGGATTTTAGATTTTTTCCCGTCCGAGCAACAAGGTCAGATACGGCAGCAACTGTCCAACGCGTTGCGGGCGGTTATCTGTCAACGCTTGGTGAATCGCGCGGACGGCAAGGGCAGAGTGGCCGCCGCCGAAGTGATGGTCTGCACACCAACCATCCGCAGCCTGATCCTAGAGAATAAGTTTAAGAGCATTGGTCAATTTATCAAGGACGGCGAAGCTGAAGGCATGATGAGTTTTGATCAGTGCCTCGTGAAGCTGGTAAAAAATGGCAAGATCACCCGTGAGACGGCGCTCTCGGTCGCTAGTAGCCCAGCCGAAGTCGAGCTTGCGATGAAGGGTGTCACGAGCAGCCGCGGATCCGCGCAAAGCATTTTGGATCAGATGTCCAACGAACAATCCAAACTGGATATCGATCGCTCGCTTGAAAAGGGTCGGCGCTTTATTCGGCAAGGCATGAAAGAAGAAGCGCTTGTTGAGTTTAAAAAAATATTGCGCGATGACCCAAAAAATAAGGACGCGCAGCTTTACATGGCTGAGCTGACTGGCCAGAACAACAACGAGCAGTTACAGACGCAGGTAAAAACCATCATCCGCATGGGTTTAGAATTGTATCAAGAGGATAAAGTCGACGAAGCGACGGCCCAGTGGAAAGAAGCGCTGAACCTTGACCCCGCCAACGTGCAAGCAAAGGCATATCTTGCGGGCGCGCTCGAGCGGCGTGAATCGGTGGCGAAGGCTAAAGTGCTTATCGATCAAGGCATGGCCGCCTATCAAAAAGGTGATCTGGGCGAGGCAGTGCGTATTTGGGAAGCGGTCTTGAAAGTCGATTCGCACAATGAGCAGGCCGAAAAATATCTGATTGAAGTGCGCAAGTTGGTAAAAAAGAACGAAGAAGAGATTGAAGCGAAGCAGCACTTTGTGTTGGGGGCCACCGCCTATGCGGCCGGCCAAGTGGTCGACGCAGCGGTCGAATGGGCGTGGGCACTTCGCCTGAAGCCTGATTACCCCGATGCGATTGAGTATTATCAAACGGCGCAGACCTATGTAGTGGGAATGGCGGTCCCCGACTTAGATCCGGCGGCTGCGGATGCGGGGCCTATTCAAGCTGCCTGGAAACACGGATTGGAACATCTGATTGCGTTACGCTTTAAAGAGGCTTTGGGGCTTTTGAATCAAGCCAAGCAAAAACGCCCTACCATGGCGGCGCTCAACAGCATGATTGAGTTAAGCAAAATAAAGTTGCGGGCCTATCTCGACAGCTTTGCGCTTAAAGCGCAAAAAGCGGTGAGTGAGGGCAACCTGGATGAAGGCGTGACGATTTTAAAGACTGGCCTTAAGGTTGATCCCGATGACGCCGTTCTGCGGCAATGGATGGCTGAGCTTAAGCCGAAAATTGCCGCAGAAGTCGATCGCTTGTACGCCGAGGGTAGTGATTTTTACAGCAAGAATCAGAATCGAGAAGCCATCGCTTGCTTCGAGTTGGTCATTCATTTGGATCCCACCCACGAGAATGCTTTCAAGAAACTGGAGGATTCCAAGGAAAAGCTTGAAAAACTAAAGGGAATTCTAAGTCAAATCAAGAGCTAGAAATCCACATTAATCCACAAGGGGCTGTTGATAAACGATATCCGTTTATCTTATTATATTACAAGTGTTTTTGGGGGAATTGAGTATGAAGTTTATAATGATATCGCTGGTTCTTTTGGTTGCTATCACGATTGGTGTGATGAGCAATGCCAGTTCGATTGGGCATGGTTTGTTGGTAGGTATCAGCGAAGAAGAAGGTGGCATGGAAAAGACCAGTGCCGCCTTTGACACGTTAAAAACATCAGATTCGAAAATGTTTGTCGAGCGCTATCAGGCATCGTTAAAAAATCGGTGGCGTTTGGCTCGGTTGGCAAGTGTGCTTGGCGATAAAGAGCTCTTTTTTGCGGTGGCGAATAGCACACGGGAACGTTACATGCCTGGGCCATTGCAATTGGACGAGTCCATCGAGCATTTGATCTTAGAGCAAGCTGTTCAATTGGAAGCCACCAATCAATGGGAAGCGGCTTGGAAGGATTACCGGCTTTATATTCAACTTTTTCCTGAAAGCAAGAAAGTGCCCGTCGCTCGGGCTGCAGCTTCTAAATTACAGATCAGTCGTGGATTTCAAGATTGATAATTTTTGTTTTAACGGAGGAAAGATGCGCGTCTTGCTGTTGTTGGTCGCTTTAATTCAAAGTCCTTCATGGGCTTGGTCCGAAGCGGTGGAACTGAATATTGACGAGACTGCGCCGGCCGCCAGTCCAGCACCCACAAGTGCGCCAACAGCGATCGGGACTCAAGCGCCGACGGTTGTCGCGACGCAAGCGCCAACGGTCGCCCCAACGGTGGCGTCCACCGTTGAGGCCACGATGGTTTTGACGCCTGCCAAGACCGATAGCTTGCGCGAAGTTGATTTTGATAAGGCAGGTAAAAAGACGGACGAGGACGGGATGATCATCATCGCGCCCGGATCGCAGTCACCCGAAGAATCCTTAGAGTCTTTTGGCATCGATTCACCTTTTGACGCCAAAAGAAAGCGGGGCATCAAGACGCTGGGTGCTCCTAAAACAGAAGAAGGCGAAGCCATCGAGCTGGGGTCACCCGAACGCTCAGACTTAAAGGAAAAAGTCGCCCTGGAAACGACCGAGGGTGAAAGTTTGCCTGGCGACATCGCCTACGAAGTGGTCGAACGCGCTGGTTTGGTATTGGGTACCCAAGAATACCGTGTCGACGGCCAAGTTGCGCGGGAACGCTCGGGGCGCATGCTGGGTCTACGGGGCACGGTCATTTATTTGCGCATGGAACCAGGGCGGCAAGTTTATCCAGGGACCGTCTATACCCTGTTCCGTAATCAAGGGCTGTTGAGATCTGGCGTCAACCAGGCGGATGTGGGTGTGCTTATGATCCCGTCGGGAGTGGTACGCGTGATCCGGGTGGACGGCGATCTGGTGGCGGCGAGGGTGGAACGCAGTTATCTTGAGATCAGAGAGGGCGATTTAGCGCGTTTGCGCGATCCCGATCGTTTGCGACATTACAACGCGCTTCGGCAGGTGGGCAGTGGCGCGCCCCGCGAATTGAGCGGAGAGATCATTGGCGTGCAAGGGGGCCGCACCATCGCGCGTAAGGGCGATGTGGTGTATCTGGATCTTGGGCGTGCGAAAGGGAACCTTCCTGGCTTGCGCTTGACAGTAAGCCGTGATGTTCCGCCGCCTGTATCTCCCAGCCAACCCGCCAACGCGCAACGCGAAGGTCAACGGGTAGGCAAGATCGGACAATTAGAAGTTCTCTCAACGACGCGGGACGCCTGTTCGGCAAAAGTCCTCAAGTCCAACGGCGAGTTGCGCCTTGGTGATCTCGTTCGATTGCGCTAAGTCGCTGACGATGAGTTTTTCAGATTCGGATTCAGAAATAGCTCAACGCATGGGAGATGATGATTTTGAGCCCCTCGCGGAATGGATTGGGCGGGCGACGGGCTGGGATCTTAGTCTCTACAAGGGCAACTACGTGCGGCGCAGGGTGGGCGCGCGGGTAAGAGCCTTGGGGTTGTCTGGTTGGCTAGCGTATCATCAGTTTTTGCAAAAGGACCCTGACGAGCTGGCAAAGCTAAAAGATCGGCTTACCGTCAATGTCACGGAGTTTTTTAGGGACGGGGACGTCTGGCACTGGTTGCGCGATGAGTTTTTGCCTGGGCTGTGGGAAGAGAAATTTGGCGCATGGCAAAAGGCGGGAGCGCCGGGCGTTTTTAGGCCGGCGTTTTTTGTCTGGAGCGCTGGGTGCAGCAGCGGGGAAGAGCCCTACAGTCTCGCGATTCTTTTTGATCAGGCTTTCGGAGCCCGCAAAAAGGACTATCGGCTTCGGCTCTTGGCGACCGACTTGGATCCGGTGATCTTAGAAAAAGCGCGTGAGGGCAGCTATTCGAGCGCGAGCCTTTTAAACATGGATGTCGAAACGCGTGGTCGCTACTTTTTAGAGCAAGGCGACCGAGTTTCTGTCCGCCCTGAGATCAAGCGCGACATCGCGTTTAGGCAGCACAATCTTTTTGCGGATCCACCACCGACTGGCTTAGACCTGGTGCTGTGCCGCAACGTGATGATTTATTTTTCTCGCGAATTGCAACAACGCCTTATGCAAAATTTTCATAAAGCCTTGCGAGAGAATGGGACATTTTTGACTGGCAAGACTGAGACGCTGCTGGGACCAGCGCGGCAGATATTTCGCGCGACGTCGTCCAAGGCCCGCGCATTTCAAAGAGTTTAGCGAGCATGGATCTGGCGCAAGAACATCTTAATCTGGGTTCGGCGCTTATGCTTAGTCGCCGCTTTGCCGAGGCCGAGCACGAGTTTGATCTGGCCGTGAAAGCGACACCAGAGGATGCCGAGGCTTTTTTTCAGCTTGGTCGCGCACGGATGGCGCAGGCCAAATCCAGTGAAGCTGCCGAAGCTTTTTCGCGGGCGGTGCATTTAGCGCCACGGCGTGCCGACGCGCGCTTGCGCTGGGGACAAGCGTTGGTCGCGGCGGGGCGACGTGGTGAGGCGATCGAGCATCTGCGGGAAGCCACAAAACTGGATCCCAGCTTGCCGGCCGCGCATAACACTTTGGGTGACATCTTCCTTTCGCAAGGGGCGTTTCAAGAGGCGGCGGGAGCGTATCGCGCGGCCTTGCAGGCCCAGCCCGAGCATGCCGAGTCGGCGTTCAAGTATGGATTTTCGTTAGAGAACGCGGGGCAGCTCGAAGAGGCGATCACGGCCTATATCCGCGCTCTCGAGCTGGACAACGCGCGCATGGGCACCCGGGTGGCCTTGGGCCAAGTGCTCATGAAGGTCGGGCGCTCTCAAGAAGCTGTCATTCACTTAGAGCAAGCGGTCGCTAGCAATCCTGCCGAAAGCGGTCTGGCGTTGATGCTAGAGAACGCTCGCATCAAAGCAAAAAAAGACGATCGGCATCTAAGTGAAGCGGCCTTGCGTGTCGAGCTCTGGGCAGCCATGAACCGTGGGGATCGACCCGCGGTCGAAGAACGGATCAAAGCTTTGAGCGCGGTGGTCGATGCCGATCCTGTGGTGATTGCGGCACAGGGCTGGGTGCTACAAGAAGATGGTGAGCTGGAGCAAGCGTCGCAAGCGCTGGCTCGCGCCGGGCAGGCGTTGGGTGAAGACGCGGACTTATTGCAGCTGAACGCGAATCTTGCCTACAAACGAGGTGATCTTTCACGGGCGATGGAATACTTGAAAGATTTTTTGCGTTTGCGACCAGATCAAGTGGAAGCGCGAATCCGTTTGGGGAGTCTTTTTCTCAAGACGGGCCAGCGCCAAGATGCTATCGCCGCCTACGAGCGCGCTTTAGAGCTTGATCCGAATCATGCCCTGGCCAAGAACAACCTGCGCGTATTGAAGGGCACACCGTGAGCGCCATTCGCCAGCAGTTACGCAGTCTCGGGGCGCTGCTTCTAGAAAAGGGGCTGATTCGGCAGTCTCAACTGGATCAGGCCTTGGTCGAGCAAAAAGCAAGTGGCGAAAAACTGGGTCGCATCCTTGTGCAACGGGGATGGGTTCGCGAAAGCGACATTGTGGCTGTGCTTGAAGGCATGATGGTGGTGGTCTTTCATCTGGGTGGCGATGATTTTGCTATGCCAAGTTTAGAGGTCCGCGAGATCATCCGCTATCTTCCCGCGCGACCCTTGCCTGGAGCACCTGACTATTTAGAAGGCATTATCAATTATCGCCAACGCGTGGTGCCGGTCCTTAATCTTGGGCGTCGCTTGCAGCGGCCGGCGATGGCGGTGGATGAAGCGACACGGATCATCATCTATGAGCACGGGACGCGCGTGTATGGCTTGCAAGTGGATAGCGTGAGCGCTGTGAATCAGGTGCGGGGCGAAGAGCTTGACACGAGCCAGCGTACCCTGGCGGGTGTCCCCAGCCGGTGGCTCATCGGGATGGCCCGCCTCGGAGAACGCAGTGTGGCGGTATTGCAGATTGACGAAGTGCTGCGTGGAGAAGAAGCCCTCGCGGACCATGCGTTACAGAGCGGAGACGCCGCGCTGTGAAGTTGCTCACCTGTTTTTTAGCCCCTGGTCGCTCCGAGATGTTAAAGCGAGCATTGTGGGAACGCGGTTTTCGTGGAGTGAGCGTGAGCCAGGCCGAAGGCTTGGGGTTGAGATCTCGCACCGAGCGTGAAGATGAATTTGTGGCGGCTTTTCAGCCCAGAATGCGTGTCGAGGTCGCTTGCAAGGATGCCGAGTTAGAGGCGTTGATCGAGTTGCTTGTCGAAGCGGCTCGAACGGGTCGCGTGGGTGACGGAAAAATATTTATCACAGAGTTGGTCGAAGTGGTGCGCGTTCGCACCGGTGAGCGAGGGGAAGCCGCTCTTTAGTCTAGGGGGAGTACCGTGGGCGCTCGGATCTTGTTAGTGGATGACGCGCAATTCATGCGCATGATGTTAAAGAACATTCTCACCGGCGCGGGCTACGAGATCTGCGGCGAGGGCGAGAATGGTGTGCAAGCGATCGAAAAATACAAAGAGCTAAAACCTGATCTGGTGGTGATGGATATGATCATGCCAGAAATGGGGGGCATCGACGCGGTGCGCGAGCTGGTGAAAATAGACCCGAACGCACGCGTGCTGATGTGCAGCGCCATGGGCCAGCAAGCCTTGGTGGTCGAGGCGATCCAAGTGGGCGCCAAGGATTTTGTGGTCAAGCCGTTTCAACCCGCGGGCGTTTTAGAAGCGGTTGCCAAAGCGCTGCAGAGCTGAGAGGAGCTTTTATGTCCACGCGTGAACTAGGGCCCTTGAAACCTCTCGAGATGGATGCGCTGAAAGAGGTGGGTAACATCGGTGCCGGCCACGCCGCGACCGCGCTCTCGCAGATGCTGGGTGTCACGGTGCGCATCACGGTCCCCGAGGCGTCCATCATCCGTGTGCAGGATATCCCTCGCCCGTTGGGAGGCCCCGAGGCGGTCGTCGCGGCGACCTATTTTAGGATCTTTGGGCAGGCCCCCGGACGGATGCTGATCTTTACCACCCGGGAAGTTTTGCCCGAAGTGCTTCTCTTGCTCTTGGGTAAGCGGCCTCGTCCAGACATGCCTCTCTTGCCAGAAGAAGAATCCGCGATCCGAGAGATGGGCAACATCTTATGCAGCGCGTACCTCAATGCGTTGGCAGATCTAATGGGCATGCAACTCTTGCCGTCGGTGCCTGCCCTGGCCTATGACATGGTCGGATCGGTCTTGGCGACAGTGCTGGCTGAGAGCGCCGAGAGTCAAGATAAGGCGTTGCTGATCGAGACGCGGTTTGTAGAAGCGACGCGACCGATCACCATGTATCTATTTTTGATCCCAGAAAGTGGCGCATTAGAGCCGATGCTAAAGTCGCTGGAAAATATCAGCGGCGGCGTGAAAAAGGTTTAGTCGACCGTGCCAGAGGAAGCTGTCGTCCAAGTAGGCATGGCCGAGTTTATGGTCGCGGTGCCACCCGCAAAGCTGGGTTGCTTTGGCGTGGGATCTTGTATTTGTATCGCGCTTTATGATCCGCTCGCGAAGATCGCGGGGCTCGCGCACGTCATGCTTCCGAGCGATCAGACCAGCGCCGATCTGGGGCGTAGTGTCACGAGCGCGGTCCCCGCGTTGATCGCCGCCTTAGAACAAGCCGGCGCGAAAAAGGAGCGGCTTTTCGCGCGTTTGGTTGGCGGGGCAACCATGTTCACCTTTGCTGGAAAACAAGAAGGTCCCGCGCCATTAGGTGAGCGCAACACCATAACGGCTCGCGCTACGCTCACCGAGCTTGGTGTCGAGATACGCGCCGAAGATTGTGGTGGCGCGTTGGGTCGCTCGTTAGAGCTGGATCCAGTCGATGGGACGTTGGCGGTCTGGTCCGCCTTTCAATATATCCGTTGGATATGATCTCTAGGACGAACGTATGACTTGGTTGCCTCAAGACCCTATTCGGCGCTTCATCGTGATCCTTGCCGTCGCGTTCACCCTGCTGGGCGCATTGGCGGGTGGCGTGGTGGCGTGGATCAATGACGCCAATAGCCGCGACACATTTCTTTCTGTCGGTGCGGTGATATTGGTGGCTTGGGCAGCAGTGGCGATGGTGGTCGTCGTTTTGAGACGGATCATGGTGGCTCCTATCCGGCAGTTCGCGGATTTTATGAGTCACCTCTCAAGGGGGGAATTTGGCCAGGCGGCGCCCACCTTTAAAGGCAGCGAGTTGTTCGGGCGGCTGGGCGAGTCAGCGGCGCGCCTTAAAGAGTTCTTGCTGTTGTCCGCTCGCGAGCTAGAGACGGTCTCGACAAAAGTGCGACGGCATGCGCAAGGCCTCGCGGCCAGCACGCAAGAGATGAATGCTGCCAGTGAAGAGATCACAAGCACTGTCCAGCAGATCTCACGTGGCATGGAAACCCAAGCCGCCCGTACCAGTGAGGCCAGCGAGATCATGGCGGGCATGTCACGCAATGTGCAAGAGGTCGCAGAGCGCTCGGCCAATGTGGCCGAGGCCAGCGCGCAAGCGTGGGAGACCGCCGTCGCGGGCGGCGAGTCCGTCAAGCAAGCGGTGTTGAAGATCACCGAGATCTTTGAAAAAGCCACCGAGTCGGCGCACGCGATCCAAGGGTTGGGGCGCACCAGCAAAAAGATCGGGCAAGTCGTTCAGATCATCACAGGGATCGCGGACCAGACCAATCTGTTGGCGCTCAATGCCGCCATCGAAGCCGCGCGTGCGGGCGAGGCGGGTCGAGGGTTTGCGGTGGTGGCCGAAGAAGTCAGGAAATTAGCTGAAGCTTCATCGCGGTCCGCGGCAGAGATCAATAAATTAGTGAAAGAGATCCAATCCGAGACCGATCGCGCCGTGACACGCATGACGGAAGGCACCGCGGATCTGAGCGCTGGACGAGCGGTGGTCGATAGCGCGGGAGCCTCGCTCGAAGAGATCTTAAAAGTTGTGCGACGCGTGGATGACGTGTCCAAAGAGATCTTTCAGCTGACCCAAAAGCAGGCCCAAGACACCGATCAGGTGGTCAAAGCCGTCGAAGAGATCGCTGCGGTGGCCGAGCAAACTGCCGCGGGAACGCAGCAGGCCAGCGCTTCGACGCAAGAACAGACCGCGAGCATGGAAGAGATGGTCACGGCCGCTCAAGAATTGAGTCAAGCCGCCGAGCTTTTGGCGGGTGTGGTGCGTCGGTTTAAGGCGGAGGGCTGATGCAGTCTGCTGAAGTCATCGCCGAAAGCCAGTGGGTGATCTTTCGTTTGGGTACGGAAGAATTTGCTGTGCCGATCCAACGGGTGCTCGAGATACTGCGTCCGCAAAAAGTCACACGCATGCCACGGTCCCCTTGGTGGATGGCGGGTGTGACCAACTTGCGCGGACGTGTGGTTCCGGTGGCTGATTTGCGCACGCGTTTGCGCCTTGAATTGGCACCCCACGACACGCACGCCACACGGGTGATGGTGGTGGATGCGGCGGGGGATCAGCTGGGTCTGCGCGTGGACGCGGTGGTCGAAGTCTTGCGCGCCCCCGAAGAGCGCGTCGAAGCGCCGAGCGCGGTGTTAGAAACCAGCGCGGGAGAGGCCTTGGCAGGCGTTGTCAATCTTGGCGAGCGCATGATCCTATTGTTGGATCTGGACCGGCTCTTTGCGGTGGGTGAACAGGGTGGCACCCATGCCTAGAACCGTATTGATCGTGGACGACGCCGCGTTTGTGCGGGGCACCATCAAGGACATTTTTGAACGGCATGGCTGGCAAGTTGTGGCCGAAGCCAAGGATGGTGCCGAGGCGGTTGAGCTTTTTAAGACGCACAAGCCTAATCTTGTGATCATGGATATTGTGATGCCAGTGCTGAGTGGCATCGAGGCGGTTAAAAAGATCTGCCAGCTGGACCCTAATGCTCGGGTGATCATGTGTAGCGCGATGGGGCAGCAGACGCTTGTGATCGAGGCGATCCAGGCGGGCGCGCGTGATTTTGTGATCAAGCCTTTTCAGGCCAGCCGCGTGCTCGAAGCCGCGGTTCGCGCTTTGGAGGATTGATAGCCTTGTCCAAGCTGGGTTCGCGTATCAGGGTCTTGGTGGTGGATGACTCGGCGTTGATGCGCCGGGTCATCTGTGGTTTGTTAGAAGAAGACCCCGACCTACAGGTGATCGGGACTGCCAACGATGGCATGGACGCGATTCAAAAAGTTCAGGACCTTAAGCCTGATGTCGTGACCATGGACATCGAAATGCCTAAGCTGGATGGCTTGCAAGCGCTTGGATTTTTGATGGCCGAACACCCCACGCCTTGCGTGATGCTATCGGCTTACACGCCTCGTGGCGCGGACATCACCCTGCGTGCTTTAGATTACGGTGCCACTGATTTTGTGCAAAAGCCTTCGGGTTCGATCAGCCTGAATCTAGAGCGGGTCAAAGAAGAGCTGATCGCAAAGATCAAAGTCGCCGCGGGGGTGGATCTAAAACGGCTACCATTTTTGGCACGAACAGAATCCGTCACCGCGGGATTGTCTGAGTTGCTTGGACGGCCGACCATGGCGTCGGCACCCCAGCACCGCGACCGGGTTATCGCCATTGCTTGCAGCACGGGCGGCCCTCGGGCGCTCGCCGAAGTGTTGCCGCGTTTGCCAAAGGGTTTGGCCATGCCGGTGCTTGTCGTGCAGCACATGTCCGCGGGCTTTACAAAATCGTTAGCCAATCGTTTGGATCGCGAAAGCCAGATCCGCGTTAAAGAAGCCGAGGCCAACGAGACACTGGAGCCGGGAATCGCCTATTTGGCTCCCGGCGATTGGCATATGCAGGTGGTCGCGCAAGGCGACGCCGCAAAAATCGCTCTCAATCAGAGCCCGCCACTCTTGGGTGTGCGTCCCTGCGCGGACCTTCTGTTTGCCTCTGTCGCAGAGCTCTATGGCAATAAGGCGCTGGGTGTGATCTTGACAGGCATGGGGCGTGATGGCGTTAAAGGCTTAAAGCTGATGAAGGCTCAAGGCGCGGTGGTGCTCGCCCAAGACGAAGCGAGCAGTGTGGTGTGGGGGATGCCGCGCGCGGCGCATAACGCTGGCATTGTGGACGCGTTGCTGCCTTTGGAACTTATCGCGGGTGCGATCGTGGAGCGCTTGCCATGATCGATCAGCCGGAGTATCGCGATCTTTTTGTATCGGAAGCGCAAGAATTTTTGAGGCACATGGATGTTGGGGCCATGGCCTTGGAGAATGACCCAAAAGATAGTGAGGCGATCGCAGGCCTGTTTCGGGCGGCCCACACCTTAAAAGGCATGGCCGCGACGATGGGCTTTGATGGCATCACGCGGTTGTGCCATGAGTACGAGAGCGCGTTGGATCTGGTTCGCTCGGGCACCATGGCGGTGACACCGGCGCTCGTCGAAGTGCTCTTTGCGGGCACGGATGAGCTATTAAAGTTAGTTGGGCAGGTGGCCGCTGGCAACATGGCGCAGGAGTCTGATCCCGCTTTGCTCGCGCGCGTGAAGGCGCTGGTCGCGGGTGTGCCAGCGACCGCGGGGGCGTTTGCGACGGCACCACGATCGCAGGGCGGCGCGACGGCCACGGTATCCCGTGATACCTGGCCCGTGGATAGCGTCAGCAAGAATAGGGTCATCCAAGCATTGGGTGAGGGTGGGGATGTTTTTAAACTGGATGTCGACATCGACCTGGCGTGCGCCTTCAAAGGCGTACGCGCCTATTTGGTGCTCAAGGCGGTAGAAAAGTTTGGAAAAGTTCTGGCGACCGAGCCTGAGGGGAAGCGCCTCGAAGAAGGGGCGTTCCCTCAAACCGCGACATTTTGGGTCGCCAGCTCGGCACCCGCCGAAGAGTTGAGGCTCGCGGCATCCAAGGTCATGGAAGTGACCGCGGCACGCATTGTCGCTGTTTTGCCTGATTTGGCAGAAGCACCCGCCGAGGTGCTTGCGACGCCCGTGGCAAGCCAGCCCGAAGCAGTTGAGACCACAGCGCAGGCCCCGGCGGTCGCGGTCAAACAGACTTTGCGAGTTCAAGTAGAGCGCCTTGATAAGATCATGAACATGGTCGGTGAGCTGGTGACGTACAAGATCCGTCTGGCTCAGATCGCCAAAGAACGGCATCTTAAAGAATTGAATGACGCGTTGGTTCAAGTGGAGCATGTTGTCAACGAGCTGCAGGCCGAAGTCATGGCCGCGCGCATGGTGCCGATGGATCATGTCTTTAGCCGTTTTCCGCGCATGGTGCGGGACCTGGCCAAAGACCTTGGTAAGCAGATCGAGTTAGAGCTGCACGGGCGTGATATCGAGCTGGATCGAAGCATCTTGGACGAGATCGCGGATCCCTTGGTGCACCTTGTGCGCAATAGCTGTGATCACGGTGTCGAGACAGTCACCGAGAGGCTGGCCGCTGGCAAGCCTGCGCTTGCAAAGCTCAAACTGACCGCGGTGCGCGAGCGCAATCAAGTCGTTATCACCGTCGAAGATGACGGACATGGTATCCGCGTCGATAAAGTGCGTGAAGTCGCCTTGCGCCGGGGTTTGCTTAAGCCCGAAGAAGCGCGCGGCTTAAGCGACGAAGAAGCGGTCAACCTTATCTTTATGCCTGGATTTTCGACCGCGTCTAAAGTGACCGAGATCTCGGGACGCGGCGTGGGACTGGACGCGGTCCGTTCTAAGCTCGAGTCGCTGGGCGGCACGCTTCGCGTCGAGAGCTTTCCTGGCAACGGAAGCCGATTTAAGCTACGCCTGCCGCTGACCATGGCTATCTTGAAGGCCATGCGCATTCGGCTCGGAGCCGAAGAGTACATGGTTCCGGTGGTCAACGTGATCGAGGCGGTTGAATTCAATGCCCCCGAGCTGCGTCGCGCGCACGGTCAAGAAGTCGTGATGCTGCGCGACGAGCTGGTGCCAGTGCTGCGCTTAGGCGCTTTGCTCGAAGTGCCTGGATCGCTCAGTGCGGATCCCGCTAACGGGCTACCCTATTTTACTGTTTTGGTGGTGGATACGGGTGAACGGCGGGTGGGATTGATGGTGGATGAAGTCTTGGGGCAACAAGAGGTGGCGCTCAAGACTTTGGGGCGCTCGCTCAAGACGGTGCGTGGATTTGGTGGAGTGACCATCTTGGGTGACGGCGCGGTGTGCCTGATCTTGGATGTGGCGTCTTTGTTAGAATCTTAACGAAAGCGGAGCATGAGCGATCTGGATCTAGATAAATTTAAAGAAGTGGGCAACCTTGGATCGGCGCATGCCGCCACGGTCATGGGCCAGATGTTGGACCAGACGGTGATGATCAGCGTCACCCAGGTGCATCAGGTCACGCGTGCGGGTGTCGCTTCCTTAGGGGAGGGCCCCGATGCCTTGGTCGCGGGCGTTCAGTTTCACGTGGTCGGGGACGCATCCGCCCGTATTTTGTTGTGGCTACCACGCGCAAGCGCGGTCGAGCTGGTGGACGTTCTCTTGCGCCAAGCGCCTGGCACCACCAAGGCTCTTAACGAAATGGGCCAGTCTTCGATCAAAGAGATCGGCAATATCATGGCCAGCGCCTACTTAAACGGCCTGAGCGATTCTTTTGGGATGCTCTTGCTGCCATCGGTGCCAAGCTTGACCTTTGACATCTCGTCGAGCGTGCTCGAGCAAGCGACCGAAGGCTTGGAGGCCGCAGGCGATCTTTTGACGGTGGTGGCGAATACTTTTACGGTCGAGGGAACCAAGATCAAAGGGATCCTTTTTCTTTTTGTGGATGCTTCTTCGATCCCGACCCTCAATGACGCGCGGTTGGTGGTATGAGCGAAATCAACCAAGAGCTGGTTTTTGTGCTGGATGTGGGCACCCGCAAGGTGGCTGGATTGTTGGCGCGTCAAGAAGCCGGTCAGGCCAAAGTTGTGGCGTGGTCGATGCGAGAGCACGATGAGCGCGCCATGCTC
>JANLXT010000149.1:0-2032 GCA_031365225.1 candidate division FCPU426 bacterium
CGTGAAATTCTGGGGTCAATGTGTGCTCGTGATTTTCCATGCTCGCCTCGAAGTCTGTGTCAGGTCTAGATCAATGCGCCGAATCGTTGGGGCCTGGCTTGTTTTGCGACAACCAATCGGAAGGCGCCAAAGCAGGGTCGCTGTACTCGTAAGGACCGCGGTAAACGGTCGGCAACTCTTTAAAATTATAGTGCGGGACCGGAGTGGGGACGGTCCACTCGAGCGTGTTGCCTTCCCAAGGGTTGTCGACGGCCTTGGGTCCGAAAAACATGCTGTAGAGAAAGTTATACATAAAGATCAATTGGCTGATGCCCAACGCAAACGCCGCCAGAGTGATGAACTCATTCCACGGAGCCATGGGATTAAGGAACTCGTAGCCGGTTGAAGTCGCCAAGCGACGCATGTGGCCTGCTTCGCCCAAAAAGTGCATGGGGAAAAAAGCTAAATTGAAAAAGACAAAGGTCAATGCCCAATGGATCTTGGATAGTGTGTCGTTCATCATGCGGCCAAACATCTTGGGGAACCAATAGGTGGTGCCAGCAAAGACCGAGAAGAGCGTCGCGCCAAAGACCACATAGTGAAAGTGGGCGATGATGTAGTACGTGTCATGAATATAGATGTCGGTGGGGGTGCTGGCCATGAACAAACCAGACAAGCCGCCCACGATGAACATCGAAACAAAAGCGAGCGAGTAGAGCATGGGGCCTGTCAGGCGGATGTTGCCACCCCACAACGTGCCCAACCAATTAAAAACTTTGACGCCTGACGGCAGTGCGATAAAGACGGTGCTGATCATGAACGCCATGCCAAGCGTGGGGTTGAGACCAGACAAGAACATATGGTGACCCCAAACAATAAAGCCTAAACCCATAATCGACGCCATCGAGATGATCATGGCGCGATAACCAAAGATAGGCTTGCGCGCAAAGGTCGCGATGATGTCGCTGGCAAACCCCATGGAAGGCAGGATCAAGATATAGACCGCAGGGTGCGCATAGAACCAAAAGATATGCTGCCACAATAAAGGATAGCCACCACCCGTGTTTGGGATCTGTTCGGTCCCCACGGCAGCGCCATGGGGCAAGAAGAAGCTGGTTCCTGCGATACGATCAAAGAGCAACATGCTACCTGCCGCGGCGATCATAGGTGTCGCCAAAGTCTGAAACACGGCGGTGATGAGCTGGGCCCAAGTCACCAAAGGCAAGCGACTCCAGGTCATGCCAGGCGCGCGCATCTTGACGATGGTCACTAAGAAATTGATACCGCCTAAAATAGAGCTGAATCCTGCTAAGAATATCGCCAAAAGAACGAGGTTCATGCCCAGCACTGGCTCGGAAGCGCCAGGCGCCGCCGAAAGCGGAGGATACCCGGTCCAGCCTGCGGCGGCCGCGCCCTTATCGACAAAGAAAGCGCTAAACATGATCACGCCCGCGGGCAGATACAGCCAATAGGACATGGCATTTAAAAATGGAAACGCCACATCCCGCGCGCCAATATGAAGCGGAATAAGGAAATTACCAAAGGCGCCCACAATCAGCGGGATGATCACAAAAAAGACCATCACCAAGCCATGCATGGTTCCCAACTGCAAATACCCATTGCTGGTGATCGCGCCATCTTGGCCAAAGAAGAACATGCCTTTGAGCGCGTGCCCAATGATCGGCACGGGCATGTTGGGATAGGCGATCTGCCAGCGTAAGAGCATGGCCAGGGTGCCACCCAGGATCAAGAACATCAAGGAGGTCCACATGTACTGCTTGCCAACAGTCTTGTGGTCATAGGACCAGATGTACTTGCGCACAAAGCTGGTCGGCTCGGGATGGATCAAGTCAGCGACGGTTGAGATCTTTTGCATGTTCAGCGTCCCATAGAGAGGGTCAGATCCGGTTGAACTCAGGATGAAACTTATCCCAAAACTTATGCCATTTTTCGGTCAAAAACGAATCAGGAGCCTGCACGCTCAGCCAGTGTTTAAACTCGGCCGGAGGCAGTATGCGCACAGTGCCCCGCATGGCAAAGTGAGAAGTTCCGC
>JANLXT010000221.1:0-8670 GCA_031365225.1 candidate division FCPU426 bacterium
GGCTCAAACCACTCAAAACGCGGACGCGCGTTAGAGCTCCAAGCGCCACGCTCAGGATGCGTAGGACAAAGCAAACGAGGAGGCAGCGCTTTGCTATCCACTCTAATCTTGTGGTGGGCCGCGCTCTGGCCAACGTTTCCAGCGCGATCCTGACTCACCACATGAAAATACCAAACACCGTCATCCTTAGCCTCGACCCGCGCTCTATTCTCGGTACAACGAACGCCAGTATGCGCGGTCGGGATGGTCTCTGACTCTCTATCTAAAATATAAAAGTAGTTCGCCACGCCAGATAAATCCTCGGGCGGATCCCAAACCATATCAATAACATTGAGTCTATTCCACTCTTCTTGTGAGGGGTGCGACAATGATGTCAAAAGTGGTGGCCGTGCTTCGGTGTCCACACGTACGGCGCAATGGGTCGCATCGTTCCCGATATTGCCTGCGGCATCCTTGCTTATGACGTGCAAATACCAAAGGCCGTCGGCCACACCATTCACTTCAACTGACCGATCGGTGGTGTAGTTCCCTTTTTGAGCATTGGGCACCGTCAACCGATCTCGATCAAATAGATAGTAATAGCCAACTGTTCCAGACAAGTCGTCCGCTGGAACGATTTCAAATCCAACCCGCGCCGACGAAACCCAGGCTCCTTGCGGGTGAGTCGGTGATAGGATTTCAGGGGGCGACGCGACCGTATCAACCAGCACACGTCGATGGCTGGCCATGGTACCTATGTTGCCCGCTTGATCCTGGGTAACGATATGAAACCACCATGCCCCATCCGTCTTTCCGCTGGCAACTGCCTGTGTCGCTACGGTAAAAGTACCCGTATGGGCTGTCGGTACCGTCTCGGCACGCTGGTCTAGCACATAGTAGTACCCTGTGACGCCCGATGCGTCTGCAGGAGGGGCCCATTCAAATCTAAGGTTAGCGCTATTAAACCAAAGTTCGGGGTCAGGGTGACTAGACGAGCTCAACAACGGGGGATCTGCGCGGCGATCCAACCGTATCTGCCAGCTCGCCGCGTCGCGACCAACATTGCCAGCGCCGTCCACAGTCACAACGTGCAGGAACCAATCTCCGTCTGCGCTAAGCTCAGCCGCATACCGCGCTTCAGCGGTCCACGTCCCGCTCTCGGGCGTGGGGACGGTTCCAGTTTTTTGGTCGAGCACGACATAGTATCCAGACACGCCAGAAAGTTCTTCTGGGGCTTCCCAGCTCCATTGCGCGCGCGCTCGATTGCTCCAGTTGGCATCCTGCGGGTGTGTGGGAGACGCCAGGCGGGGTGGCTCAGCGCGCGTATCGATCATCATACGAAAATGGGCGGCCTGGGCCCCCAAGTTGCCGGCCCGATCTTCGCTACGAATATGAAAATACCAAATCCCATCGTCCAAAGGTTCTAACTGCACCGAGCGTTCGGTCACACTTCGTACTCGAGCGACGCCAGGAACCGGCAGGCTGTCTTCGGCCCGATCCACGCTGTAATGAAAGCGCTCGACGCCTTCGGGCGAGCTCCAAGAGATAAGTGCACGCGACTGATTGCTCCATGTATCTGGGTCGGGATGACTCGGGCTACGTGGCACCACCAAAGCAGCGGGCGCTGTACTAAAACCAAGAGCCTCAGAAAATCCGGGCGAGGAATCATCAGGGCATCGTGAAATCGCTTGAACACTGTATTGAGTTAGCGAACGAAGATAGGACAAAGAGACTTTGTGTTCTGTGACCGCTTGCGCGACCCGTGTTTCGCCAACGACAACATTGTCACGGCTGAGCAAGACACGGCTATCTGCAGGCCGATCGGTCCGCCAGCGAACAAGGGCGCCATGCGAGCTGACCTCTTCCACGCGCAGGTCTAAAATCGCGGGTGGTGGTGTTAACGCAAAGCGAGAACGATACAGGCGCCCTTGGCCTTCACCCGCAAGATACAGACGGCCCTCAAAGGTTTCCATGGAACGAATGCCTTCTTCTTCTAACGAGGCTGCCAAGTCCCAACGGCCACCATCTATACTTCGATAAAGTCGACCTTGGTTGCCTGTTCCCAACCAAAGCGCGCCGCCAAATGAATGTAAACAATAGAAATTGGGATCACGCGACTCAAAAACTTTTTCCCAACGAACGCCATCCGCGCTCCTAAAAAGCATGCCACCGGTTCGTCCGCTTGTGGCCGCATAGAGATTGTTCTGATAGACACAAAATGCTCGAACAAAGGATTGGCCACTTTCGTACGCAAGATGAAAATCCACCCCATCGGCGCTTGCATAGATATGTCCATTGGGATAAGTCCCAAAAAAGAGCTCGCCCCTAAATTCTACCAATGAACTGATGGCGCTTTCAGGGGAGCGATGCACCAAAGACCAGTGAGCCCCGGTATAACAAAAGAGTTTTCCGCTTGAAGAACTTCCCGCGTAAAGGCGGTTTTTCCATAGACCCAAACAATGAACGCGCGCCTCACCTGTAGCGTAACTCAGCTCCCAGGTCAGGCCATCCACGCTCTCAAAGATTGCCCCGTTTGCGCCGCTCCCCGCATAAAGCTTGGGCACACCTGAACCACTAAAACTGGCTAAGCAGTAAACTTGGGGGGTGAAGTCAACCAACCCTTGCGTGTCATCTTCGCCAGGACCCACATCTGGTTGAGCGTCGTTGTCGTTCCACCCGCCCCGACTGACTGAATTGAGGGTCCAGGCTCCTAGATCACCGTTGATGGATGACAATGCGGCATCACGGTTTGACCCAGCCACAAGGCGCCCAAAAAAGCCATGGATTGCGTTTAAGGTTTGATGACCACTGTCCTGCCAAACTACTTCGAAGGAGGCCACTGCCGCCGCTTCTAAATAAAGACGCGCGGCCTCACCCACATGGCGCAGGGCTTCACTTTTTGTCCTCCCACGCGCCACGCAACCAGGTAATTCCGGGCAACGCGCCAGGAAATACCCGTCTTCTTGTAGCTCAAGCGTAACTTTGAAAGGGAGCGCTATCTCTTTTTCGAGTGAACGCGACCCAAGAAAATCGAACATCAGGCAGAAAAACGAAGGATAGGAAAGAGAAAATCGGCGTAAGAGCCGAACGGACATAATAAATTAGCGTTAAGACGCTGTCAAGAAAGCCTGTCGCGGACTCCACAAGGGCCCAAAAAGCAAAGACCCCGCATCTAACGGGGTCTTTGGGTGCTTACGAATGTAATACTTGAACCTACTTGGCAGCTGCCTTGGGGTGAAGTTCCAATGGCTCTGATTTTTGGCTCTCTTCAAATGTCCCATCGCTTTTTGTGCGAGCTGCCGTGACAGCAAAAAATACCTTGGTTCCGTTGTACATCTTGCCGATGGTCTGCGTAATGGCTCCCACAGGCTTCCCTGTGAGCTTGTACCACTGCCCCTTTGCCGGGTCGTAGCTCATGTAGATGTTATAACCTTCTACTTTCACCTTTGACGCATCCCAGCGAATTGAAACTTTCGCGTCTCCCGCTTCACCTTTCAGGCCAGATGGCGCAACCAAAGGTCCGTTGACTTTGGGCTTCACAACCCGTGGCTTGGCGCCAAAGGCTAAATTCATGGCAACGCGATGAGTAAAGCCTAAATCTCCATATGGGACAAAAGTATAGTCCAAGCCAATATCAGCGCCATCGGACGACGTCCCGAACCCAATACCGCTCGTCAAACCAGATAATAACCCTGTATCTGTAGGAAAACGATACCCAAGCCGCAGTGCCGCCCATTTTTGATCGAACCATTTCTTATATTCGGTACCAAAATTAATCTTATAGATACCGTCCACTGGCGCTATGGGCGCTAAAAAATCCACGGCAGAGCTCAAGAGATCACTGTCATCTTCTTTAGTGAAGGGTGCCTTCCATTTGTGACCCAACCCAATGCGCATTTGTATTGGCAACGGGGCTTCTGGGTTCGGGCTGCTACCAATATTCTGGACCGATACACCTGCGGACACCCCAGGTATGCCGAGTGCATTCGTCAAGATTCCGACGTCGCCCGCAAAACCCCAGCCTTGGGTAGTATCAACCTTTTCGTTGATGATCTTTATTGACCCACCCAATGAATAAAATTTAGCGGCTTGCCAGGCATAGCTGACCTGCATGACACTAGCGCCCGAGGTGAAATAGAACGCACGATCAGCATAGGCTTGATCGTAGAGCCCACCCGATCCTGGGGCGATCCGTGTCCGCAGCATATCCTCGACAGACATAAGCGTGTAACTAAATCCAATGGTGGCCCAAGTATCGATATCCAAGGCATCCGCAGGCACCGCAACCGCCAAATTCTCGTAACGCACACCACCAAAACTTTCCATATGCATGAGCATTGCTTGGGTATGGTCTACTTGGGACAAACCTGCGGGATTGTAATACATGGCATTGATGTCATTGGCCAAACCGGCAAAGGCATCACCCATGGCAAAGGCGCGCGCACCCATCGGCAACTTTAAATAGGGTGACGAATAAGATCCCGCGGCGCCAAAAGCCAATCCTAAACTAGGGATAGCGGCCGCGACGATAAGAGCAAAAAGGCGTCTACGCATCGTCTAATTCCTCAATACGGCCATCCGGTAGATCTGCGAGCTACCGGATATAGTGATGAAATAGATCCCCGTCACGACACGGATACCGTTGGCGTTCATGCCATCCCAGACATCCAAGGCTGGATTGCCTTTGATCTTGGACGAATACACAAACTCCCCAATAAGGTTATAAATCGTCAAAGTCTCGCCCGCAGGCACATTGCCAAGATGGAAAACCTCGCCCCGATCAGGATTAAAAGGGTTTGGATAAATCTGGGCGTTTTGGTTTGGATTGAGCGTCTGCGTAACAACGGGAGAAACAGTGAATGTCTCTGTCGCCGTTGGAGTCGCAGTGAAGGTAGGGCTAATTGTGAAAGTAGGCGTCGCCGTGACATAAATCGTCTGACTTGGTGTTGGCGTCGGCGACCCAGCAAACGTTGGGCTATAGGTGAAGGTCTGCGTGATGGTCACTGAAGGTGTCGGGCTAGCAAAAAAGGTCTGCGTCGCAGTCGGTGTGGGTGTGCAAAGGGCAAAGGGGTCAAAGCTCGGTGAAGACGTCGCCGAACTTAAAGCGACTTCGTTGACGCCAGTGACAATGCCCAATACTGAAACTAGCGGTAAATCAAGTGTAGGATCGATGGTAAAGCTACCCTTGGCTCCGCCCGCCAACGCCGTGGTACTAATTGAATACGGGAGCACAATGTAGGCCTGCGTCGCGGAAACAATGGTGGAGTCGTTAAACAAAACAGGCGATCCAGCAATTCCCGTCAGATACTTAAAAGATGTAAAGGGGCCACCCGTGCCGTTTGTCGAACGGTACACGTGATATCCAGCGATATTATCTTTAAGCGCGACTGGCGCGACTGTTGGAAAGCTCACCAAAAGACTGCCGCCACATCCACTAGGCGTCGCACTGATGGTCGCTCCAACAATCGCGGGCTGGGCTGAATCTAAAACGTTATCCAACGTCATATCGTCCAAGAAAATATTGCCGTTTCCTGGCGCGGGCTTATTGAAGTGCAACCTGATATTGCTAACGGTCGATAAACCAATACCAAGATTTCGCACGTAGTTTAACGATACGAGCAATTGGTCCCAAGTATCCGCAGTTGGATAAGACGCCTTGGTGATGATGGTTCCAGCGGGTGCAAGGTAGTTTATCGTGGAAGCTGTCGCGGTCGTCATGACAAAACGTGGTGAAAAACTGCCTGTTAAGTGCGCGCCCGTAATAGAAGCGAATGCGATTCTCAAATAACGATCTGTCGAAAAATTCGAGGTCGTCCCGCTGGTATAGCTCCCCGAAGGGAGATCAAGATAGACATTCGACGTCGATGTCCAAGTGATCTTGGCGAAAGTATCCCCTTCAACCAAAGACGCTGGAGCGCCAATAGACACTGTTGTATTTTCAACAATTGTGGCTTGCCCTGATGTCCACCCTGCTAGGTCGGCCGATCCACATGTGGTGGGTAGCAACAAGCCCTCAAACCCACTCACGAGATCACCAACCACGCCACAGGGTGCCGCCGCCGCATAAATCGCCGTCGGCATAACCGCCAGTGATAATACCAAGCTTGCAATAATTTTTCGCATCACTGACTCCTGGGCAAGCAAACCACGCCCTGATTATCCACCCAGCGACGAACCGCTGGAAGAACTTCCGGTACGATTGATTAAGACGTTCAGCATCTCGTCCAAGATGAATTGAAGGCGCGCCGCGGCCTCGTAACTGCGCTGCAATACGCGCGCGAGAGCCAACTCTTCATCCAAATTCACTTGCGCGGTTTGATCCTGCAATACCTGTGTTGCATTCACTAGATCTTGCGATTGTTGCTTTAATACCGTCTCTGTTTGTGCCTCCGCACTGAGCTGGGTGGTCAATTGATCAAAAAGCTGAGACGAGTTTGTATTGGTATCAAGATTCAAAGCCCGCGTCAGATTACCCGCGGTATCCGACACCGTGATCGATGTCATCGGATTGGCAAACGTCAATCCGCCCGGATTAAATGCCGGATCTCCCGACCGAACCAAATAAACAATCTGAGCCACCGGATCAAAAAAGTAATCAATCTTACGATTAACGGCCGATGCGCCATTGAGCGACAACAAGATCCCTGTTGAAATATCCTGGCTATAATTCCAATTAAAAGTGGTGGCCCCGTCGACCATGACTGTGCCACTGGATGACGGCTTGGTGAACAAATCAAGCTGATTTTGAACCGAACTGAGTGGCAAGAAATCGTCGACAGGATTCAAATCGGATACCGGGCTATTGTTGATTGGCGCCGAGCTAGTCAGCACAGCGCTCAATTGCAACACTTTGCCTAGATTTAAAGTCCTGTCCACGACCGTCAAAGGTGTTTGCCCAAAGATCATCACTTTCTGATTCACTTGATCAAACGTCGCATAAAAAGCTCCGCCGCTATTGGTGTTGATCGTATTGATGATCGTATTAAGCGACTGAGTTGAGTTCCAAAAAATGGATACCGCATTCCCACCAGTGGTGATGATCAATTCACCCGCACCCGCGCTGGGAGGAATGGAGAAGATATTCGATGGGGCGTTGAGGGCCAACGCCGGATTGATGGTCCCTGCCGCCTGAAGCGAACTGAATGGTGCGGTCATCACGGTCGAATACATCACAAAGTCTTTGAGCACCGCCTGCATTTTAGCGAGATCTCCTGGCGCCGCGGCGTCCCGTGTTCCGCCAATATAATCGACATTCGCGTCAATCACAGTGTTTAAGGCCATGTCCGACGCCTTGGTCCCCGTAAATAAATTATGCCCACTGCTAAAGTCGGCGGCTACATAGCTGTGATTGATCTCGTTGGAACGTTGAATAAAACCAAAAGCAATTTTATCTAGGCGCAAGCGCGCGTCTTGTAAATCAATATCGCGTACGGCGAGGAGCCCCCCCAGGGAGCCTCCACGGACACTTGCTGTGACATCCGTAACAACGGCGGTAGGGCTATCCCAATACCCGATCGCGGTGCGCCCAGGATCGAGAACCGAAGGAATCGCCTTCAGTCCGAAAACTTTGTCGTTCTCAACCAGCGTGCCACCCGAAAAATAAACACGCAGGGTGCCGTCAGCCACAGTCTTAAACTTAACATCGATTAGCTTGGCAAGTTCTTGAGCGGCACTCTCACGAGCATCGAGAGTCGTGTTGGGATCTGAACCCTGAGCCGCAGCTCGATAAAGCGTCACCTGCTTGTTGAGGGTTGCGATACGATTCAAGAGCCCATTGACCGTTGATAGAGTTTGGGTGATTTGCTGATCAAGGTTGACCTGCAAGCCATACAAGGCCCGTGCGGTGGCGTTGAATTGCTGAGCCATGGACCGCAACGCCTCTTTCACGTTGCCCTTGGCGACCAAGCTGGTGGGCGAGGCGATGAGGGATGTCCACATGGTCGCGAGGTTGTCAATCCGCCCTTTGATGCCAGTCGTGGCGGCGGGATTAGCGATTTCTGGAAAAAGCACGCTGATCTCAGATAGCCAAGTCAATCGCGCGTCCGCACGACCAAGATCGCTCTGCTCGCCACGCATCTGAACATCTAAAAACACGTCGCGCAGGCGCTGAATCTGCTCAACGCGCGCGCCAGTGCCCATGGTCAAGCGACCTTCGGCAATTTCGGACAACGAAGTAAAAATCGCACGTTGCCGGCTATACCCAGGGGTAGCGGCGTTGGAGATATTGTTTGCGACCGTGTTCAAGCCCACCTGGTAATTGCGGAGGGCCGAACCCAGCATATTTACACTTCCAAATATCGACATATTTTCCTCAGCTAATTAGGTCGACGCGCTGGGAAGAGCTGGGGTCTGAGACGCGGCTCGAAAGATCCGCTAGCTTAAAGCGCAAGTGTTGAACCTTGATAGCTTTGCGATTGGCGGCCATTGCGTGCACCGCCGCCTCGCGTAAAGCCTCACTTGCTTGCCCGCCCTCTTGCAACGCCGGTATCGCGGCTTCAAGAGAGTCGGCCAACGCTTGCATGACGTTGGTATGCGCTTCTAACTCTGTCCCGCTTAAGTTGGCACCCTGATCCGCCAGCGCCGTCAAGCGCTGAAGTTCGGTGGTCAACCGTTGCTCCTCTTCACGCGTCACTGGTCAATTCTCAGTGAGCAGCTTCTCCGCCACCTTGGCGTTGCTTGCCGCGCTATTGG
>JANLXT010000284.1:0-21100 GCA_031365225.1 candidate division FCPU426 bacterium
GTTGGTTTCGTTTTGCATTTTCGTTTGCGGTGTTGTTTGCCTGGATGATGGCGCGGGAGCCGCAAGCAACGCTCAGAGTTTTGCGCAAGCCACCGTGGATTATTTTAGGTGCGTGCGTTGGCTTGGTGATCAACTACGTGACATTTACTTGGGGCTTGCAGCTTACGTCTCCGAGCTTAGCGCAGATCCTGATTCAAGTGGGTCCGCTATCACTCATTATCGCCGGCGTTTTTATTTTTAAAGGGTCTTTATGCCTACCAAATATATCTTTGTGACCGGCGGCGTTGTTTCGAGCTTGGGTAAAGGCATTGTGGCCAGCTCACTGGGCGCCTTGCTCGAGTCGCGTGGTCTTAAAGTGCAAAACATGAAGTTGGATCCCTACATCAACGTGGATCCCGGCACCATGTCGCCTTTTCAACACGGCGAAGTCTTTGTGACCGATGACGGCGCCGAGACTGATTTAGATCTGGGACATTATGAGCGTTTTACCAAAGCGCGCTTATCGCGTGAGAACAACACCACCACGGGCCAGATCTATTCTAGCGTGATCGCCAAAGAGCGCAAAGGGGATTACCTGGGCAAGACCGTGCAGGTGGTGCCGCATGTCACCAACGAGATCAAAGATCGCATCAAGCGCGTGGCCAAGAGCAAGCATCTCGACGCCGTGATCGTCGAAGTAGGCGGGACCATCGGTGATATCGAGAGCCTGCCCTTTTTAGAAGCCATCCGGCAGATGCGGGCCGAGGTCGGCAAAGAACATTGCGCCTATGTGCATCTGACGCTGGTGCCGTACATGCGCAGTGCGGGCGAGCTCAAGACCAAGCCAACCCAGCATAGCGTCAAAGAGCTCTTGGGCATCGGTATTCAACCCGATGTGATCATCTGCCGCACCGAGCACGCGTTTTATCCCGACACCAAATCGAAGATCGCCCTCTTTTGCAACGTCGACGAGAGAGCGGTGATCGAGAACCCTGATCTGGATAGCATCTACGCCATGCCGATGTGGCTGCGTAGCGAAGGCTTAGACACGACCTTGGTCAAACGCCTCAACATGGTCCGCGCCAAGAAGTCCAACCTCAAGGCCTGGGAGCGCATCGTCGAAGTGACGCGCAAACCCAAGGCCGTTGTGCCCATCGCCGTGGTCGGCAAGTACACCGAAGTGCGGGACGCCTACAAGAGCATCGCCGAGTCGATCACCCATGGTGGCATCGCCAACGGCGTGCGCGCCGAGATCCATTGGGTCGAGGCCACCGATCTAGAAGGTGGCAACGCGGCCAAGCTGCTCAAGGGCATGGCGGGCATCTTGGTCCCGGGTGGTTTTGGCCATCGGGGCATCGAAGGCAAGATCGAGGCGATACGCTATGCCCGCGAAAAAAAGGTGCCCTACTTTGGGATCTGTTTAGGCATGCAAACCATGGCCATCGAATTCGCGCGCAATGTCTTGGGCCTGAAAGGCGCCAACAGCACTGAGTTTGACAGTGGCAGCCCTGCGCCGATCATCAGCATGCTCGAAGAGCAAAAGAACGTGAAGTCGTTGGGCGGTACCATGCGCCTGGGCGCCTATCCCTGCCGCGTTGCCAAAGCCACACGCGCCTCCGCGGCCTACGGCGAAAAGATCATCTTTGAGCGCCATCGTCATCGTTATGAATTTAACAACGAGTTCCGCGAGGCCTTCGCCAAAGCTGGCATGGTCTTTAGCGGCGTGTCCCCCGATGGGACCTTGGTCGAGATGATGGAATTGAAGAAGCACCCCTGGATGCTGGGTGTGCAATTTCACCCCGAGTTCAAGTCCAAGCCCACGGAGGCCCATCCCCTCTTCAAAGAGTTTGTCGCTGCGGCGCTTAAGCACGGGCCTAGGCTACGGGCTTGAGCTTGGTAGTTGCGCTGGCATTTAAAAGCCTTAGAAATGCGCGACTCGCATCTGTGGCTAGTGGAAGCTTGGCCTTTAGGCAGCGATTTGCTATCATCTTCAAGTGAAGACCACGGCATATTTCGAGGCTATCCGCAGCCGCCCGGATCGGGTGCTGATTCTTGAAGACTGGATAGCACGGGCGATGAAGGAGCCGGTCCGCGAGCACGTTCAAGCGGACGGGCGCATCAGGCGTTGGGCCAAGATCGATGAGATGGAAGGCCGATATCTCAGAATCGTTCTCTTGCCCGACGGCGTGACTGTTCACAATGCTTTCTTTGACCGGGGGTTCAAGCCATGAAAGTTCGTTACTTTGAAGCCACAGACACGCTCTACATCCAGCTCGCCGAGGCGCCCGTCACCGAGACGCGTGATCTCGACGAGAACACCGTGCTGGACATGGGCGGAGATGGCAACATCTGCGCCATCACGATTGAGCATGCCTCGACCCGGGCGGGCATCCCGCAGTTCTCCTACGAGCAAGTCGCGGCCTGATTTGTAAGGCATCCTTGGAATTCAAGTCCTTACAAATAGCCCGTCCAAGCTCGAGGGGACCCATGCCCGACCCGAAGCCGTCCCAAAACAAGCCTGAGCCCCGCCCCTCCAACCAAGTGGGCTAAGCCCAATTCACCTTGGAACAATTGAAGAAGACGGCGGTGAGCCGGGGGATCCCCCTCGAAAAATTAATTGCGCAGATGGTAGAACAATATTTGGCCGAGCCGAACACAGAAAATCATTCCAAAGACTGAAAAAACGTTCTAAAATCGTCAATTCTCGGCATAAGGTTTACAATTACGCCGCGCAGGGGGGACTTGGGCATGGCTGACAACGCCCTGTCTTTCCTTTTTGATACAAGGCGACCATTTGTCATCGCGGGGCCCTGCGCCCTCGAAGACAAAGGCATGGCCTTGGAGACAGGTAAGGAGCTCCAACGCATTTGTAAGCGCTTGGGTGTTCCATTTGTATTTAAGAGCAGCTACGACAAGGCCAACCGTTCGAGCTTGGACTCCTATCGCGGTCCGGGTTTAAAGCTGGGCTTGGAGTGGCTGGCGGCTATCAAAGAAAAACTTGGCGTGCCTCTGCTCAGTGATGTGCACGAGAGCGCCGAGGTGAGTCAGGTCGCCCGCGTTTTAGATATCTTGCAAGTGCCCGCCTATCTTTGCAGGCAGACCAGCCTTTTGGTTGCCTGTGCCAAGAGCGGGCGGGTGGTGAACATTAAAAAAGGGCAGTTTGTCGCGCCCTGGGATCTGAAGCACGCCGCCCAAAAAGTTCGCGCCTCGGGCAACAAGCGCATCTTGTTGACGGAGCGCGGTGTTAGTTTTGGCTACAACAATCTGGTGGTCGACTTTACCGCGTTGCCCATCTTACGCGAGAGCGGGTACCCCGTTGTTTTTGATGCGACCCATAGCGTGCAGTTGCCGGGCGGCTTGGGCAAGGTGAGTGGTGGGCGGCGCCAGTATGTTGAACAGTTGGCGTGCGCGGCCGCGGCCGTGGGTGTGGATGGCTACTTTTTTGAGGTCCACCCTCGGCCCAACCAGGCTAAGAGTGACGGTCCCAATCAAGTCGCGCTCAAAGATTTTGGACGGGTGTTAAAGCGGGTGCTGGGTCACGACAAGTTGACCCGTGGACTTCGCGCAACAAAGTGAGTTTAAGCGCAGAACTATTTTGTGACGGAGCCAGCCGGGGCAATCCCGGACCCGCGGGAGCGGGGGCTCTGCTCAAAGAAAAAAGCACGGGCAAAGTCCTGGCCGCCCTTTCGGCGCCACTGGGCCGCGCCACCAACAACGAAGCCGAATACGCCGCGCTTTTGCTTGGGCTCGAAGAAGCCAAGCGGCAAGGTGTGACCAGCTTGGCGATTCATGCGGACAGCCAGCTGGTCATCCGGCAGATCTTAGGCCAGTACAAGGTCAAGCATCCCGAGATGCGGATCCGACACGCGCAGGCGCTGCGTCTGTTGGGCAGCTTCCCCTCGTGGACCGCGACCCATATTCCCCGAGAAGCCAACGCCGACGCGGATCGGCTGGCCAACCGGGCGCTGGATGAGCCCGCGAACTGAGCGGGACATCAACACCACGCGATTCTTGGCGTCTTTGACGCCGCGAAAGGAAAACGATCTATGGAATGGCTCAAGAGGCTCTTTGCTACGACGACGACGCCCCAAGCGGCCTTGGACAAAGCTCTCGCCGCGCTCAAACAAGTTTTAGGACCCGATCTTATCAGCATGGTTGCCTACGGCTCATATGTGAACGGCGAGTTTGTCGCGGGTAGTTCTGACCTGAATGTTTTGGTGATCTGCCGACGTTTGGATAGCGATGTCACGGGGCGTTTGGCGGGTATCACCGCGGCGCTGAGCCGTCCGCTCAAGCCGCTCTTTTTTGGGCAGGGTGAGCTTAAGAGCGCTATCGAGTTTTTTCCGTTAGAATTTCAAGACATCGCCGAGACCCGCAAGGTCATCTTTGGTGAAGACCCCTTCCGGGGCGAAGTCCCCCTGGGCGGCTTGCTCGCGCAGCTTGAGCGCGAGACCCGTGATCAGCTGGTGGTCTTTCGCCAAAAGCGCCTGCGGGCGGGCAAAGATTTGCTAGCACAACGCGCCCTGGTCAGCAGCACCATCGGCGCGCTCTTTCCTATTTTGCGCGGCTTTTTGCGCCTCAAACGCCGCAAGCCACCGCGTGAGCGCGTGCGTGTGATCGAAGAGGCCTGCAGGATGTATCGCTTGGGTCGGCGCACGCTCTTGCAAGCGCACGACTTGCGCTATCATCGCAAAAATCAAGATCGCATTGATGTCCCGCGGCTCTTACACGATTTGCAACAAGAACTGGATCGTTTGGTGCAGATGTCCTTTGAGCGTGGGGGCGACGAAGGCGCTGAGCCCAGTGGTCCTAGAGAGAGTTCTGGCCGAGGTGGCGACGGGCACCGCGGGCGCTTTAAGAGCGGCGGGGGCGCGGACAATTCAAAGAGACTGACCGAAGTGCGGCAGTTGATGAGTGAGACCGAAAAACGCAAGCGTTGGGAACCCAAAGAGCCTGAGCGTTTTGTGTCCGATGATGCGGCACGGGATACGAGCCTGAGCCCCGGCGCGCGTTTTGCGTGGGATCGCGAATGGCAACCCGAGCGCCGCGGCAAAGGTTATGTGCCCAAAGCCGCGCCAGAACAAGAGCCAGAACCAGAACAAGGACCCGACCTCGAAGACGAGCCATCGTTGGCGGCGGTTGCCGCGGTGTCGCCTGAACAAGCGGCGCCAAGCCCTGCCGAAGAGCCCGAGTCGATCTAGTCACCTTTTGCGGAGACCGTCCTATGTTGGACCGTTTTAAAACAACGTTGATGATCTTTCTCGGACTGGGGCTGGGCGCTGTGCTCGGCTCGATGGTGCTTTGGACTGGCACGCAGCGAGCGGCACGCACGCTTCATCATAACTTAGGCGAGTTTTTAAGCACCGTCATCGAACGGCAGAACAGCATGGCCGATATGTCCATGGATCTCGAAAAGTTGTTGCCGCGATTGGGCCTCAAGATCGATCGGCCTGTCTTTAAAGAGGTCGAGGAACGTCGCGCGCGTTTGGCGGGCGCGGGTTCGACCGAAGAAAAACTGGTCATGGCGCAAGACCTCGAGCGCTCTTTGTTGGTCAGCGGTCGGTATTGGACCGAGCTCTCGTCACGGCCTCAGGCCAAGGCTTCGATCACTTACAAGACCCACGGCATTCTTTGGGGCAAATCGGTCCGCCTTTTAGTGCGCGAAGAGATGGCGCTTGAGGACGCGGTGCAAGAATACAACCGTGCGTTGACCAGTTGGCCTGGGACCTGGGTTTTGACCCATCGCTCGTTTTACGACATGATCTCGACCTCGGTGGGGGGCGTATGGCACAAGACGCAGTTTATGGTTCGCTTGGGCCTTGATTACGCGGGCTACTATTTTCGCCGGGCCGCCTCGTTGGTAGGTCAGCAACAGCCACCCCAGCCACCCGTGATCCACTACCAAGCGCCCCACATTAAAGAGCGCGCTTTTCAAATGGTCAGCCGGCCTCTTTTCATGGCAAGCGCGCCTTTGCCCGAGAGCGAGTACCGCGAGATCCAATACAACGAAGACGACGAGTATCGCGCTGACACCGATGTGGGCGAAGAAAAGCCGATCTTAGAAGAGGGGCGATTGCGCGGGCCCAAGGTCACGGTGCCGCAACCTCAAAAAACAGTCACGTACAAGTAACAGTTCGATGGGCCGGATGATCGCCGCCGCGCAATCAGCGGGGGAGGAAAGTCCGAACTCCGCAGGGCCGGGTGCCAGCTAACGGCTGGGGGCCCCAAGCGAAAGCGAGGGGCAACGGAAAGTACCACAGAAAATAGACCGCCTGGGAGGGCGCCGAACTTGGCGCCCGAGTCGAAGGGTAAGGGTGAAACGGCGGGGTAAGAGCCCACCGCCCAGAACGCAAGAACTGGGGCACGGTAAACCCCACCTGGAGCAAGGCAATCAAGGAGAGGGAGGCCTGCCCGTTTGTATCCTTGGTGAACGCCGCTGGAGCCCTGTCGCGAGCCAGGGCCTAGAGAAATGATCATCCCATGTGGGGATCCCCTCGGGGTGACCCGCAAGGACAAAATTCGGCTTACAGGCCCATCGAAGCTTGTTGAGCGAATGGAGGCGCGGTGAGAGTTAAGTTTTGGGGAGTTCGGGGCAGCATCGCTACGCCCGGCCCAAGCACCGCGGGCATTGGTGGCAACACCGCCTGCGTCGAAGTACGTGTGGGCGGCTTGCTACTGATCTTTGATATGGGAAGCGGCGCGCGCGTCTTAGGCGGGTCCTTGATGAAAGAGCTTCCCATCACCGCGCACATCTTTTTTAGTCACATGCACCACGATCACAATCAGGGTTTGCCATTTTTTGTCCCTAATTTTATCCCGGGTAATAAATTATTTTTTTACGGCGCTGAAAAAGGCAAAAAAGACCTGCAAACCCAGCTGAACCAGCTCTTTGAATACCCCTACTTTCCGGTACCGCTTCGATCGATGCCAGCCAGTATGGATTTTATCTCCTTACGTGAGGGCCAGCGCGTGCGCTTGTCGGACAGCGTCAGCGTGGTCAATCGCAAGTTGAATCACCCCGATGAATGCTTTGGTTATCGCGTCGAAGCGATCGAAGACGGCGTCAAAAAAGTCTTTGCCTACTGCACCGACACCGAGCATTTTTCGGTGCTTGACCCAAAAGTCAAAGACTTGGCCAAAGACGCGGATGTTTTTATCTATGATGGGCAATACACAGATGAAGAGTACCCCCAAAAGATCGGCTGGGGGCACTCCACGCCTACGCAAGGCGCGCAGCTGGCTAAAGAGGTTGGCGCCAAACGCTTGCTGCTCTTTCACCACGATCCCATGCACGATGACGCAAAAGTCATTCAGATGCAGACGGGTGCCCAGGCCATCTTTGCCAACACCCAAGCCGCTAGCGAGGGCATGGAAATCGAGATCTGAGCTTGGACCTTAGCGCCAAATATTCCGCGGCGGCGGGACGCTTACGACCCTCGATCATCCGCGCGCTGCTCAAGCTGGTACAAAACGGAGACGTCATCTCGTTGGCGGGTGGTACTCCCGACGCGGCCCTTTTTGATCGTCAACTTTTCAGCGAGCTTGCCGCACGGGTGACGCTGGATCAGGGTCGCTTGGCTCTGCAATATGGCGAGACCCAAGGCTGGTTGCCGTTGCGCGAGCAGATCGTCGCTTATCTTGCTGGCCGTGGTATGCGTATCACGCCAGAGCAAGTGCTGATCACCACGGGGTCCCAGCAGGGCATCGATCTTTTGGCCCGCTTGTTCCTCGACCCCGGCGACCAGGTGGCGATGGAAGCACCCGGGTACCTTGGCGCGCTGATCGCGTTTCATAGCTACGGCGCCACGGCGCTTTCGTTGCCTTTGCGCGATGGTGGCGTGGACCCCGCCGAAGTGGACCAGGCGTTGGCCGCCAACCCTCAAGTCAAACTGCTTTACCTGACCCCCAGTTTTCAAAACCCGAGCGGAGCGTGTCTTTCTCCCACCCGACGCCAAGCGATCCTGCAGGTGGCGACCAAGCACGGCGTCTTGCTCGTCGAAGACGATCCTTACGGCGAGATCAGCTTTGACGGCCCTGCGCCACGGCCCATCTGTGCCGACGACACCCAAGGCGCGGGCGTGTTTTTAGGCAGTTTTAGTAAGATGGCCGTGCCTGGTTTACGGGTGGGCTGGGTCGCCGGTCCCGCTGATCTGATCGCCAAGCTGAGCCTGGCAAAAGAGTCGGTGGATGTCTGCAGCAGCACGTTGACCCAAGCGATCGGCGCCGAGTATCTCAAGGGCGGGCATTTACAGACCACCCTGCCCCGTTTACGGAAGGCGTATCGATCCCGTCGGGATGTCTTGCACCAAGCGGCCAGCGCGGCGTTTCCCAAAGGCAGCAAGCTTGCTTTGCCCAACGGCGGTTTTTTTCTTTGGGCCGAGCTTCCGATGGGCTGCGACGCGCAAGCGCTCTTTGATCAGGCGGTCGCAGAGGGTGTCGCCTATGTCCCTGGCGCGGTCTTTTTCTCAGATCCATCCCAAGGCCGTAACACGTTGCGCCTAAGCTATTGCGCGGTCGATGAAGCCGCGCTCGCTTTGGGTGCCGAGCGTTTAGGCAAGGTCTTGAGCAGCGTCGCGTCGCGCTGATCGCTTTCTCTCGCAAAGGGACGTTGACTATGAAAAAAACCTTGGATTACGCCATTGCGGGTGTCATCGCCGCCGCGCTGATGGTCATGCTCAAGCTCTTGCTCAGCCAACAAGCTGGGTTGGGCGCTTACCACTATCCTGGTTTTGCGCTGGCGGGCGAGGAAGGTCTGCGTCGTTTGGCGGTTTTTGTGATCTATGGCGCGGGCTATGGCCTGCTGTACGGCATGGTCTTGCGTAGTCTGCTGCCCTCAGGCTTGCTCTTGGGTCCGCTCAGCATGGGCTGTGTGCCGTTCTTGATCTCGGCCTTGGTGTTGCCACTCTATCACGGTCAAAAAGCGCTCAGCGAACCCTGGGACCTGCTCTGGCTTTACGCGCAGTGGACCTTTTATAGCCTGTGCCTGCTCTGGATCATCGGACGGGGTGGCAAGGGTGGCGGCAAGAGCAGAAGCTCGGACGACGATTGAGGCTTTCAATTTAATAACGGGCGCATGCCCACTTAGACTTAGGAGTTACGACTATGAAAGGCGTCATCATGGCCGGTGGGTTTGGAACCCGCTTACGGCCCCTCACGCTTAGCCGACCCAAGCCCATGGTCCCCGTGGCCAATCGGCCCATCATGCAACGCATTGTCGAGCTCTTAAAGGCGCACGACGTGACAGATCAATTGGCGCTGCTTTACTATCAGCCCGACGCGGTCAAATCACATTTTGGCGATGGCGCTCAAGCGGGCGTCAAGATGTCCTACATCGGCGCCGAAGCGGACATGGGCACGGCCGGTTCGGTCAAGCTGGGCCAGCCGCTGATCGGCAAAGAGCGCTTTATTGTCATCTCGGCAGACATCCTCACGGACTTTGATCTGACCGCGGCGGTGCGCTTTCACGAGCAGCGCAAGTCCATGGCGACCCTGATCCTGACGCGCGTCGAAAACCCCCTGCAGTTTGGCGTGGTCATCACTGACAAAGAAGGTCGCATCACGCGTTTTTTAGAGAAGCCGAGCTGGGGCGAGGTCTTCTCGGACACCGTCAACACAGGCATCTATATCTTAGAGCCCGAAGTCTTAGACCTGATCCCTGAAGGCCGCGATTTTGATTTTAGCAAAGACCTCTTTCCGTTGATGCTGCAAAAGGGCCTGGCCTTGCATGGCTATGTGGCCAATGGTTATTGGCGTGATATCGGCACCTTGGGCGAGTACCTGCTGGCGCACCGCGACATTCTTTCGGGCAAGGTCGAAGTGGGCGTGGACGGCACCCGCAAAGGGCGCCTGGGCACGGATCTTTGGATCGGTGAGGGTTCGCAGGTGGACCCGAGCGCCAAGCTGACCAATTCGGTGATCGTCGGACGCAATGTCAAGGTGGGCCCCAAAGTCGAGCTCAACGATTGCATCTTGGGCGATGGCTGCGAGATCGAAGAAGGTGCGCGTATCAGTGGCGCGGTGCTTTGGAACGACGTCAAAGTGGGCGCGGGCGCCGAGCTCAAAGAGTGCACGGTGGCGGGCGCGGTGAAGGTTGGCGCGCGCAGCTTTTTGGGCGTGGGTGTCGTGATCGCGGATCAGTGCGTCATTGGGCAAAATTGCACAGTCAAAGACGAAGTCAAGATGTGGCCAAGCAAGACGCTAGAAAACGGCGCTACACTTTCGAGTAGCTTGGTCTGGGGCGACAAGTGGTCCTCGACCCTTTTTGACGCCTATGGCATCTCGGGCAGCGCCAACATCGAGATGACCCCCGAGTTTGCCGCCAAACTTGGGGCGTCCTATGGCGCCAGTTTGCCGCAGGGTGGTTGGGTCTTAGTGACGCGCGACTCGCACAAGACCAGCCGCATGATCGATCGCAGCATCATCGCAGGCTTGATGAGCGCGGGCGTCAATGTCTATGACTTGCGCCTGCAACCCATCCCGGTCGCGCGTTATGTCACCAAGGCGCTCAAGACCGCCGGTGGCTTGCACGTGCGCCGTTCGCCGCTTGAGAGCAAGATCCAGGACATCAAGTTCTTTGACGAGAATGGCTTGGATCTTAGTACCAAGCGCGAAAAGGGCATCGAGAACCTGTTTTACCGTGAGGACTTTAGGCGCGCCGAGAGCGAGCATGTGGGCGATCTGGCCTTTCCTAGCCGCGGCATGGACCATTACGAAGAAGGCTTTAGCGCGGCGGTGGATGACGCCGTCATCCGCGAGCGGCGTTTTAAAGTCGTCGTGGATTACGCCTTTGGCAGCGCGACCACCATCTTTCCGACCTTGCTGGGTAAATTAGGGGCCGAGGTCATCAGCCTGAACGCCTTTATCGATGAGAGCAAAGTCACCCGCTCGGCCGATCAGTTTGACGCTGGGCTAAAACAGTTAACCTCGATCGTGCCGACCTTGGGCGCCGATTTTGGCGTGATGCTCGATGCGGGCGCGCAAAAGATCTCTATCAGCGACGAAAAAGGCAATCTGGTCGGTGGCGATCAGGCGCTCGTGCTCTTTGCGCTCTTGCACGCCATGGCGGTCAAAGAGGCTAAAGTCTCCGTGCCAGTCACGGCCACGCGCGCGATCGAAGAAGTAGTCACGCGCCACGGGGGCACGGTCATCCGGTGCGGCACGACCTATCGCAGCATGATGGAAGCCGCCGCCAAGGGAGCGACCTTTGTGGGCGAAGAGCGTGGGGGCTATATCTTTGGTCAGTTCTTTCCGGCCTTTGACGCCATGATGGCCACGGTCAAGCTGATGGAATACCTAGCGCGCGCAGGCCAGCCCTTGTCCGAGATGCTCAAGCAAGTACCTAAGATCATGCTCTGCCGTGGCGAAGCGCCTTGCAGTTGGGAAAAGAAGGGAACCGTCATGCGGCGTTTGATGGAAGAAGCCGAAGGGGCCAACGCCGAGCTGATCGATGGCGTTAAGCTTTGGCATGGCAAGAGCTGGGTGCTGATCTTGCCCGACGCCGATAAGCCTTACTTTCATGTCGACGCCGAAGCCGACAGCTTGCACGACGCGCAGGCCTTGGTGGACAAATACAAAGAAAAAATCAAAGAGTGGCAAGCGAGCTAAGCTCAGCTCTCCCGACGGCCTTTCTCGGAAAAAAACGCATGCCCACGATACTCTTTGGCACTTCTGGTTGGCGCGCCATCCTGGCGGACGACTTCACGTTTCCTAACGTGAGCATCGCCGTGCAGGCGATCGCGGATCATCTCAAAGCGACGCGCCGCGTCAAAAAAGGTGTGTTGGTGAGCTACGACGGTCGCTTTGCTGGACCCGAGTTTGCTCGCCACGCGGCGGGTATTTTGGCGGCCAACGGCATTCACGCCTTTGTGACGACCCGCGACACCCCCACCCCCACCGTCGCCTTCGAGCAGTTGCGCCGTGGACTGGGGGGTGCCATCAATTTTACGGCCAGCCACAATCCGCCCGAATACGGCGGGCTTAAGTTCAATCCCTACTGGGGCGGTCCCGCCACCAAAGACATCACGCATGATATCGAAAAGCGGGCGGCCAAGATTGAGATGGGTCGTGGCAAGGCGGTCAAAAAGCTTTCTTGGGAAAACGCTCAAAGCCGCAAGTTGGCGACACTGATCGACCCCCAACCTGCCTATTTCAGCCGCTTGCGCAAGATCGTGGACTTTAAAGCGATCCGCAAAGCCAAGCTTAAAGTTGTCGTGGATCCCTTGCACGGCGCGGGGCGTGGCTACACCGAGACCCTGCTTGCCGAAGCGGGTGCCAGAGTCACGGCCTTGCACACCCAGCGTGATCCGCTCTTTGGAGGTGGCTCGCCCGAGCCTGCTGAAGGACATATTGATGAGCTCGTTGCCACGGTGCGCAAACAGCGCGCCCATCTGGGTGTCGGCACCGATGGCGATGCCGATCGCTTTGGTATTGTGGATGATGACGGAACCTTCATCGTCCCCAACCTGGTGTTAGCGCTCTTGGTGCGCCATCTGCATCTGACGCGTAAAAATTGGAACGGGGCGGTGCTGCGCAGTGTGGTCAGCTCCCACTTTATCGACGCGGTGGCCAAGCGCTATGGCCGTGAGCTGGTCGAAGTGCCGGTGGGCTTCAAGTGGATCGGCCAATACATGCAGACCAAGCCGATCTTGGTCGGTGGCGAAGAGAGCGGTGGCTTGACGGTGCACGGGCACGTGCCCGAAAAAGACGGCCCCTTGGCCTGCCTGCTGATGGCCGAGATGCGCGCTATCGAACGCCGGCCCTTCAGAGCTATTCTCAAAGGCCTCTATAAAGAAGTCGGCAACTTTGTCGTGGGCCGTTCCAATTTTCGCCTGAGTGACGCGGGCAAAGTCAAGCTGGTCAAGCGCCTCGAAAAAGACCCGCCCAGCGAGTTCGCCGGACAAAAAGTCCTCAAGCACATCACGTTGGACGGCCACAAGTTTGTTCTGGCGGATGGCTCGTGGTTCGCGATCCGCTTTAGCGGCACCGAGCCTGTCGTGCGCTTGTACCTTGAGTCCAGCTCCAAGCCAAGCCTCGAGCGCCTACGCGTTGCCGGAAAAAAATTGATCGGGGCCTGAGCCCCGATCAAGGTGTGCTAACCAAAACTTTAGAAGTGTCGCCTCATTCCACCGGATCGATCCCCAGGGTCCTGAGCCAGGCGTGATACAGCGGTTTGATCTCTTTCATCCGCTCTTCGCTCTTGATGACCCACTCGCTGCGTGGGGGTTGAAAGAGATCCAGCACGGTCTCGTACCAGACAAAGGCGTTCTTTAGGTCGCTGTCTTCCATCAAGCGCTGGTATTCCTCTTGATTTATCTTTTTAGCGCTCAGCTCGGCGTCAAAATAAGCTTTTTTCTTGGCGGGCTCTTTCATCCACGCGTAATACTTTTCGCCTTCGAGATAGGCTTTTTTGGCGCGGCTCACCAGTTCGTAGCGCGCCATGCCCCACGCGATCGCTAATGTCACGATGATCAGCGCGGTAAAAAAGAATTTATCGCCCTGCCACCACGTTTGGGGCTGTGTCCCTAGTTCTTCTGCTGCTTGTTCGCTCATGCCTTCCTCCGTTTTCAAATCCACGACTAAGTATAAAGAGCCGACGGGCGGTCGTCAAAGGCCGCTTGGGGCTTTGCTTGGCTTATTTTTTGTGGTCGCAGGGCTGGCCCAGGCGGCCCCGCTTGACGAGTTTAGCTTTGTGGTGGGCTCGCTTTTGCGAGTGGATCTGGCGCCTGCTTTGCCCGTCCCGGCGGCGGCCGGGCTTGGGGCAAAGGTGCCCCCGTCGGTGGCGCCCTACCTTCGGCCTAGCGTCGCCATCGACAGCCAGCATCCAAGTATTTTGGCGCTGGGACGTAAGGTCCTGGGGCGCTTAGTGGGTTGCGCGCTGCCCGCGGACGCGGTCTTGGCTGAGCAGGCCGTGGATGCCGTCTTAGATCAAGCGTTGCAAGTCTCCCTCGACGACGACATTTCGACGCGAGCCTCGACAGAATGGCGTATGGCCTGGGACAAGGCCTCCGTTATCTTGCGGCGCGGCGCGACCGATAGCGCTGGCAGGGCCCGGGTCAAAGTGGCCCTTTTGCGCGCGATCAAGATCCCCGCGCGTTTGGCTTGGGCGCGTGGTCAGCTGGTGACGCAAGTGTGGCAGCCCGGCCCAAAATTGCTTGGACCTGTGTCAAAGAATGCTCGCGCGAGCGTCGCGGGACAGTGGTTGGGAGAAGAAGCCCTCTTTGCCGGAGAGCTGCTGGATAGCTGGTCTTTAGAGAGCGGCGATCTAGCGCGCCTGCGTTGGGCTCCCGCGCAAGAGCTAAGCGTGATCCAAGCCAGTGTCGAGCGTGCTTACTTTGGCGCGGACGAAGCCGCCGCCGCACAGGCTGCGCTCGATCACGTTAAATCTTACGGCGCGTTGCCCAGCAGCGCGCGTTTACGTGCGTTTCCGCGCGCGCGTCTGCGCCCCGGCAAGCCCGTGCCCGCTTGGCTCTTGGTCGTGCAGCGGCACACCCTGCGCGCCCAAGGCGTCTTGAACAGTGGTGAGTTTGAAGCTTTGCTCCCCTACCGCGCCCACCTTGCTTCGTGGGGCGCTGAGCCGCGACCTGGCGTGGACGAGTTCCGCCCCCACGATTTAGTCTTTTGGACCGACCGCCCCGCACGCGTACGTTTGCGCGCCAATGGTTTGCCCCAAGAAGGTTGGTCGTCGCCCCCTCCCGCGCTGGGTGTCACACGCCTGATCAGCTTTCGCTATCGTCAACCCAACAGCCTCTTGAGCGCGTCGACCCAAGCGGGTCATCTGCGTGGGCACATCGATCGCGCGGACAATCTAGCGCCCCGCGCCTCGTGGCGTGTCGTGGCTAAAAGTTTAGATCAGGCTTGGAGCGTCCAAGGCAACACCGATGCGGCCGGTAATTTTGACCTAGAGCTGCCAGCCAAGGCCAAGGGCAGGGTTCACCTAAGCAGTCCCGAGGCGGCGGATCAGCAAAGGCCAGATGATTTGGTTTTGGACATCGGGAGCTAGAAAGCGCGCCAAAGCGTTAATTTTTCAACCTATTTTTAAAGCATTTTTACATTTATTTCAAATTGCGGCACACTTCAAATACTTTGTGAAAAAAAGCACAAGAACACCCTTGCGCCTTAGATACGCCTTCATTATATTCGTGTCGGTCCAAGGAGGTTCGGATGGTGGAAATGAGTGTAAGGGGCCTGGCGGTCGATGCTAGCTCCCGCCAGCCGGTGGTCATTTTGACGGATCCGAGCGAGACCCGCTTTTTGCCTATATGGATCGGGGTCTTTGAGGCCGATGCGATACTTTTGGCGCTCGAGTCCATCCCCGTGCCGCGCCCAACCAGTCACGATCTTATGAAGTCGTTGGTCTTAGCTTTTGACGCGACATTAACCCGCGTCGACATTCACGCGATGGACGAAAAGACCAGCACCTACTACGCCAATTTGGTCATGACGCGGGATGGTCTCGAGACCCAAGTGGACGCTCGGCCCTCGGACGCGATCGCGTTGGCGTTGCGTCTGCAAGCGCCGATCTTTGTGGCCGAAGCCGTGCTGTCATCTAGCGCGGTCAAAGACAAAGCCAAGGTCAATCGCGAGATGGAAGACTTTAAAAAATTTATCCAAGATGTGAAGCCGGGTGATTTTGACCGTTACGATCGCCTCAAACCACTTGGTGAAGGCGAAGAACCACCTAACACATGAGCGCCAAGCCAAAGAAAACAGCCAGCCAAAGCTTGGTCAGTGGGCTGGCATCGCGGGGCTCGGTCTCTGGCTACGAATTGCCCGCCAACATCTTGGTCGGTGTATTTCTAGGTTGGGTGATACAGCGCTATTGGCCTGCGGCCAAGCCGCTGGGTATCTTTGTCGGTACGCTGTTAGGGACAGTGTCAGGCATCTGGCAGATCTATAAAAAATCGATCATCGTAAAAAAGGCGCCCAAACCGGCGCCCCCCTCCGAGCAAGCATAGGGACATGGCAGAACATACTCAGACAAACGAAGCGGCGCACGATGCGCACCAGGGCCAAGCAGGTGGCATCCCCGAAGCCGTCTGGATGCACGGTAGCCCGTGGCAACCCACCGCGATGGCGGGCGTCACCTGGGGAATCATGCTGCTGTTGGCGATCTTTGGATTGTCGCGTTTAAAGAAAGTCCCTGGGACCCTGCAAAACGCTTGGGAATTTGTCTTTGAGTGGATGGAAGACATCGCCCGGCAAGTCGTGGGCGAAGAAGGCCTGCGCTACTTTCCGCTTTTTTTCAGCATCTTCCTCTATGTCTTTTTTAATAATCTACTCGGGCTGATCCCCTACATGGCGTCGGCCACGTCCAAGACCGATACCACCATCGCCTTGGCCTTGATCACCGCGTTCTCGACTCATATCTTTGGCATGCGCGCCAAAGGTGTCTGGGGATACTGGAGCCATTATTTTAAGATCTTAGATTTTCGCGAAGGCGACAACCCGATGTCTAAGATCATCATGTTCTTGTTGCAGTTTATTCTCTTGCCCGTGATCGAGTTGATTGGCGTGGTCGCCCAGCCCTTGTCCTTGGCTGCTAGGCTTTTTGGAAATATCTTTGCCAAAGAGATGATCTTGGCTGTCTTGGCCGCGATGATGGTCACGCTCTATCAGAGCAGTTCGCTGATGGAAAACTCTCTCTTGTTACTGCCCTTGGCCCTGCGCCCAGGGATCATCATCTTGGGCGTGTTGGTCTCGCTCATTCAAGCGATCGTCTTTACTGTGTTGTCGATGGTCTACATCGGCAACGCGATCGCGGTGCACCACGAACAGCACGACGACCAGCAACACCAAGCGGCCGCGGCGCATTGAGCCCACGGCCTTATCGCTTTGACCACGACTTGATCGCGTTGATCAACCACCAAGGAGGTACCATGAAGAAGAAAGCTTTGATGACCCTCAGCCTGTTGAGCCTGGCCGGTTTGGCCGTTGCTGCCGAAGCCGCCGCCCCTGTGGCGCAAGCTGCCGCTAGCGGATTCACCCCCAAGGCCGTCGCGGCGCTGGCGCTCTCGATCGCCGGTTTTGGCGCGGCAATCGGCATGGGCATGTCCATCGCCGGCGCGATGGAAGGCATCGCACGTCAGCCCGAAGCCGCCGACAACATCCGTGGCACCCTGTTGGTCGCCTTGGCCTTTATCGAAGCCTTGGCTATTTATGCCCTGCTCGCTTATTTCATGATCTGATCGACTCGGCTCAGAGCGCGGGCTTCAGCCCGCGCTCTGGACTGTTATCGCTAAAGGACAGGACATGTTGATTCCCCATTTTGATATCTTGATCGCCCAGATCATCACCTTTGCGATTGGCATGGGTGCTGTCTGGATCATCTATTTTAAGCCGCTTGGCAAGCACCTCAAGGGTCGTCGTGCGGGCATTGTGCAGGACTTGGACGCCGCCAAAGCCGCGCGCGCCGAGACCCAAGCGTTGCGCGACGAGATCGAGACCCAGCGCCAAAAATTGGCCGATGAGGGCCGGCGTTTGAACGAACAAACCAAAGTTCAAGCCCAGCGCTTGCGGGACGAGCTCTTGGCCCAAGCCCGCCAAGAACAAGAGGCTCTGCTTAAGCAAGGCCGCGCTCAGATCCGCGCCGAAAGCGAAGAGGCCGTGCGGCAGATCCGTCTGACCGCCGCGACCTTGATCGTCAAGGCCACGGGCAAGCTCTTAGAAAAAAATATGAATGTCTCGACCCAAAAAGCCTTGGTCGAAAAATTCATCAAACAGATCAAGATCTCAAAAAACTAGGCGGTTCGAATGTTGCAATCCCTCATCGCAGAACGCTACGCCAAGGCCTTGTTGCACGCGGCCAAGACGCTTTCGGCGCTAGACCAAGTCGCCGTCGAAGCCAAGAGCTTGGCGACAGCCTTGCGCCAATCGACTCAAGCGCGGGCATTCTTGTCGCGCCCCGCGCCCCTCGAGCGCAAGTTGTCCGCGCTGAGCGGGGCTTTTCCGGCCGCGCCCAGTCAGACATTTTTGAATTTTTTAAGGGCCGTGCTCGACAACAAGCGCGAGCGTTATCTGGGACCCATCCTCGAAGAGTTTCAGCGGCAGGTGGATACCGACCGGGGTTTGGCGCGGGTGGGCTTGACCACCGCGTCGGCGTTGACCCCCGCCCAACGCAAGCTGATGGAAACCGAGCTGAGCAAGCGTCTCAATCGCAAAGTAGACCTGATCCCGATGGTCGACCGCAGCATCTTGGGCGGCGCGATGCTACGGGTGGGCGACATGATCTACGACGGCAGCTTGCGCTCGCAGTTGGATCGTTTAGGCAGAGAGTTGCGTAAAGAACCGGCCCGCAAGGCGCCCAAAAAAGCTTCTAAAGCAAAAGCTAAGACCAAGACAAAAACATCTAAGAAAAAGGCCGCCCCAAAGAAAAAAGCGGCTCCCAAGAAAAAATCCCAAAAAGCTTAATCCGAGGCGCACATGCAGATCAAAGCACAAGAGATCACCAGCCTGCTCGAAAAGCAGATCGCTGGTTTTGACCCGGGCGTCGACGTTGCCGAGGTGGGGACCGTCATCCAGGTGGGAGATGGCATCGCCATCCTGCACGGCCTGCGCAACGTGATGGTGTCCGAGCTGCTCGAATTTCCCAACGGGGTCGTGGGCCTGGCCCTCAACCTAGAGCGCGACACGGTTGGCGCTGTGCTCTTGGGGGATGATCGCTTGGTCAAAGAAGGCGACACTGTCCGCCGCAGTGGTCGCATCGCCGAAGTGCCCGTGGGGGACGCTTTTCTAGGCCGCGTGGTCAACAGCTTGGGCCAGCCCATTGATGGCAAGGGCCCCATTGCCGCCAGTGGCACGCGCTCAATCGAGTTCAAAGCGCCGGGCGTGGTCGATCGTCAACCCGTCAAAGAGCCCATGCAGACGGGCGTCAAGGCCATCGATAGCATGATCCCAGTCGGTCGTGGCCAGCGCGAGCTGATCATTGGTGATCGCCAGGTCGGCAAGACCGCCGTCGTGCTGGACACCATCATCAATCAAAAAGGCAAAGGCGTTTTTTGCGTGTACGTCGCTATCGGTCAAAAGCAGAGCACCGTGGCCCAGGTCGTGCGCACGCTCGAAGAGAATGGCGCCATGGAATACACCATCGTCGTCGCCGAGACCGCCAGCAGCCCCGCGCCCATGCAGTACATGGCGCCCTACAGCGGTTGCGCCTTGGCTGAGCATTTCACCTACAGCGGTCGGCACGCGTTGATCGTGTATGACGATCTTTCTAAGCAAGCTGTGGCCTATCGGCAGCTGTCGCTTTTGTTGCGCCGCCCTCCCGGACGCGAAGCCTATCCTGGCGATGTGTTCTATTTGCACAGCCGTTTGCTTGAGCGCGCTGTCAAACTGAACGACGCGCTGGGCGCGGGCTCTTTGACCGCCTTGCCCATCATCGAGACCCAGGCCGGCGATGTGTCCGCCTACATCCCCACCAACGTCATCTCGATCACCGATGGCCAGATCTTTCTTGAAGCCAACCTTTTCTATTCGGGCATCCGGCCCGCGGTCAACGTGGGTATCTCGGTCAGCCGTGTGGGTGGCAACGCCCAGACCAAGGCCACCAAAAAAGTCGCTGGCAAGCTCAAGTTAGAGCTGGCGCAGTACAACGCCTTGGCCGCCTTCGCCCAGTTTGCCAGTGATCTAGACAAAGCCAGCCAAGCCCAATTGGCGCGTGGTCAGCGTTTGGTCGAGCTGCTCAAGCAGGCCCAGTTCTCGCCCCAGTCCATGGAAGAGCAAGTCGCCGTCATCTACGCCGGCACCAACGGCAAGGTCGATGACATCGAACCCGCCAAAGTGCGCCGCTTTGAGACCGAGATGTTGGAACACCTGAAGGCTAACGCCAGCGCGGTGATGAACGAGATCCGTGACACCAAAGACTTGAAAGACGACGTCGCCGCCAAGTTGAACGCCGCCATCGACGCATTCAAAGTGACCTTTAAATAAATGGCCTCTCAGCGCGAATTGCGCGGTCGCATCAAGACCGCCAAAAATATCCAGCAGATCACCAAAGCCATGAAGATGGTCGCGGCGGCGCGCTTGCGCCGTGCCCAAGAGCGTATGCTGGCGGCCCGTCCCTACGCCAACAGCGTGGCGGATGTGCTTAAAGATATCGCGGGTCGTCAGGCTGTGGGTGCCCATCCCTTGTTGGCGCCCCGCCAGGGCTCGATCGATGGCACGGGCCCCCTGCGCCTGGTCATCTCCGCGGCGGACAAAGGGCTTTGCGGCTCGTTCAACGTCAACATCTTGCGCCGCGCGACGCAGATCATCCGAGAAAATCAAAACAAACGAAAAGTAACGTTGACCGTGGTGGGGCGCAAGGCGCGGGACTTTTTTCGCAATTTTGATTTGCCCATGGTGTCGCAGTATATTCACTTGGGTAACCATTTAGCTTTTGGCACCGCCGAGGCGATCGCCCAAGAACAGATGAGCGCGTTTCTTTCGGGTGAAGTGGACGAAGTCGTGCTGCTTTACACCGACTTCAAATCCATCATCAGCCTCAAGGCCACGGCCACGCGTTTGTTGCCTTTCAGCCTGGAGCAGCTCAATCTTGAGGGCGAATGGGAACGTCCCGCGGGCACGGCTCCCACGGGCGCGAGTGAGCTTAGTTTTGAGCCTGACCAATCACGCGTTTTTGATTACTTGACGCCCCGCGCGGTCAGCATGCAAGTGTGGCGCGCCTTGCTCGAGAGCCAAGCGTCTGAACTGGCGGCCCGCATGACTGCCATGGACAGCGCCACCCGCAACAGCAAAGAGATGATCCAATCTTTGACCCTGTACGCCAACCGCCTAAGGCAGGCTGGTATCACCAAAGAGATCGCCGAGCTTGTCGGCGGCGCCGAAGCGCTTAAATAGTCAACCGTACCGCGTTCAATCGAGGAAAACCATGAGCACAGGAAAAGTCGTTCAGATCATCGGGCCCGTCGTCGACGTAGAGTTCGAGCCCGGCAAGCTTCCTGCCATCTACAACGCCTTGAAAGTCAGCGGATCCTACAAAGTTGGGGCCGAGACCTTCAAGATCGATGTGACGCTCGAGGTGCAGCAGCATCTGGGTGACAACACCGTGCGCACGGTGTCGATGAGCAGCACCGATGGCCTGACCCGCGACATGCAAGCCATCGATAGCGGCGCGCCGATCTCGGTG
>JANLXT010000030.1:0-5164 GCA_031365225.1 candidate division FCPU426 bacterium
GCGAGCTGCAATGCATCGGCGCCACGACCTTGAACGAATACCGCAAGTACATCGAAAAAGACGGGGCCTTAGAGCGGCGCTTTACCACCGTGCTGGTCAAAGAGCCCACGGTCGAACAAAGCGTGCAGATCATCATGGGACTGCGTGATCGCTACGAAGCCTTTCATCATGTCAAGATCACGGATGAAGCCATTGTCGCCGCGGTCAAGCTCGCGGACCGCTACATCACCAGCCGCTTTTTGCCAGACAAAGCGATCGATCTGGTGGATGAGGCTGGATCGTGGAAACGCCTGCATAGCGCCAACCTGCCACCCGAGCTGCGTCAGCTGGAAGTCGAAGTTGAGGCCGTGACCAAAGAAAAAGAAGCCGCGATCAAGGCTCAAGAGTTTGAGAAGGCCGCGCGTTTGCGCGATAAAGCCCGTGACCTTAAGATCAAAAAAGAAGAGCTAAAAAAGAATTGGGACCTGGCTAAAGATCGCACGCAAGCGGTGGTCGGCGAAGAAGATATCGCGCAGATCGTCGCCAAGCAGACGGGCATCCCCTTGACCCGTCTCGAAGAGCAAGAGCAGAGCAAGCTACTGCGCATGGAAGAGCATCTTAAGCGGCGCGTGGTGGGTCAGGATGAGGCGGTCGAGTCCGTCAGCCGAGCTATTCGCGCCTCCCGCGCGGGGATCTCGGATCCTGGCAAGCCCATCGGTAGCTTTGTCTTCTTGGGCCCCACGGGCGTGGGCAAGACCGAGCTGGCCAAGACCTTGGCCGAGTTCCTCTTTGATGACGAAGACGCGCTGATCCGCATTGACATGTCCGAGTACATGGAAAAGTTCTCAACGTCGGCCTTGGTGGGCGCGCCTCCTGGTTATATCGGGCATGATGAAGCGGGACAATTGACCGAGAAGGTCCGCCGCAAGCCCTACAGCGTGGTTCTTTTTGACGAAGTCGAGAAGGCGCATCCCGACGTGCTCAATCTGATGTTGCAGATCTTGGATGACGGGCGTTTGACCGACAACCAAGGACGCACGGTGGACTTTAAGAACACCGTGGTGATCTTGACATCCAATCTGGGCACCAGTGAGATCCAAAAGAACTTGGGCTTTGCGGGCGACGCCGAAGATGATGACTACGACCGCATGCGCGAGAAGCTCTTGGCGCTCTTTAAAAAGTCGTTCCGTTTAGAGTTTGTCAATCGCCTGACCGAGATCGTGGTCTTCAGACGTTTGACCCGCAAGATGGTTGAGAACATCGTGGGCTTGATCTTTGCTCAAGTCGCCAAGCGTGTCGTGGACCGTGGCATCAAGCTCGAGGCAGAGAAGCCTGCCTTGGATTGGTTGATCGAAAAGGGCTTTGATCCAGTTTTTGGAGCGCGACCGCTCAAACGGGTGATCAAGCGGCATGTCGAAGAGCCGTTGGCCGAAGAGATACTCAAGGGCAACGCCCGCAGTGGCTCCAAGGTCATTGTTCGCCGTGGCAAGGGCAAAAAAGATGACCGTTTAGAGCTCAAGGTCGAAGAAGCCAGCGCCGAAGAGAACGTTGTCGAAAAGGTTTGAACCAAGGCTCGCAAGCAGCCCCGCGTCGGGTACCATGCCCGGACGCGGGGCTTTTTTATGTGGGGATCTTTGAGCTCGCTTCGCGCGTCTTTTAAATGATGAAACGCTTTCAAAAACAACTGCGCCATGTGCTGGTCACGGTGGTGTTGCTTGGCGTGACGGCCTGGGGCTTGGATGCCTCAGGCCTGCTTGTGCGTGGTTTGCGTCCTCTCATGCAGCGTGGGCTCGAGTCGGCGCTTGGTTGTGCCGTTCGCTTGGAATCGGTGGAGGGCGGCCTTTTTGGCAGCCTAACCCTGCGGGGCGTGGAGATCGATTCGCAAGGCGGGGAGCCCGCCTGGACCTTGCGCGTCCCGCGTGCCCGATTGACGTATTCGTGGTTGGCATGGCTTCGGCATGGCGACCCCCTGGCTAGCTTGCGCGGCATTGATCTGGATCGACCCGCCTTAGAATTGCGCCTTGGCGCGCAGGCGCCGACCGCAGGTCAGCTAGGAAACACGCCCTTTGCGTTGCCGGCGCTTCCGTTGTTGGGACCCGCGCTCAGCATTGAACATGGGCGTGTGAGCGTTAAGCGCGGCGACGTTTCGCAAGAGTGGGTCAAGGATCTTGGGCTGGCCGCGCGCTTGTACAACGGACGCCTAAGCATCGCGGGCAAAGCCGTGGGCGCGCCTGGAGGCGAGTTAAGCTTTCAAGCGGATTCCAGCGCGGATGGCCAGTCGGTTCAAGCGCAGCTAAGGCCCCGCGGTCTGCCGTTGCAGGCGTGGGGCGCCATGCTTGGCGTGAGTGGTTTGCCTCAGGTGAGCCTGAGCCATGGTGAATTGAATCTGCGACGCGCTCCCGTGGACACGGGGCAATGGTCACCGGGCTGGCGCCTTGAAGGGTTTGTGGATCTAGACGCGAACCAGCTCACTCAAGATGCACTCGCGCCACGTCAAGTGCGGGCGCATTTGCGCCTGCGGGACCGCCACGCTGATATCGAAAAGGGCAGCTTTGAGTTGGCGGGTGCTTGGGATGTTCGTGGCCGGCTGGGTGACCTAAGTGCGCCTGACTTGGCGCTTAGCATCAGCGCCAAGAGCCTGGACCTAGGGGCGCTGGCCTTGGCGAGCGGCGCCGATCTCTTGAGTGTCACGGCCAAGGCCCAGATCCAAGGTGAGCTGCGAGGCCTTTGGCCTTCACCGGTTTGGCGGTTAAGCGCAAAGGCTCCTGATGCCCGGGTGGGCCGCTATGGGGTCGGGGATCTGCGCGCGGAAGGGTTTGGCCAGGGCGCGTTCGGTTCGCTTAGTTTTTCGGCGGGCAGCAAGGGTGCCGAGCGCTTGGCTTTGACGTTGGTTCGCGCGGGCAGCGACACGCTGGCCACGTGGTCTGCGCGGGCACGCGCGAAGGATTTTCCGCTAGAAAGCCTGGCGTGGCCGCAGGGTCTGTCGGTCAGCGGGCAGGGTGACCTTAATCTTGAATGGGACGCCGGCAAGGAAGCCCCGCGTTGGCGTGTGCGCGCGCAAGCCCCGCGCTTGATGGTATCACAGCTTGAGCTGAAAGCTTGTGTCGTGGACGCGCGTTTGCAAAAAGGCGCGCTGGAGTTTGACGCGCATGGCGATTGGCGAGGACGTCGCGGCATGCATATCAAGGCGAAGGGAGTCTGGTCCAAAGAAGGCATTCGCTTGACCCGCGCGGACTTGGGCCAGGGCATGCAAACTTGGGCGCTCGCGCGAGGCCATTGGGCGTTGGGCGGGCAAGACAGTGATTTTGACTTAGAGCTCAAGGCGCTGCCGCTGCCCTGGGTGGGCGAGATCCTGGCTAAAAGTTTAAGCGGCACGGCCAAAGGGCGGGCGCACTGGCAGCAGCAAGGCGCGCGTCGGCACGCGACGCTCAAGGCCACGTCGACCGATCTGCGTTATCTAAACGCCAGCTTGCCCGCGGCGATAGAGTTTGAGCTGAACGACCAGAGCTGGGACCTGAGCAGGCTGGATCTGCGTCACGGCGAGCTTGTGGGTAGCGCCCAAGGGCTTGGGGCGGCCTGGCCGTTGACTTGGACCGCGACGCTTGATCACGCCGATCTGGCGGTGTTCTCGACCCTCTTGGGGCGAGACGATGTCGCGGGTAGCGCCAGTGGCACGGTGGCAGGACAGGGCGAGACCCGCTGGCAGTCAAAGGTGGATGTGGAGGTTCCTCGTTTTGGAAGTCTGAGCGCCGACAGTGCCAGTCTGCAGATCAATCGCGAAGGCAAGCATTGGCGTGTCGAGCGTATGCTAGCCCTTCAGTCTGAAGGGGGCAAAGTCGAGGGTGACGCAAAGCTGCTGCCGGGACAGGCGCCACAGCTTGCGTTGACCATCAAAGACTGGCGTTTGGGCGGCAGAGTGTGGTCAGCTCAGGCTCGCACCCAGCAAGAAAGTGGGGTCTTGGCGCGCTGGACAGGGGCCAGTGCGGGTGCGCGCATGCGCCTAGACGCCTGGAGCGTCAATGGCCAGGTGTTGCCCGCGGCCGAGGCGTTGCTGGTGTTTGATGGGCAGGTGTTTGAGGCGCGTGACTTGGTCTGGGGTGCCTTGCGCGGGCATGCGCGTTGGCAAGCGGACGCGAGCGACGCGCTGGTTGAGGTGCGTGATGACGACCTGGCGGATGTTTTTCAGTTTTTTGGCGGATCCAAAACTGGTTTGGGCCAGGGCGTCTCGGGCTCGCTGCGCTGGCAAGCGAAGCATGGGCTTGGCGAAAGCGATCTGCGCTTGAAGGCCAGCGATCCTAAGCGACCCTTAGAAATTGAAGCGCAAGCCGTGGTGACGTCGGGCTCGGCCTGGGGTGTTTCGCTGACGGGGTCTGCCACGTGGGGCGTGGCAAAGTCTGTCACGAGCGTGCAGATCATGGGCAAAGCCAACGCCCAAGGCGCGGATCTGACGCGCCTGCGCTGGCAGCGCGGTTCGGCGTGGGCCGAAGCGTCGGCCCTGCGCTTAGAAACTGGCAGCAAGGGCATCTGGAAGGCGAAGGGAAATCTTCGCGCGGATGGTTTTGTGGCGGTCGATACTTTTACCTTGGGTGGCGAGGCGGCGTTCGATGCCAAAGGCGACACGCGGGTGGGGGTGCTTGATCTGGATCTTAGCCAACTACACGCCAATCGGCAGATCTGGACCAAAAATCGTCTGCGCTTGACATGGAACGCTGGCCTGTGGCGTCTGGATGATCGTTCGCCCGACCCTGCGCTCGCGAGCGCGTTGCAGATCAACGCGGATGGCTGGGATCTAAAAGAGCTGCGCGTGCGGACCGGCCCTACATCGTTTGCCGAGCTCAGCGGCTATTCTAAGAACGGCATGCTGGACCTTGAGGGGCAGGCCAACGCGTTTCCAACTCAGACGCTGACCCGCATGTTGAATTGGGGCAGTGATTGGACAGGGCGCGTGTCAGGCAACATCGGCATACGTGGCGCCAACGCGGACCTAAGGACCACGCTCTCGTTGAAGATCGAAGACGGTAGTGCCGCCGGCTTTCCGTTTGATCTAGCCACGGCGCAGGTGCTGGTGCAGGGCGAACACGTTCGCTTGGACCCCTTGGGTCAGCCCGGGCGCATGTCTCGCAAAGGTCGCTATCAGGCCGAGGTGCGGGGGCAGTTTCCGCTCAAGCGGGCGGATGGCACTTGG
>JANLXT010000130.1:0-11851 GCA_031365225.1 candidate division FCPU426 bacterium
GCCCGAAGGCCCGCATTACCAGCAATAGTTCTAAATGCTGTGTCCGCAGCCGCGCTAGCTCCACCAATACTAATCAAGACTTTGGTTCCTGCCGCGTGCGCATTTGTGATCAAGGCTGGCATTTGCGTCGTGATGTCAGAGTTTACGGTGAGATTACCCGCACTGGTCGGATCGACAAAAGCATGACAAATATGGGTAAATTTTGAGTAAGGGATGATAGCTGGTGTGTATCCCACCGGAGTATTCCAATAGGTCCATGACGCGTAATAGCCAAGCACCGTACGACAGGGGACACTAAAGAGCGAAGTAGGCAAAACCAAGAGCGCACAAATAAGTATGCCCACCCAAGTAGTCTGGCGGCGCCTCATTTTTGTTGCGTGATTTGAACCAATAGTCTGCACAGTGGTATAAGATTACCAGACTATTAATCGAAGCGCTTTGTCATTTCTAATCAAAATTATGTATAAAATCATTATAAATCAAGGCTTTCTAAGACTCGTGCCATAGCAAATAAGTACCAACGCTACCCAATGCAAGACCCACTGCCCCATCCAACCCGGAAGAAAGACGGACCATTGTAGATAAGCCCCCCGCGACCAAAAATGTAGGCATAGCGAAAGGGTCATAAAAAGCAACGCAAGCGCGCTCCATGCTGGGCGCGAGCGGGTCAAGGTACCGTGATAAGCCCAGAGCAAGATAGCAGGCGGCGCGGCGCAAAGAACCTGTAATAGCGCGTAGGGAAAGGTGGAAACTTGCGGGCCATCCGAACCGAAAAAGAAGCCTTGCGCAAGCATGACGCCGCGATAAAGCAGATGCTGGTAATTGTAGGCGTAGTCCACGGCCCAAGCAAAGATTCCACCCAACGCGCCTAACGCCATCCAAATCCAGAGTCGGCGTGTTGGCTCGCCTGGCCGTCTTACCCAAGCGACCGCGAGACCCAGTCCCAATCCCTGGCATAGATGAAACAACAGCACGCTTCCCTCGACCCGTCCTGCCGCTTGCCATAGCCATGGATAGAGCGTGACGCGAAAAAGCAAAAGGCCCAAGGCGACCAGCGCCGAGCGTTTGGCGGAGTCACTATCCCAGAGATCCGAGAATCGCATCCACGGCTGGGCGATCATGGGTGGCAAGGCGCGTCCACAGGACCCACAAAGACTTTGGGCATCGGGATTGGCGGCGCGGCAATGGGGGCAACGGGTCACGAGAATCCTGTGCGATGAGGGACGCGTTTGGCGCCTTTGATACCACTTTGGTTGGCGCGCTTAAGCAAATCATCTCCATGCCGCTGGGCCACGGCGTCCAAAGCGGCATCGAGGTCTTTTTTCTTTTGGGACGGCTTTTCAAAAAGAGATTCCTGAACACCGGCGTTGGCGGGCAAAAGCTGATTGGCGCTAAGACCGATCAGGCGAACCTTGCGCGGTTCTTTCTTTAGCTGTTGCCGCAAGAGATCCCATCCCGCGGCGAAGAGATCGGGACCATGCGCGCTAGGGGGGTCTAACGCGCGCTGAGCGGTATGCGTCTCAAAACCTTCCCAACGATACTTGAGCGCCAAAGTACCCGCCAGGCTAGCATTACGCCGCAAGCGCTGGGCCACATCCGCTGACAAGTCCGCCAAGGTGGCCCGCAGCAAGCCTAGGTCGCGCGTGTCGCTGTCAAAGGTGGTCTCGCGCCCAATGCTCTTGGCTTCACGCTCAGAGATCACTGGCCGCTCGTCAAGGCCGCGCGCTAAGGCTTGGTAATGCGACGCCAAATCCTCACCCAAAGCCGCCCGCAGATTGGCAAAAGAAGCCCCCGCGACCTGCCCGACTGTCTTCAATCCAAGCTTCGTTAAGACCGTTTCGGCGGCGGGTCCCACACCCCACAAGTGGCGCACCGATAAGGGCGCCAAAAAATCCGCCTCTTGGCCAGCAGGCACAACGACTAACCCGCCCGGTTTTTTAAGGTCGCTAGCGACTTTAGCCACATATTTATTAGCGGCCACTCCCACCGAACAGGTCAGTCCGCGCGTACGCAGCGTCACCTGCTCTTGGATCCAACGCGCGCAGGCGGGGCCATCGCCAAAGAGCAAGCGACTGGCGGTGACATCCAAAAAAGCCTCATCTAACGAGAGCGGCTCAACCAAGGGGGTCAGCTCATCAAAGACTTGATGGATGACCTCGGACTCCGCTACATAGGCGTCCATGCGCGGCTCGATAAAGACCGCCGTTGGGCAAAGCTTGTAGGCCTGGCTGACAGGCATCGCGCTGTGAATGCCAAAACGGCGAGCGATATAATTAGACGTGCTGACCACGCCACGACCTTTACCACCCCGCGGGTCTGATCCCACCACCACGGGTCGATCACGCAAGCGCGGGTCGTCGCGCATCTCAACCGCCGCGTAAAATTGGTCCATGTCGACATGCAAGATGCTGCGAGGGGGCATGCAACTATTCTAGGGCAGGTCCAAGGTCCCCACACAAAAAAACAAAGCCCCCACGATTGGTGAGGGCCTTGTCTTGGTGTCAAGGCGAGGGACAGGATTACTTGCCCAAACGCCTGCGCTCTGCACGCATCTTCTTGCGATGCTTCTTGCGCTTATGTGTCTTGATCTTTTGGCGGTGGCGTTTCTTTCCCGATCCCATCTTTGGTGCTCCTTGTGTTAGTTGAAACGATCTTTAAATAGAAGACGTCAATGTGATTGGGACGCATTTGGCTGAGCTTTCAGCCACCAAACTGCCATCCTGTCCGTGTGCCTCGCCACGCACCAACCAAAGTCGTTTGCCTTTGGTCTCAGCCCAAGCGCTAAAACGAAGACGCTCGCCTATGCGGGCTGGCCGGACAAACCTTATATTCATCTCTGCCGAGACCACCGGCCGCCCCAAGATCTTCCATGGAAGGTTCACCATGGTCTCGTCTAAAATGAGCGCAATCATACCACCATGAAGCACGTCCGCATAGCCCTGAAAGCGCTTCTCCGCGCTCCATTCGGTCCACAAACGCTCACCTTCCACCACAAATTGCAGGTTTAGGCCGATGGGATTGTGCTTTCCGCAGGCGATGCAATGCCCGTCGTCCACCCAGGACCCGTCATTTTGACCAGCTTTTTTCATCCAAGAGGGTCCTAAAATAAAAAAGGCCGGCAAAATCTCGACGCCGGCCAAGCCAAATTTCGTTGAAACAAGCTTAGACTGGGTTGCCCTTGCTCATGCTCGCGTAGTCAGCAATCCATTGGGTCAGATCGAACGCCTGGGTCTTGGCGGGCTTCTTTGAAGGGGGCTTTTTTGAGGCCACACGGACTCTAAGCGTTTTCATCTTGTCGCTTTTGGGGGTTTTGCCAGTTTTTTTGTTAAACAGGCCCACAGGGTCTCCATTTGTGACTACGGTCACAAATATACCCGATGCTTAGATTAATTTCAAGGCCTCACGCACTATATCTTCTAGTGAGGCGTTCGTATCCCCCAAGGACTGGTAGGCTTTTTCGGTGGCTATTTTCGAAGCCTGAGGCGTGTAGCCAAGCCTCGTGAGCGCTGTTGCCGCAAGTTCTGCCTGAGAGCCCCCAACACTTGTTCGATAGCCTGGCTCGCCACGGCCTGCGCCATCGGCCCAGCCTAATTCTTTAGCCTTGTCCGATATCTCCACAGCCAAACGCTCTGCTAATTTTTTGCCGACGCCAGGTAAACGTGTCAGCGCTGGCAGATCGCGTCGCTGCAAGGCTCCGGCCAATTGCGCGGGTGGCACCGTCCCCAACATGCTCATGGCGACTTTGGGACCAACACCTTTGACAGTGAGCAACAAAAGAAAAAGCTGCTTTTCGCGGGGATCCTCAAAGCCAAACAGAGATTGGCCATCTTCACGTACATGCAGCCAGGTGCTCAGCGTAACTTCCCCGCCCAAGGCTGGCAATGCCGCCAAAGTAGCGGGACCACAGATGACTTGATAGCCAACGCCACCGCAATCCAACACACAGCTGTCCGCGTTTCGCTCGATCAAGATCCCGCGCAATTGGGCTATCATGCTTTTCCTTGAGCGGCTTTGGTCAAGCGACGCAATGGCGCGCTTTGGAGCGCAGCCAATGCCAACGCCAACGCATCTGCCGCGTCATCTGGCTTGGGCACGCTGTCTAGACCCAAGAGCCTAGTGATCATCCGTTGCATCTGTCCTTTGTTGGCGCGACCATCCCCAGTCACCGCCTGCTTGACTTGTTGGGGGCCGATCTCCACTTCGGCCACGCCCGCACGCGCCAAGACCAAGCGCAAGACTCCCCGCGCTTCGGCCACTTGCATGGCGGTACGGACATTCTTTGAGAAAAAAAGCGTCTCGACCGCGGCTTCTTCGGGCTGCTGCTCCGCCAGCACGACTTCGAGCGCACCAGCCAACGCTAACAAGCGTTTGGGAAACGGCGTCTTGGCGGGAGTCTCGATCACACCGTAAGCCACCGCAAAGAACTGGCTACCTTTGGCCTGCACCACACCCCAACCCAAACGTCCGTAGCCGGGATCCAAGCCGAGCATACGACCCTTCACGCAAGGCCCCATAAGAAAAAGCCCCGGGCCAAAGCCCGGGGCTCTTGCAGATCCACGATCAAAATGTCAGCTGGTAACTAAGATTGCTAACAAGCTGCGAAAGGCTGTCGCTTCCTGCGCTGACACCACCCGCGCTCGCGTCCGACGTCACACTGACAAAACTGAATGAGGCGTTGATACGGTGATTCTCGCGGGGCACATAATTGCCACCCACGGTGATGGTATTGCGCGTGCTCGTCGAGCTGGTAGCGCTGATCAGCCCCAAGATCTTGCTGCTGCTGTCGTAAAGGCTCATGTCATAGGACAAGTTGGTGTCAAAGATCCTCTCCAACCACTGATGCCCCCAGCGTAGCCCGTACGAGCTACTACGTGTCGCGCGAGCAGCCAAAGTGATCGGAAGATTGTTGGGGTCTGTTCTTTCAAACGCCCCTTGATCCTGCGTGCCCATCGAAATGTTAGCGCTATAAGTATCCCGCTCCCAATTGACAAAGCTAGAAACGCCAAACGTGTTGGCCGACAAGTCTTGGCTCAATCGCAAAGGCGCCAGATCTGAGAATGTTGTACCGACCCAATTGACATTGCCACTGATCGTTCGGCGGGCCTCTAACGCGCGGGTGTAGCCCAAACCCACACTAAGGCTACGTGTCAAATTATTGATCTTAAGGCTACCCGCGCTGGTATTGCCCGTGGCGTCATTGTTCATGCCCGCTTGGGTCATGCCCACGTTCAAATACGGCATGCGCTGAGGCGCGATATTCACGCCCACGCTAAGAAAGTCGTTGGTCGTGATCGCTGGCTTGATACCCTGAAGATTATCGCGCCAAGCGTTGTAGCCCAAGCTTAGATTGAATTGATCCTCAAAAAGCCCTTGGGTGAGCTCGGTCTCAAAGCCACGATAGTCGATCTGCAGACCAGGATTGCCCATGGTCGAATAACCGCCTGGCAAAAAGCCAAAACCCCCGCCAAGATCTTTCCAATCAAAACTAGCGTGAGTGGACCATTGCCGTATATCGATATTGGCGCCAGCGCGATAGCCACTGCCTACCGACAACGAGAACAGGGTTGGATCGGCCGCCAAAAAGCTGACACCCGTTTCGCCATGCAAACTGAGGTAGGGCGTGCTGATGCTCAAGTCGCTGGTGCTGACATTATTAAACTTTGGCTTAACGCTGCCTGGATTGGCCAAAGATCCGGGTTGGTCATTGACCGTGACATGATTGAGCCCCATTTGAAAGTAGGGGTGACCAAATTCCCAACGAGCGCCATAAAGGTATTGTCCGAAGGTCGCTTGACCACCCGAACCCGAGAACGCGCTCACGCCACTCTCAATAGGGCGTTGCGTTTGTCCCCACACACCCATCAGGCGCGTGTGACCCTCATTCAGCTTGCCCGAGCGAAGATCCATGCTCACCCCGCGCAAGTAACTGGGGTTGTAGAGCGACAACTCTGAAAAATTAGGGGTCTCGCCAAAGCTAAGGTCGCCCGCTTGGATCACGCCCTGATCGTTCTTGATGGACGCCAGATAGCGATCCACTGGCTGTTGGTCGCTGCGCTCTTCATCAGTCTTGACGATCCTGGCGCGAAAGACGTTCTCTTGGCCACGACCGGCGACATCTAAACGGCCCCGATTGGTGCCGTAGGGACGATAGGGCAAATTTGACTTTTTGGGCGCGGTGAGCGTCGCGCCATAATAGGTCTCGTACGACGCGTTACCGCTCCACACGACCTTCTTGCTCTTATCAACGGCCTTGCTATCCGCGCCCGCCTTGATCGTCACCTTCCATTTGACCGCGCCAGCGTTACCGCTCTTGTCGCGCACGACCACGGTGATCTGATGCTCACCATCGGCCAACTGCTTGCCCGGCACGTAGCTGAGCAAGCTATCAAACGCGTCGATGTTTCGAGGATCATTGATCTCAACATCATCAATCTTGATGATCGCGCTCTTGGGATCCACACCACTGTCTTCATCAGACCACGACACGGTGATCACCGGCCGGCCTTGGTCCAGCGTCTCGCCATCCATGGGTGACAAGACCTGCAACTCAGGTCCCGCTTGATCTTGGCGCACGGCGATCTGGTGGGGCGTTAACGCGGGGTTGTTTGAAGGTGATGTCCCCACAACTACTTTGGTCCCGCCCGTAAACTCCGCGGCTTCGATGTAATATTCCATGCCCACCGCTTCGACGCCCTTGCCCGGGATCATTGCCGTCAATGCCGAAGGCGAACCACCCATCTCAATGGAGCGATAGAGCTCTTTGCCCTTGGTCCGATAGAATAGGCGTACCCGTGTGTTGGGCGTGCCTCCCGTTAAAACGGTACGGACTTCGATATCTTGTCCAGCCGCGGCCGCGAGCACCGGGTCGTGAACCAATTCGACGCTGGCCGCATAGGCACCAACACTTAGGCCCAAAGCCAAAGCTAAACCAATGATTGTTTTTTTCAAGTGCCGATCCTCCACGCCTTAGGCGAGCAAATTATTGTTTTTCGTAATCCAGGATGACGGTCTTCTCTTTGCCGTCCTTGTCGCGAAGCAGCATCTCAACTTGAGCCTTTGTCGCTTGCCCAACTTGGTTGACCCATTCCACCTTGCCGTCCCAAACGACAACTTTACCAGGCGCGGAGCCCTTGGTGACGCAGACCATCTGCAAAGCCTTTAAGCTTGCCGAGCCAAGATCGTTGGCGACATCCAGCTTGCCTTCTTTAAGCTTCACGCAAAGGTCGCCACTTTCCGAGACTTCGATGTTTGGCTCGGTTCCTTTAACGGCCGCGATAGCCGCGGGGGTATCAAATTCTAACTTGCTCTTCTTAGAGGTGACCTTCGCCCAAAGATTGCCAAGGGCGATCTTGATGGATCCCACACCGCGCTCGCTCAGGCGGCCCTTGCTATCTTTGTCACGTAACGTGATATCGGTGTTGTAGTTGACCTTCAATTGCGTGCCGTCTGAGAGCACGAGCATCAAGCGGCCGTTGGCGCCCGTCAACAGGCGATCGCCTGTTTGCAGGGTCTGACCGAGCTTGATCCCAGCGCCCTTTACGTTTTGCGCCGTGTAGAGCGTCACTTTGCCGCTCAGACCAGTCACAACGCCCAAAGGCTTCACTTTTTGTTCTACCGCCCGAAGATCTCCAAAAGCGGCCGCAAGGATGACAAACGCGAATATGATCTTTTTCATGTGTTCCTCCGAAGGCCGCTTATTTGCGGACCTTGATGCTGATGATCTCCATGCTGCCATCCACTAGACCTGTCAATGCTGGGTCGCTCATGTCCGTCGGCTGAGCCGCGGCTTTGATCGTAAAGCCTTCAAGCGCGTCGCGAACAGCGCTGTCCTTTGCCGCCGCCTGCATGACCGCGTCATGCAATTGCGGCAAGGTCGCGCGTTGGGTGCCTGATACCATCAGCCACTTCTTGACATTCCAACCACGATTGCCCGGCCCGCCAAACGGCGCGCCAAACGAATCAACGCTGACTACGCGCCACCAATATTTTTTAGCGAGCTCAAGATTAAAGTCACCAGGCTTCCATTGATAGAACGTGTTGCCGGCGCCAATGTTCTCGGCTGGCACGCGATAGACAGGAGAACCCGCTTCGTCATCGAGTAACTCGAGAATGTATCCGATCTGATTAGCGGCCAGCCCCTTCTTTTGGGCGGGGGTCCAAACAAACATAGGATATTTTGAGTCCACCGCGTTGTTATGTGGCGCGATGATCATCGCCACACTCGCGTCAGCGCCCGCTTGTCCGGCCAAAATACGGAACTCGCCGCAGGCGGAATCCGCGCCTAAGTAGGCTGAACAACTGCCGTCAGGTTGCACTCCCAGGCCGTACATGCAATCAAATGGGATCAGGCAAACTTCGAACGTGCGTTGCAAGAAGCCAGTGACAACCTTTTGCATTTGAGCGGGGTCAGTCCCCTTGAAGTCAGCTTCTAATTGGTTGCGGAATGTTTGATCAATTTGTCCCGTAAACGCGCCATTTGCCTCAAAATCCGCCGCCGTCAGCAGGCGGTTAACTTCGCCCGCGCCAATCACAACCTTGCTGCGCAGTAGCCCACCGCAAACCACAGGGATTTGAGATCCGTCCTTGAGGCGCTCGTAAACACGCACCGCAAAGCAAGGTTGGTAAGCCACCGCGCCAGGCTTGTTGTTCGTCACCCGGACTTGCAAGACGGACGCGTTCATGCTGGCGGGATAGGAGCTGATCTGCCCGTTGGATTGATTGGCTGTGTTGTACATCTCGATAAAGTAGCCCGTGTTGATCGACATGTTTTCGACCTTGACTAACGGCGGGCCGATAGACGCGCTGGTCTTGACTGCCAAGGCCAACATCGCTAACGCGATAACTCTCGTGATCATTCTTTTCATGGTGTACCTCCTGCTTACGTAGACTTAGATCTAGAAAGAGCGAGTAAAAGCGACCAAGCCGCCATTGGGAACGGGCGCGACGATCATGCGCGACTGCGAGCCAGCTTGACTAGCGGCTTCGTCGGCCTTGCGGTTATATTCTTTGGCGGCAATGGGCGCGCCTGCCATGTCATCAAACCAACTGTAGAGAAATGCCATGGTGCCGACCATGACAATGCCAAGGGTTGAATAGGCTTGCGAAACGTCCATGGAGATTTGTCCGTTCTTGCTATTTGCGTTCATGGCATCGACCGCTTTGATCGCGTCATTGGCCTGACCATAGATGACGGCTATGGAGGCGGCTTCAATCGTCAAAAGGCCGAGGCCCTTCATCCAATGCCCCGCATAAAAATGTCCCGTTCCGTGAACGACAATGCCCGGAATAAACGCTAAGCCACCTGCCAGCGCTGGGCTCTTGTGCTTAACTTGCGCGACCTCTTTAGTCGGCTCAACCGTGGCTTCTGGTGTGGTCTCGGGGGTTGGAGACACACTCGGCTCGGCCGTGGCCTGGGCCGACGGTTCGGGCGTGCTCTTCACTTGGGCTTCTGGCTTAGTGACACTTTCTTTAGCAGGCGCGCTTTCAGTTTTTGACAAATTTTCGATTGTGGGTTTAGCGGCGGGCTCAGATTTCAAAGTCTCGGAACTCGTCGCGGCTAGTCCATAGACTGGAACAGTGCTGACAAGGGCTGTGAACAATAGGGCAAGTGCGTAACGCAACGTTTCCTCCAGAGGTGCTGATCGAGCAAAGTGTAGCATAATTGGGATTAAGGTCAAACAAAAGGCTAGTAAGTTCTATCACCAAGCTAGACACGAAGCCAAGCCAAGGCTAGTATATCCACATCTTATCCACAGCTCTGAAGCCGCATGTCTGACTCTGATCAACTCCCCTATCTACTTGATTTGCTTGATGACGATTCCGACCTGACTCGAGCCGAGTTGCGTCGAGAATTTGCCCGTTGGGGCGACAAGCTCAAGATTGCGATTGCCCGCCTTAACAAACCACTTAGCCCTGCCCAACGCGCCACACTGCAAGAGTTAATGCGCGAATCAAGCCGCGCTCGGCTACGGGAACGTTGGAGCCAATGGTTCCCTATGGGTGATGAACTACCCGCGCTTGAAGCTGGCTTAAGTCAATTGAGCGACGCGCTCGCCGGCTATTTGATCCCCACTGATTTAGCGATTTTATTGGACGATCTGGGAGACGAATATCGAAAGTCTCACCCTCGTCCTGATGCGCTCTCGCTAGCGACCTTTCTCTTTAAAGAAAAAGCTCTGCGGGGCAACGTCAGCGACTATGACAACCCGCTCAACAGCGCCCTCGCGTGGGTGATCACTGAGCGCAAAGGGATCCCGCTCAGCCTCGCCTGTGTGTATATGCTCGTGGGCATGCGGGTCGGTCTAGACATTCAGGGCTGTAATTTTCCGGGTCACTTTTTAGCGCGGGTCCAAGAGGGCGAACGCACCTATCTGGTCGATTGTTTTAACGGTGGCATCGAAGTTGACCATAAAGTGGTCGCCCAAATGAGCGAATCCACCCCCTGGTCCGTGCAAGCCGCCTTGAATGCCCCTGCCGGTGCGCGCGCCATTTTGGGTCGCGCCCTGCGCAATCTGGCGCGTTCTTTTAGACAAGGCAAACGCGAGGACGACGAAACTTTGATGGAAGAATTGAGCCTGGCAATGGAACGCAGCACGCCCCTTGAACCCCAGACCGGGCCAAAATTTAGAACGGGTCAGATCCTGCGCCACCGCGCGCTGGGTTTTCGCGCCGTGATCGTCGATTTTGATCTTAGCTGCAAAGCGCCCGAAGCCTGGCTGGCGGTGCAAGCGCCTTCGGCCCGTTTGGACCAACCTTGGTATCACCTGTTTGTCGACAACAGCGAAGATGTCGCCTACGCGCCCGAAGCCGCGTTGGCGCCCAGCCAAGACATCAGCCCTTTGCAACACCCTTTGTTAAATCATTTTTTTGAAAAACTTGAGGACGGAAAATATTGGCGCAACGCGAGACGTTGGCCCGGGGCCGACTAGCTCTGCCCTTCATCCACAAACAACGCAAAGCTTGAGGTAAAACCATGAATGTACGTGCCCGCGCCGACCTGCCCAATCTCACCATTGCAGAAAAAACCACCTAAGGCCGCCGGACCCAGGATCTCATTAAAAAGATGCGTGTCGTGGGATGGTATGCCGTACATGCGCTCACCCCGTCCCATGCAGCTGAATAGAAGGCCACCCACGGGATGGGCTTGGGGGTGCTGCGCGCGAAAATCAATCAAGTGCTGGCGTAGGTCACTGGCGGCAGCTTCGGCATCGCGTATATAAAAGCGCAAGCGTTGACCAACACGCGGGACCGCACCCAGAGCGATAGCCCGGCGATCCGCATCAATCCCAACCACGTTACGGATAAGGGCTTCTTGGGTGTTGCCAGGCAGCTGCAGGCCAACAAAGAGCGCGCGCCGCATCAGATTTTGATCTCGACCGTCCGCGGACTCGTGGACATGGTTAAGCACTTGCAACGCATTCTGTCCGTCTAATTCTAGCAACAAATTACGCTCGACCGCGCTCACGGTGTAAGTCGGGCCGACACCACGGCAACCTTGCGCTACGAGCGTGCGCACACGCGGTCCACCCGTGATCGACAAGACCAAAGCACCGCTCTCTAAGGTTTGCCGGCCCCAAAAGAGCGAGCGCTCACCCCAGGACCGCATACCGCTGGCCAAACCGCCCGCTTTGGCGCTTTGCGGAAAGGCGTAATCCAGACCCTGCAATAGATCATCGGTGCGGCTCATGAAGGGCGTCACCAACAAGATAAAATCGGGCCGATCCAAAGCGGCGACTCCCAGGCGTTCTTCCCAGGCTTTGGGTGCGGCGTCGGCGTCAGGCAGGTCGGCGTCATCGATATGCTTGATCCGCAAGCGAGCGCCTGGCATGAACGCGGCCGTCACCGACAGCGC
>JANLXT010000134.1:0-10433 GCA_031365225.1 candidate division FCPU426 bacterium
CTGTTGCTCGTTGAGGCCCTCAAAACGATCGAGCAAGGCGCGCGTCAACGCGTCAAAAGCCTTGCGCAAGCGATCGGACTTGATCTTGTCAGTGAACTGAGGGTTGGCGGCTGTGTCCTTGCCAAAAGTTTTGACACCATCTTCGACAATCGCTCGTACTTCAGGTGAAATACCCTCAAGAACCCGCTCAAAGATCTCGTTATTTATCGCGACAGACATGCGCGTGCCTCCAAAAGTAGTATTGAAATTATCACGGAAACTTATTCGCTTCAATGACTACGTGCCATTACGAAATAGCTCGTTCCACCATGTGAAAGCATACCGCTTGCCAGTCTAGGCCTCGGCATGGATAATCTCTTTGGAGATTTGGATCCCTATGCGCCTTTTACCTAAATATCTGATCAAAGAGACCCTGCTGCCATTCTTCATGGCGCTGACACTGATCACGTTCTTATTGATCACGAATCGTCTGCTGGTCTTGGTCGACTTGGTCCTTAAGAATGGCGTCAGTCTTTGGGCTGTCTTTAAGCTTTTGGCTTACCTCTTGCCGCCTACTTTTGCGCTCACCGTTCCCATGAGCCTTTTGGTCGCGGTGCTCTTGGCGATGGGCCGCATGGCCGCCGACTTAGAACTGGTGGCGATGCGCGCCAGCGGTGTGAGCCTGGCCCGCTTGCAAGGCCCCTTGCTCGCGGTGGGTATCTTTCTATCGTTGAGCATGACTGCCTTCAATGAATACGCCCTGCCTTCGGCCCAGCAAGCCTACCAGCAACTTTTTTATGATATCGTCAGCAACAAGAGCGATGTCGCGATCCAAGAAAAGGCCTTTGTACGCGACTTTGAAGGCATGATCGTGTATGTCCAAGGGCGCCAAAAGGCCCCCAAGGGTGACAAACAAGGCGACCGTTTAGAGCAGATCACCATCATCAAACCACGCACCGAAAAAGAGCCCACCCAATGGATCCAGGCGCGTTGGGGCCGGGTCGTCAGCGAGCGCGAAAAATTGAACGTCTATCTTGAGCTCAACGATGGCTCGGTGCAATTTAGCCCTTTGAACAAGCCGAGCCAATTGACCGAACTAGGCTTTACCCGCAGTCGCGTGGACTTGAACATTGGGGGCGCCCTGCGGCAAGGCTTGGGCGGAGACAAAAAACCCCAAGAGATGAGCGGCCGCGAGCTCAACGCGCTGGTCAAAGGCATGCCAGATTCAGATAGCCGCAAACTGACCTATCAAGTTGAGCTGCACAAAAAAATTAGCCTACCTTTCGCGTGCCTGGCTTTTGTGCTGATCGCGTTTCCGTTAGGAAGCATGACCCGCAAAGGTGGCCGCATGCTGGGCTTTATCATGTCCCTGCTGGTCATCTTTACTTACTATCTTTTGCTCAGCTTGGGCGAAACCTTTGGCATGGATGGTCGCATGACACCTTGGTTGGGCATGTGGATGCCAAATCTAACGCTTTTTGTGATCGCGGCCCTGCTGTCCTGGGCCGTCATCACAGAAAAAGGCCCCTTTCAATTCTCGCGTGGTTAATTGAAAAAACTGGATCGATACATCCTGGGTGAATTTTTCGCGCCCTTAGGGCTGGTGGTGCTGGGCATGGCCATGCTGGTGGCCTTGGTGCAAGTCGTGGACACCTTGCCACGCTTGCGCGAGAACAACACCTCGGGAACCCTGATCGCCCTCTATCACCTGCTGCAGTTTCCTTACCTCGTGACCCAGGCCGTGCCCGTGGGTGTGATGCTGGCCACGCTGGTGGCCTTGGGCAACCTGGCCCGTGGCAGCGAACTCGCCGCCATGGGTGCGGGTGGTGTCAGCCGTGCCCGTATCGCCTTGCCCATCTTGATGGCGGCGCTCGGTGTCAGCCTTAGCCTGTGGGCTGTGTCCGAGCTGGTCGTGCCCCGGGCAACCACCGCGTCACGCTATGTCCTTAAAGCGCTCATCGAAAAACGCGATGTCAATTTTGATACGCCCTGGCGCAATCACATGACCAAGCGCCTGAGTGGCGATCGCGCCCTGTATGCCCGCGACTTTGACGCCCATCTGGGTCGCATGGCCGAAGTCACCGTCGTGCGCACGGTCAACGGACGGGTGGCCCAACGCTTGGACGCGGAGCGACTCAACTTTATCAAAGGCAAACAATGGCAGGCCGAAAAGGGCATCGAGCGCACCTTTGACAGCACGGGTCAGTTGAGCGCCGCGCGCAGCTTTAGAGAATGGCCTTTGGACCTTGGGGTGATCCCTACCGACCTGATGGTCGACAGCGACAAGCGGGATGAAGACCTTTTGCAGCTAAGCATGGCTCAATTGTCCAATATCGTGGACCTGCTGCGCGCCACGGGATCGGACTTTCGCCGCGAACTGATCTGCCTGCATGTTCGGATCAGTTATCCGTTCAGTTGCCTGGTGCTGGCGCTGCTGGGCGTGTCGTTGCCGTATCTTTTTCCCAGCGGTCGCCGCGCCACCACGGGTGCCGCCTTGGGTGTGCTAGTCAGCCTGGCCTGCGGAATACTCTTTTTGGTCTTTATCAAGATCGGCATCAGCCTGGGCACCAGCGGCAAGTTGCCCGTGATCTTAAGCGCGTGGATCGGTAATATCGTCTTCGCGATCGCGGGTGGCTGGACCCTGTGGAAGGTGAATCGGTGATTTAAGAGGGCCATGGCAGGCCATGGCCTCACAAACCAAAAATAATAAAGGTCGCAAAACAAAAAGACCGCCCACTCTGGGCGGTCTTTTTGTTTATAAGATGGTCGATTCTCAAATCTTAGATGCTGTCTACCCCCTCCCTTTGGGAGGGGGTGCCGGCCGGAAGGCCGGTGGGGGCGGGGTGTGGCGGACGACGGGGCGGGTCAAACCGCGCTCACCGAGATCTTATGCTTGCTCGCCAGCGCTTCGCAGTGCTCGCGCTCTAAGAAGAGGGTCTTACCCGCTTCTAACACCAAGGCCGAAGCTTTGACTTTAGCTAAAATGGCAAAGGTCCTGGGTCCCACAACGGGCAGATCAAAGCGCAAATCTTGTTTAGGACGCGCTAATTTGATCACCACACAAGCGGATCCCGCCAGCTTGGCCGCGCGCAAAACGCAAGCGTCGGTGCCCTCAATCGACTCGACCGCCACACAGCTCTGACGCTTGACGACCACGGTTTGGCCAACGTCCAAGGCGTTTAAACCGCGAGCCAGCTTAACGCCAAAGGCGCTGTCGCGACGGGTCTGTAGATTGGGACGGGGGCCAGCGACATGCCCCTTGGTGGCGAGGTAAGGTTCCATCAACCAGGTGGCGGGCAACAGCTCAACGCCATGCCGTCCCAGCTCTTTGGCAATGCTTCCCAGGATCGCTTCGGTACGAAAGTCCCGGACAAACACCGCCTGTTTTGTCAGCAACCATTTGGCCCGCCAATCCGCCTTGATGTTCGCGTAGATCTGTTTGTGCTGAATCTGACCTTGCATGACCGCCTGCCGCACCCCGTGCCGTTTAAAAAAAGCGAGCATGCGCCCCAATTGTCCCAGGCTGATCAGCTCAAACGCGTCCACATGCGCACGCAGGCGCGGGGAGGTTTCTTCGGTAAAACCGATCGCCACCACGCGATGCCCCGCGGCTTTCGCCCGCGCGGCCCACAAAAAAGGCAGGTCGCGGTTGCCCGCGATCAGGCCTAAAGTTTGCCTAGCGGTAGACGCCACGTTCCGAAGACTTTAAAAAGTCAAAAAGGTGTTGGACTTGGGATGTCTTGTCAGCGATGGCCTCGATCTCAGTGAGGGCCTCGCTCAATTTTAAATTGGCGTCCAAAAATATCCTAAAGGCTTGCTCTAGCGCGGCGATCTCTTCGCGGCTGGCACCACGGCGCTTAAGGCCTATCTTGTTGATACCATACACCTTCACTTCGTCACAACCACTGGTGGTGCTGTAGGGCGGCACGTCTTTGGACAGGCGCGACAAAGCGCCCACCATGGCTCCCGTGCCCACACGCGCAAACTGGTGCAGACCTGTCAAACCGCCGATCACGGTGTCGCTGCCCACCTGACAATGCCCCGCCAAGGCCACGCTGTTGGCGATGACAATGTGATCACCCACCTGGCAATCGTGAGCGATATGCACGTAGGCCATGAAAAGATTGTGGCTGCCGACACGCGTGACGGCGCCCCCCTCTTCGGTGCCACGGTTGATGGTGACATATTCCCGGATCAGGTTGTCGTCACCGATCTCCAGCGTGCTCGGCTGGCCTTTGTACTTAAGATCCTGAGGATCGCCCCCGATCGCCGCGAACGCGAAAACTTTGTTGGCCTTGCCCAAACGCGTGCCCGCGTGCAACACCGCGTGATGTCCCACGCTGCTGCCATCCCCCACGACCACGCCAGCCTCGATCACGGCGAAGGCGCCCACGTGCACGCCCGTGCCCAGTTGAGCCGCCGGATCCACAAACGCGCTAGGATTTATTTTTGTGCTCATCGCTTCCCCCTCAAGCCTTGGGCTTGGCTTCATCGACGATCATGCACATCAGATCCGCTTCGGCGGCGAGCTCGCTGCCCACATACGCTTTGCCCTTGAGGCGCGAGACCTTTCCCTTCATGCGCTCCGCCTCGACTTCGTAGCGCAAGGTATCGCCCGGGCTGACGGGACGCCTAAAGCGGGCGTTGTCGATGCCCATAAAATAGGTGAGCTTGCCAGCGGTCTCGGGCAGGCTCTTCATGACCAGCAGGCCACCCGCTTGGGCCATGCCCTCGATGATGTAGACCCCGGGATAAATAGGGTGACCCGGAAAATGCCCCGCCAACACGGGCTCATCGGCACGGATGTCTTTTTCGGCGACGATGTTCTTCATCAGCTCGAGGCCTGTCACGCGGTCCACCAACAAGATGGGCGGACGGTGTGGCAAGAGTTTTTTGATCGCTTCGATATCCATCAAAACTGGCTTTGAGGGGTCTGACACAACGGCGCTCCCAAGGCTAGATGCTGACTCACCACCAAAACGGGCCAGCAAGGCTTTCATTGCTTGTACATGAAACGCGTGGCCCGCGCGCTCGACTACAAACGCGCCGCGTACGCGACGGCCAGCCAACGCCAAGTCACCCAAAAAATCTAAAGTTTTGTGGCGCACAAATTCATCAGGAAAGCGCAGCGGTGGATTGAGCACACCCTGCGCGCCCAGCACCAAAGCGCAATCGAGGTCGCCACCCTTGATCAATCCCGCGTCACGCAAGGCCTGCACTTCGTTCTCAAAACAAAAGGTCCTGGCGGGCGCCACGCTCTCGGCAAACGCGCCGGGATCCAAGATAAGATGCAGCTCTTGCTGACCCAAGGCGGGATGGTGGTAGTCGATGCGGTAGAGCACTTCTAGGCGCTGCGCTGGCTTGGCATCGAGGGACTTGGCGCCTTCTTCGTAGCTGAATTCGGCGTTGACGTCCAGGTACTGGCGCACTGCATCCAAGTCCACAACGCCAGCTTTGGCGATGCCCTGGGTCCAGGTCGCGCCCGAACCATCCAAGATCGGGACCTCGGGACCATCGATCTCGATCAAAGCGTTGTCCACGCCCATGCCATAAAGCGAACCCAGCAGATGCTCGATGGTCGCGACCGAAGCCGCCCCCTGTGTCACCACAGTGCCCCGCGCCGTGGCGCTGACCAGCTCAAGCCGGGCAGGCACTTCGGGCGAACCTGGCAGGTCGACGCGCTTAAAGATATAACCGGTGTTTGCCGGGGCGGGACACACCTTGACGTTGGCCGTCTGCCCCGTGTGCAAACCCTTGCCTGCGGCCGCGAATGCTTCGCCGAGTGTGGTCTGAGCTTTTGAAAGCGGACTCATGGCTTGAGCTTGGACTCGAGCAGCGCCAAGCGCGTCTCGAGTTCTTTAACTTTTTTGCGCAGCTCCGCGACACGGGCCAGCTCGCCCTGCTGACGCCGCGCTTCCATCAGCGGTTGAGCAGGGGTGCCCGCGACCACGGCCTTGGCCGGGATGTCTTTGCCGACGCCCGCTTGCGCGGCCACGCTGGCCCCGTCATGCACGGTCAAGTGGCCACCAATGCCGGCTTGCCCGCCCACGCTGACCCACTGCCCTAATTTTGCGCTACCCGCAAACCCGACCTGACCCGTCACCATCGAATGACTGCCGATCTCGACGTTGTGCGCCACATGCACCAGATTATCGAGCTTGGCGCCTTTGCGGATGATGGTGTTCTCGAGGGCACCACGGTCCACGACCACGTTGCCCTGGATCTCGACATCGTCTTCGACGATCACCCCGCCAAGCTGAGGGACCTTCACCCAGCCTTTGGGGTAATCGAGCGCGAATCCAAAGCCGTCGGTCCCCAGCACCGTTCCACTATGGATGACGCAGCGCTCACCGATTTTTACGCCATCCAACAGAGTCACCGCGGGATAAAGGCGCGTGCCTTTGCCAAGGCTGACCCCCGGGCCCACATAGCACAAGGCACCGACCACAACCTCGGGCCCGACATTGGCCTTCGCGTCGATCACCGCCAAAGCGCCGATGCTGGCGCTGGGATCGACCAAGGCGCTGGGATGGATCTGCGCGCTGGCATGCGTGCCACGCTCGGGGCGCGGACGCTTGTCAAAGTGTTCCGCGACCAAGCGGGCAAACGCAAGATAGGGTTGGGGGGTAAAGAGTTGGGCCACGCCTGGGGCAAGCGGGCGCTGGCGTTCAGCGGGGTCTAAAAAAACAGCCGCCGCCCGAGTTGTCTGCAACTGGGCGGCGTACTTGGGGTTGGCGAAGAACGCCACGTCGTGGGGGCCGGCCTTGTCCAACGGCGCCACGCCTGTGATCAGACGCGCGCCATCACCTTGCAGTTCAGCCCCGCACTGGGCCGCGATGTCGGCCAGAGTGAGATCCAAGATTATTTGTTGTTCAGATCTTTGATGACCGTGGCGGTGATATCGTCCCCACCAAAAAGCACGGCGTTCTGCTCTAAGACATAATCAAACTTCTCGGCTTTGGCGACTTTTTGCACGACTTCGCGGATCTCGTCCAAGATCTGGCCGGTCAGCGCCTTCTCTTGTCCCTGCAGCTCATTCTGTTTGGCCAGCATCTTGCCTTGCAGCGCCTTGATCTCTTCGGCCAACTTGCCCTCTTGTTCTTCGTACTTGGCGGCGGTCAGCACGCTCTTTTTAGCCTGCAGGTCGCCCAACTTTTTCTTGAGGGCCTCTTGCTCTTTTTCTAAGCTGCCCTTTTCGCTCTCAACCTGTTTCTTGAGCTTGGCTTTGGCGGTCTCGGTGCCAGTGTAGCGCTCGAAGACTTTGCCGATATCCACGGTGGCGAGTCGCAACGCCATCGCGGAGCCACTGAGTGCGACGAGGCCGATCGCGAGTGTCGCGATGATCATTTTTTTCATGGTCGTTCTCCTTTGGGTTGTTAGAAAATATTGCCGATATTAAAGTGAATGCGCCCGCCATTGACATAGTAATTGGGGTCGAGCGGAAAGCCCCAGTCCAGGCGTATCTGGATCACCGACGTGGGGATGGTGAACAGCATGCCAAAGCCATACGACGGGTAGAGATAAGGCCGTTGCCAATCAACATCATCCACGCGCTGCCAGGTGTTGCCGCTATCATAAAAGACGCGCAGTTTGAGCGGTGGCACGGGCTTGAAACCGTACTCGACGTTGCTGAGCACGCTAAAGTGACCGCCGCCATAGTAGCTGGCGCCCAAGGATCGCTCTTGATAACCGCGCACGGTGTCGGTGCCGCCCATAAAGAAGCGCTCGGACACGGGCACCGAGCTTAGGCCCAGCCCCGCGTCAAAGGGTGTGGCGTAGCCCACGCGACCATGCAGGCCCAGCACAAACTTGTTCAACCAACGCCAACCAAAGACGGCGGGCGTCGTAAAATGGATGCGGCTGTCATAGACCGGCTTGATAAAGTGCTTGTCGCCACCCAAGTAACCACCCGCCATGGTGATCGAGAAGGTGTTGTTGCTGCCGCGGCTGGCGTCAAAGATATTGTCGCGTGTGTCCCGCACGATAGAAGGCGTGATGCTAGATATGTTCTCAATGCCTTCGCTGATGCCGATCAGGTCCGACCGCACGTCGTAGGTGTAATCGCTCTGATAGCGATAGGTGCTGAACACTTTCCAGTCTTCGTTGAGCAAGCGCCCCAGGCGCAAGCTGCCGCCCGTGCTGTCCTGGGCAAAGCCTTGGCTGCTGTACAGCGAGCTGCGCTGGGTGCGGTACACGTCCACGCCAAAGCTGGTGGGCGTGTCCAAGAGCCACGGCTCGGTGAAGGACAGGCTGTAGCTGCGCTTGCGGTCACCAAAGTCCCATTGGGCGCTGACGGACTGGCCATTGCCAAAAAGATTGTTCTGCGCCACTTGTAAAAATCCGACCAAGCCTTCCACACTGCTGTAACCCGCGCCGATCGACAGCTGACCGGTCTTGCGTTCGGGCGCCACATCATAGATCAGGGTCAACTTGTCCATCTCGGTGCCGGGCTGCGTGTCGACGGCGACGTTCTCGAAGAAACCAAGATTATAAATCTTCATGCGGTTCTTGTTCACGGTCTCGCTGTCAAAAGGATCGCCGGGCTTGAGGGTGATCTGACGGCGGATGACCTTTTCTTTGGTGACATCGTTGCCACGGATCTTGATGTCTTCGATATAAGCTTTGACGCCCTCGCTCACCGTGATGGCCGCGCTGACGGTGCCGCTGACATCGTCCCAGGTGTACTCTGGGGTCACGCCCGCGTAGATGTAGCCTTTTTCAGAATAGGTGGTACGCAGACGGAGCAAGTCACCGTCCCAACGCTCTTGGTTATAGACCTTGTCGGTGGGGGTATCCATTTTTTCGAGCAAGTCGCTGGTCTTGAAGACGGTGTTGCCTGTCAAGCTGACACCCTGCCACGTGTATTTAACGCCCTCGTCGATCTTGATCTTTAAGAGGATGCGCTTGCCCGCCTCGTCAAACTCGGTCACCTGCCGCGCCACCGACGCCGATTTGTCCGAGAGCTGGTCCAAGCTGTAGCCTTCTAACTTGGCCTTGGCGTAACCTTCGCGGGCGTAAAACTTGAGCACGTTGACAAGGTCTTCGGCCAGCTTTTTGGGGTCGTAGCTGCCACCGGTCAACCACCCCGCTTCGCGCGTGTCGCGCATGGCGCCCTTGACGCGATTGGCCGAGAAGGCTTTGCTACCTGTGATGTCGATCTTTTCGATCTTCATCCGATTGCCTTCGTTGATCCTAAAATTAACGATCACCTGTCCCGACTTGGCGCCCGGCTTGGTCTCGGCCTGCACGCTGATGGCGTAATAGTCTTTTTCTTTATAAAGATCTTCGATGGCCTTGACGGCAGTCGCCAGCTTGGCCTGGTCATAGGTGCTGTCCACGACAAGGTTGGCCTTATCTTTTAACGAGCTATCACTGACTTTTTTGTTACCAAAAAAGCGCAGCTCTTGGATCGTCGGCCGCTCGCTGACTTCATAAACCAGCTTGAGGCCTTTGGGCGTGGTCTCAGCCAAGACTCTCACGTCCGAAAAGAGGCCCATCTTCCAAACACGTTTGATGTCGTCGTTGACGACGCCAGGATTGTAGTTCTCACCCACGCGTTGCCTCAGCACCGCCTGCACCTTTTCGGCGCTAAGCGACACAGAACCCTTCACCTGGATCTCAACCACCTTTTCGGCCGCGTCGTCCGCCCATACAGGTGACCCGATCATGACAAACGCCAATGCTATGCAAATACGAAGTAAGCTCATGCAACCTATAATTAGAAAAATGCCTGTAAATTAGGGATAAACCCGAAAAGCATAACAGAACCAGCCAACCTTGTAAACAAAGGACGTTTCGCCAGACGCTAAAGTTTGGGACCAAATACCCTTAAAAGGGCTTAGCCCGCTTGGTGAAACGGCCAACTTGGGGACAAACAGCAACAAAAGAGCGGTTTTGAGGATGATCTAAGGACCGCGAAATAAAGTCAAAAATGCGCAGTAATACCCGTCAGCCTATAAAAAGTGACACTCCCAACCGACAATCCAAATCTAGCCTGCATGGGCTCTTGAATTTTAGTGAATGGTCAAAGGATTTCTTAAAATTGGGGGCACCGTAATTATGACGACCTACGAGGTAGGCGCCCAGAGTCACTCCGAGCAAACCTGTCAGCAAGGCAATCAAGTGTTCAGCGTTCAAGGCTCACCCAAAGTGTCACTTGTCGAGCGGCGGCGCCGTCTCGGGGAGCTTCTTTCGCCAATGATTCCAATAAGTAGCCCCCAACATAGCCACTAGAAAAACTAATCGGATTACTAGAATTCCTGTGTCACCTTCCTGAAAGGCAATGAATACTTGAATTCCAAAATAGACCGCAACACCCAAGTGCAATACTAGGCTAACGATATTCATCCCTGCGCTCCTCAATTCTGCGCCATCGGCCCTCACGGCCCATCCTTCCACGGCGTGGGCACCGGCGACGCGGCGGGGGTGGGGGTCAGGCGATCGAGATATTTTTG
>JANLXT010000136.1:0-13390 GCA_031365225.1 candidate division FCPU426 bacterium
AGAATATCCCTAGACCGCCTAAGGCGATAGCGCCTAGGCCCAATCCCATGGGATCCAAAAATCTGGCTTTGGGTACTTCACCTAAGCGGCCGCGGCCACCTAGATTTGAGATCCACTCACTGCATAAAAAAAGCCCTGCCATGGACAAGAGCAGGGCCGCTTGGCGCAAGTCGGGCAACGCAAAATCAAAAGCAACCAAAAAGCCAAGCACATAGGTCGAGACAAAGGCCCACCACGCCTGGCCATCGTCAGGCAGCATGAAGGCGGTGTTTGGCCGAGGGTCGGTCACAGCGCTAGGGCGTGTCATGACGCTCATCGGTGCTATCCTCTCTTAATTCTTTGCGTAGCCACCAAGTGCCAAGCGCCATCAAAGTAAGAGGGATGGGCAGTAAGAAGAGGGTGGCATAGACCAGCCCCTGATGATTGGGCCCGACCGTAAAACAACGTGGGCAGGCTAGCCCTGGCGAGGGCAACAGCAAGAAGGCCAAGGCCAGCGCCCTTTTCACCACAGGTACACCAAAGCGTAAAGCACGGGCCAAAGTCCCACCACAAAGGTCCAGTACAGGCCCGCCCCCTCAAGCGCGCCAGCGGCTCTTGCCCGCGCTGTGCCAGCAAAGGACAGATACGCGAGTCCCGCCAAGCAATGCAGGCCGTGCGCCCCGATCAGCAGATAAAAGAAACTGGCATACTGGCTAGAACGAAGTGTCAAACCCTGCGCCAGCAGAGCCACCCACTCCCTGCCCTGCAAAGCAACAAACAGCGCGCCTAAGAGCACGCCCGCCGCCAGGCCGGACTTTCCCTTGGTCGCTCGCCACACGAGCACGCCACTGGCCAACAGGCAAAGCGTGTTAAAAAAGGTCTGGACCAGCGGCAGGCGCGGTTGGCCTAACGGCGGCCAAACTCCCGCCGATCCTCTAAAGACCAAAAAGCTGCTGATCAAGCCCGCAAAGAACATGACTTCGGCGCCGATCAGCAGGGCCATCCCCACGCGGGCCGCTTTCAGGGATTGGCGGGCCTCAAAAGCCACGGCGCTCATAAGCCCATCATCTGCGGGCCGTTGTCCACACCCACAAAGTCCAACCACATCAAGACCACCATGGCGACTAGCAAGAACAATGCGCTACCCATCACCCCAGCGATGACCAGGTGTTTGCGCTCAAAGTGCATAAAACGCGCCATCACCAAGCTGGTTTTGATCAGGGCGACGCCAAAGATCAGCAACGTGGTAAGGGTGCCGCCCATGCCCAAGAGGCTGATCACCACGCTGAGCGCGGCCAGCCCCATGAGTGTCAACCAGGTATTGCGATATTGGATTGAGAGTTGATTTGAGCTCATCGCTGACTCCAGATTAAGAAAGATAGAGCATTGGAAAGAGGAAGATCCAGACGATATCGACCAGGTGCCAATAGAGACCAGTAAGCTCGACCCGATTCAAATTAGGCGCCAAAGTCCCGCGTGAGGCGCGCACCCACAACACGGTGATCGCGATCATGCCGATCACCACGTGCAACGCGTGTAAACCCGTCATCAAGAAATAAAATGACCAGAAGACATTGGTGGACGGAAAGATGCCGTGGTGAAATTTGGCGCTGTATTCCCAACCTTTGACGCACAAAAAGATCGCCGCCAGCAACAGCGTAAGGCCTAAGCGTTTGGCGACTTTGGCCTGGTCGCGGTCTTCGGCCGCCGCGTGGGCCAGCGCCATGCTAAAGGAGCTGGTCAGCAGGACGAGGGTGTTGAGCATGCCCGCGTTAGCGTTAAGGCGCGCCATGTCGACGACCCATTCCGGGCGATTGAGGCGTAACAAAAGATACGAAACCACGGCCGCGCCAAAGATCACGATCTCGGACCCGATCAAGAACCACATCGCCAGCCGGCCGGCTTCGCCAGGATGAGAACCACTTAAAACTTGATTGTTAGAGCTCATGAGCTTGCCTCAAAAATGAATAAGCTTAGACCCGCGCTTGGGGCGTGAAGTCTGATTCGGCGCCAGGCTTGCTGTACTCGTACGGTCCCGCGGTGACCTGGGGCAGTTGTTCGCCCCAATTGCCGTGGGGAGCGGGGCTATCGGTTTGCCACTCTAACGTGGCTGAGTGATAAGGATTTTTCTCTGATTTTTTACCCCAGAACAGGCTTATGAAAAAATTAAAGAGAAAGATCAGTTGGGCCAAGATCAAGAGAACCGCGACCGTGGTCACCACGCTTTGCACACCCTTAAACTGATCTAGCCAAGCATACTGCGAGGGGTCAGCAATACGCCGGGGCATGCCTGCCGCACCCACTCTAAAGAGCGGCCAAAAGACCCCATTAAAGAGAAGAAAGGTCAGCGCAAAGTGCCAACGTCCCGCGACTTCATTGAGGCGACGACCAAACATTTTTGGAAACCAATAGGTGACCGCCGCAAAACCACCAAAGAACGTGGCCGGAAAGAGCGTGTAGTGAAAATGAGCGACGATAAAATAAGTGTCATGAAAGTAGATGTCGCTGGCGGCTGAGCCTAAGAAGATGCCGGTCAGCCCACCGATCAAGAACGTCGCGATAAAGCCCAAGGCCCAGAGCATGGGGACCTCTAGCTTTATCTTGCCACCCTTGAGCGTCGCGAACGCTAAGAAAAAGATGATCGAGAAGGGAACCGAGATCAAGATCGTCAGCACGCTAAAGGGCATGGCCAGTTTGGGATTCATGCCACTGATAAACATATGGTGCGCCCAGACAACGTACGCCAGCGCCACACTGACGGCCAAGCTAGCCAAGATCAGCTTGTAGCCATAAATGGCCTTGCGGCTAAAGACAGGCAAGATCTCAAAGACCATGCCAAAGGCTGGTACAAAGATGACATAGACCTCGGGATGGCCAAAAAACCAGAACAGATGCTGCCACAACAAAGGTTCTCCGCCTTTGGCTGGCAGGTAGAAGCCCGTGCCCGCCAAGGTGTCCATCAAGAGCATCACCGCCCCGGCAACCAAAGGCCCCACACTAAAGAAAAAATCAGCGGTGCCTGCCACCAAGAACCAAGTCGCCAAAGGCACCTTGCTGTAGGTCATGCCTGGCGCACGTTGCGTGATCAAAGTGGCCAAGTAGTTGATGCCACCCATGGTGCTACTGGCAAAGGCCAGTGCCAATGCCAAGAGCCAGAGGGGGGTGCCCCAAGTGACGCCTGTGTATTTGGGGTCCGCGGACAAAGGGGGATAGCCAGTCCAGCCCGCCGCCGCCGCGCCACCCGGCACAAAAAAACTGCTTAACAGGATCACGGATGACAGCACCATGAACCAAAATGAGAGCGCATTAAGTTTTGGAAACGCCATGTCGCGCGCCCCAATTTGCAACGGGATAAGAAAGTTAGAAAAGGCGGCCACAATGATCGGCATCGCTACATAAAAGACCATGATGGTCCCATGCATCGTCAAAATAGCATTGTACTGTCCAAAGTTCACTATCCCAAAGCCGGGGGCTGGCGTGTTGGGGTGGGCGATCTGCCAGCGGATCAGATAGGCGGTAGCCGCTCCGATCAACGCCCAGAACATGCCCAAAAAAAGAAATTGTTTACCGATGGTCTTGTGATCGGTGCTAAAGATGTACTTTGATAAAAAACTTTGGGGATGCGTCATGTCGCTCATTTTTGCTCCTTCAACCAGCTTTTAAAAGATTTGTCATCGTGGGTGATCAGTGTCCCGATCATGGCGGTGTGCGCTTGCCCGCATAATTCAGCGCAATAAAGGCGTGTCTCGCCGACTTGGGTGATCTCAATCCAGGCAGGGATCTCTCGGCCCGGCAGCACGTCTTGCTTGAAACGAGCGTCAGGCAAAAAGAGCGAGTGGATGACATCTTTGGCGCGCAAGTCCAGACGTATCTTCTTGTTCACCGGGATATGCAGCTCATTGACCACATGAAAATCATCCGGGGTGTCGAGCTTGTTGTCTTTGCCTGGATATTGAAAGTCCCAGCTAAATTGCTGAGCCCAAACCCGCACGCGCAGATCTTCGGCGGGCACCTCTTCTTTGATTCGCGTCCAAACCTTGGCGCCCATGGCATCGACGCTTAAGTCGATAACAAGGACAACAAAAGCTAGCGCCAGCACCCAAATCCAGCTCTTAGGCTGGTCGCCGGGCAGGTGTTCCGCTGGCCCTGGTCGCGAGGCACGGTAGCGAAAAACAAAAAAGAGCAAGAGCGCTTCCATCACCACAAAGAAAAAGCCGGTGATATAAAAAATCGTCCAGATCAGGTGATCAACATCGCCACCGTATGTGGACACGCTCTCTTTGAGGGTGTCAAAGAAGCGTAGAGAATCGGGGAACATGGGGTCTCCAAGAGGCGGTCGCCACTGTGCGTGGCCTAGTGAATTGAGAGGGATGATACCTTAGGATGCGATTTTGGACTTATGACGCAAATCATAGGTTTTTCTATTGGCGGAATCAGGTTTTTCAATCACCGCCTTTTTTGCTCAGCCTTGTAGATTCTTCTAAACCCAGCCACCACCGAGTCGGGATTGAGGCTCACGCTGTCGATGCCAGCCTTGACCAAAAAGGCGGGGTAGCCTGGATGATCGCTGGGAGCTTGCCCGCAAATACCGACCACACGCCCTACACGGTGCGCCCGGCGTATCAGGTCACTGATCAAGATCTTGACCGCGGGGTCGCGCTCGTCAAAGCGCTTGGTCAGGTCGCTGCTGTCGCGGTCCACACCCAAAGTCAGTTGGGTCAGGTCGTTGCTACCGATCGAAAATCCGTCAAAGCGTTGGGCAAACTCCTCGCAGCGCAGGATATTGCTGGGGATCTCGGCCATCACATAGACCTTCAGCTTTTTGACCCCGCGCCGTAGACCGTGGCGGGCCATTTCTTTCAAGACCAGGTCGGCTTCTTCGGGCGTCCGGCAAAAAGGCACCATCACGATGATGTTATCCAGCCCCATCTTTTCTCGAGCCAGTCGCAGAGCGCGGCACTCCAGCGCGAACCCTTCCCGATAACGGGGATCGTAATAACGCGACGCGCCTCGCCATCCCAGCATGGGATTCTCTTCTTTGGGCTCAAATTCAGCCCCGCCCAGCAGGTTGGCGTATTCGTTGGTCTTAAAATCAGACAGACGCACGATCACAGGTCTGGGATAACGGGTCGCGGCGATCTGAGCGAGTCCTTCCGCTAGTTTTTGAACAAAGAACTCTTTTTTGTCGGGCCAGCCCTTGGTCAGCGCCAAGATCGCCTGGATCGCTGATCTGTCACTTAATCTTGGCCAACGTAGCAAGGCCATCGGATGCGCCTTGATGGCGTTGCTGACGATAAATTCCATGCGGGCCAATCCCACGCCATCGGCTGGCAGTCGCCAGCTCTTAAACGCCGCGTCGGGAGAAGCCAAGTTGATAAAGATCTTTGTTTTTGGTCGAGGTAGATGACGCATGTCGGTTTGGCGCGTCACAATGGGCAACGCCCCTGTGTAAACACGACCCACGGCGCCTTCAGCGCAGGACAGCGTGATCGCCTGGCCATCGCGCAAGCGGCGCATGGCATTTTGCGCTCCGACGATGGCGGGAACACCCAGCTCTCGACTGACGATCGCCGCGTGACAGGTGCGCCCACCGTGGTCAGTGATGATCCCCCGGGCCTGCTTCATCAGCGGCACCCAGTCGGGGTCTGTCATCTCCGCCACCAAGATCGATCCGGGCTTGAAGCGCGTGATGTCTTTGGCGGAACGCACACGGCACACGATCCCGCTCACCGCGCCCTCACCCACGGCCGCTCCCTCGACGATGGCTTTGTTCCTGGTCTTTACTTGAAAGGACTTAAGCGTGTGGCTTTCGCCTCGGCTATGCACGGTCTCGGGCCGGGCCTGTACCAGGTAAAGCTTTTTACTGACGCCATCCTTGGCCCATTCCATATCCATGGGCTTGCCATAGTGTTTTTCAACCCGCGTTGCCCAGCGCGCCAGGGTTAGGACTTCTGTGTCGGCGAGGCTCCACGCGCGACGTTCTTCGAGAGTGGTGTTGGTATTGCGGATGCCAGCAAGAGCAAAGACCATGCGTTTATTTTTAGAGCCCAAACTTCGCTTGATGATGGGGTTCAATCGTTTGGCCGTTGCCAGACCAGCCTTGTGCACCAGCCATTCATCTGGATCCACCGCGCCTTGGACCACGTTCTCTCCCAGGCCCCACGCGCCAGAGATCAGGACCACTCCGGGAAAGCCACTGTCGCTGTCGAGGCTGAACATGACGCCCGAGCTGGCTTTGTCCGAACGAACCATCGCTTGCACACCCACGCTCAAGGCCACGCTCTCGTGCTTAAAACCCTTGGTACGACGGTAGCTGATGGCGCGATCAGTGTAGAGACTGGCAAAACAACGGCGACAGGTTTTGAGCAGCGCTTGAAGGCCAACCACATTTAGATAAGTATCTTGCTGTCCAGCAAAGCTCGCGTCAGGCAGGTCCTCGGCCGTGGCGGACGAACGCACGGCCACGCTGGCCTGCCGCGCGCCCATGCGTTTGCTGAGACGCGCGTAGGCCACGGCCAATTCTTTTTCGAAAGAGGGGGTGAAGTGGCCCGTGAGAATCGCAGCTCTAGCGCGTTTGCCAGCCAGCGCAAGGCTGATCTTTCCAAGATTTAGATCGGTCATCAGGCGGTCGATGACGTCGTGCGCGCCGTTGTTTAGAAGGTCCTGTCGATAGACCTGGGCTGTGGTAGCGAAGCCAGGCGGAACGTTGACGCCATGGCGGGCCAGCGAACGGGTCAGCTCACCTAAGCTGGCATTTTTTCCGCCGACCCTTGATATGTCTCGCATGCTTAATTTTTCGAACCAAAGTATGCTGCTTTTAATTTTCACGAAAGTCTCCCAAGCAGAGATATTTAAATTAAAAAGCCCAGGCGTGTGCCCGGGCTTTTTGTATTGAAATGCCTAAGCTATTTTTGCGCCAGCACCCATTTGACCATTTTGTCGATGTCCGCGTCGGGCAGGGAGGCGTGCGCCGCCATCGGTACCGCGCCCCATGTGCCAGAGCCGCCTTCTTTAATTTTTTTGACCAAGATACTGACCGCAGCCTTTTTGCTTTTATATTTTTTGGCGATATCGATGAAGGACGGGCCGACCACCTTGCGTTTGACCTGGTGGCAGCTGAAACAATCGCTCTTTTTCATAAGGGTCTCGCCCTCGGCCAAGCTGGCCTTGGACGCTAGCGCGCCACTGGCTTGGGCCACAAAAGCTAAGCCCAGCAAGGCTATGGTTGCGCGTGAAAACATGATCGTTCCTCCACTTGGGTGAATAGAAAGTAGCTTTGGCAAAGCACTTTGTGATTTGTCATCTTACGCAGAGAGGCCTTTTTAAGTTATGACCTGTGTCATAAAGTTTTTATCAAGCCAAGCCGTAGGATACCAAGGTCGTGGGCGTCTTGGCGCTCGGGCGCGATCTCATGGAGGGGCGGATGAAAATAGATAAAGAAGGCAACGACCAAGGGCAGATTCCCTTTGGGCAGCGGCTCTATGATCAGCCTTTTGTGCTCTTGGTGATCGGGCTGGTGGTGATGTTCGGGTTCTACACTATCTGGGGTTGGTTCGAGATCGTGAATCTTCCTCAATCGACTTTGCCCTAGGAGACTAACATGGCCGAAGAAATGCATTCTGGGATCGTCGCGCCGCAGGGCGTCTGGTGGGTCCCTGCCGCGAAGCAAGAAAAGTTTTGGGTGCTTGTAGCCTTGGTATGGTGCTTGATTTTATTTGCCATGATGCCTTTGTGGCATTTTAAAGGTGGGCAAAACCCATCGGGCATACGGGGCAAGGTCAAGCCTGCCGATTTTGAAGCGCGGGTCGACCGCTTTATCAAAGACTACCAAGTCAAGGATGCCAAAGGCAAATTGGTTGAGGAGAACGGCTTTCCAGTGGTGGCTCCCCCGCCTGGGGCCGAGGTTTACCTCGAAGCCAAGCAATGGCAGTGGCGGCCGATCTTGCGCCTAAAAAAGGACGCCAGTTACATCTTGCACTTGTCATCCTTAGACGTGAACCACGGCTTCAGTTTGTTTCCGGTCAATCTCAACTTTCAAGTGGTGCCGGGGTATGACTACGGCTTGCGGATCACGCCAAACAAGGCTGGCGATTTTAGAGTGATTTGCAATGAATTTTGTGGCATCGCCCATCATGTGATGGTCGGCAAGATCATCGTTGAAGAATAGGGGAACACCCATGAGCGAACTTGTTGAGAGCGTGGCGGGCCGTTTTCGCGCTTGTCCAGTGACTGGTTTGAAAGTTGATCGCAACGCCGAAGCATTGATAAAGATAAACGCGGTGGTGGCGGTGGTCTGTATGTTGATCGGCGTGACCGCGGCCATCGGGCTGGTCCTGACCCGCTGGCAGGCGGTGCATCTGCTTTCGGCGGAGATGTATTATCGTTTTTTGACCTTGCACGGCTTGAACATGCTTATATTTTTTATCATCTTCTTTGAGATGGCGGTGCTCTATTTTGCGGGACCCGTCCTTTTAAACAGCCGCTTGCCAAAACCGTGGGTTGGCTGGTTAGCTTTTGTGCTGATGATGGTCGGCATGATCATAATCAACACCACCATCTTGCAAGGCAAGGCGGATGTGATGTTCACGTCCTATGTCCCGTTGCGAGCGGATCCCAACTACTATCTTGGGATTATCCTCTTTGCCGTGGGCGCCTTGATCGTCAGCTTTCACTTTTTCGCGTGCTTGGTCGTTGCCAAGCGCGAAAAGACCTACACCGGCAGCGTGCCACTGGTCACTTTTGGCGCGGTGACAGCGGCGGTTATCGCGGTGATCACGCTCTTGCATGGCGCGCTCATCATGGTCCCCACGTATCTTTGGTCGTTGGGGATCATCAAAGAGCTGGACCCCGAGGTTTATCGCATGGTCTTTTGGGCCCTGGGTCATTCGGCCCAACAGATCAACGTCGCGGCGCATGTCGCGGTCTGGTATCTCTTGGCGGGTTTGACGGTGGGCGGGGTGGTGCTCAACGAAAAGATCAGTCGCTCGGCCTTTTTCTTGTACATCTGCTTTATCAGCATGGCCTCGGCTCACCATCTTTTGGTGGATCCGGGGTTTGGTCCTGCCTGGAAAGTCTGGAACACCAGCTACGCGATGTATCTGGCGGTGTTGGCAAGCATGGTCCATGGGTTCACGGTGCCCGCGGGCGTCGAGATGGGCATGCGTTTAAGAGGCTACAACGAGGGGCTTTTTGGCTGGTTGCGTAAAGCGCCTTGGGGCGACCCAGGTTTTAGTGGCATGGTCTTGAGCGTGGTGATCTTCGGCTTTTTGGGTGGCGTCACGGGCGTGACGCTGGGCACAGAGCAGATCAACATCATCGCGCACAACACACTGCGTGTGCCAGGGCACTTTCACACGACCGTGGTTGGTGGCACCGCGTTAGCGTTTATGGCGGTGACCTATTACGTGTTGCCATTGATCTTTCAGAAAAAAGTCCGGTTTTGGGGCTTGGCCAAGCTGCAACCGTACATTTTTTCGCTGGGAATCGTCATCATGTCCATGTCCATGATATTTTTGGGGATCTTTGGCGCGCCTCGTCGGCATTGGGATATGTCGTTCGCGGATTCGCCGTTTCCTGTAGTTCTGCATCCTGCCGTGGGTATCTTTCAGGCCGGGGTGGGGATCGGTGGTTTGATCGCCGCGACAGGCGTGCTGGCCTATATCTTGATCGCGGTCGCGACGGTCTTTTTTGGTGAGACCATCACCGCGGCTGACTTAAAGAATGGGGCGGTCGGCTTGCCCCAAGGTGTTGTGCGCTTGCCGCAGCAAACGTATAGCGGGGAAGCGGTTCGTAAAGCGCACGCTGAAGGCGCGAAGGGAACGATGGTCCTAGTATTTATTTTCTTGGCCATCTTCATCCTGTACTACTTCACCAACTGGAAGATCCTGTCGTTCAATTGGAAAGTGGGATGATCCACTTGGCGCGCGAGCGCCAGAGCGACGGGGGGCCCATTCTGCTTTTGGCGGGGTGGGCCCTTGTCGTGATGGTATGGTTCTTTTTTGCGTTTGCGAGCGCGCAAGGCGACCTGGCGTGGTTGGCCAGCGCCCAGGCTGCTTGTTTTGGTAGCGCGCCCGATGGTTTGCCCACTCCCTGGGGCTGGGCAGTCCTATTGCTTTCGCCGCTTTCTTTTTTGTTGGGGATCGTGGGCGCCTTTGGACGGGACTTATCACGCGGGTTGCGGGTGTTGACGCTTGATCGGCGCTTTAGGGCGATCATGTTCTTGCTGGTGGTGGGCTTTGTTTTAGAGGGCATGTGGGTAGGCAAGCAAATTCAACGGGGCCAACGAATTGCCGCGATAGATTATGGACCCAGCGCCAAGGGGCCATTTCCGGCGGATTGGCCACGTTTGGACAGGTCGCTGCCGAGCATCGCGTTGATCGATCAACATGGAAAGCGCGTTGCTTTGAACGCGCCTAGGGTGCGCCCCCAACTTTTGACGTTTGTGTTCTCTCACTGCGCGACGGTTTGCCCTTTCTTGATTCGCAACACGGTCGAAGCAGCCACGCTTTTAGATGGCCAAGTGGGATTGACGTACATCGCGCTGGATCCTTGGCGAGATACAGTGTCTGCGCTGCCGAGCTTGGCTGAGCGTTGGGCTTTGCCCGCGGAGGCCCGCTTGCTATCGGGCGACGTGCCGACGGTGGTCAAAGCGTTGCGAAAATTGGGGGTGCCAAGCGCCCGCGATCTTAAGAGCGGGGACATCGAGCATCCCGCGCTGGTCTATGTATTAGATAAACGTGGGCGCATCGCCTACGCGTTGAACAATCCCTCGCCCCTATGGTTGGTGCAGGCGGTCCGTCGTTTAGAGGGGCGTTGAGTATGGCATGGTTATTTAAGAAAAAAGCCCCCCACCCCAGTGTGCCTGAGCCCGATTGCAAGGTGGACGATGTCGCCATCGAGCTGTTGGCGGGTCCCGTGACTGCCCCAAGCCCCCACGAGGGGCCCCTTCGTCGACGGCCCCGTTGGGCCGACCCCTTGGCGGCGCTCAGCGCGCGTTTAGATCAGGTTTTTGATAGAGCCTATAGCTCGCGACTGAACCCGCTCTATCGCAGTGGCACGTTGGCGGTCAGTCTTTTGATGGTGGTGATCGTTACGGGCGTTTATCTGCTCTTTTTTTATCGTTTGGCAGCGCCCTACGAATCGATGCAACGCATTCAAGCGCAAGGCTTTGGCAACCTGATACGAGGACTGCACCGCTATGCCTCGGATGCGGCGGTTTTGGCGACGATGTTTCATATGTTTCGGATGGCGGTGGAAGGCAAGACCTGGGGGCCACGGGCCTTGGCATGGATCAGTGGCGTGCTGCTGTTGGGCATGGTCTTGGTGGTGGGTTGGACGGGCTACGTGCTTTTGTGGGATCGCCAAGCTCAAGAGCTGGTCACCTTTGGCGCACGGCTCCTAGATCAACTGCCCATTTTTCCAGAATCGATCGGCCGAGCCTTCAGTGGTGCGCTGACCCCTCCCAGCAGTTTTTTCTTTATGAATCTTTTTTTGCATGTGGCCATGCCCTTGGGCATGACGTTCGCTCTTTGGTTGCACACATCACGCTTGGCGCGTAGCGTTTGGTTCCCTGAGAGGCGTGAGCTTTGGGTGGTGGCTGTTTTCTTGAGCATACTGGCGTTGGCCTGGCCTGCCCCTCTGGGACCCAAGGCGGATGCCCTTGCCTTAGGCATCCAGTATCCCTTGGATATTTTTTATAACGGCTGGCTACCTTGGTTTCAGCAGTGGGGCCCCGCGGTCAGTTCGGGGGTGAGCGTGGTGCTGCTGGGCGCGCTTGTCAGCGCGCCTTGGTGGTGGCGTCCCGCGGCTGAAGTCCAGCCGCCCAAGGCTATCAATGACGAGCCCCGCTGCGAAGGTTGCGCGCAGTGCGTGTTAGATTGCCCATTTGAGGCTATCAGCATGGTGCCACGCGAGAGCGGTCTGGGTTCGGCTTTTGTGGCGCGAGTGGATGCCAGCCTTTGTGTCAGCTGTGGTTTGTGCGTGGGGTCGTGTGATCGGCTATCAATCGGGCCGCTTGACCGCAGTGGGCCCAAGCAGATGAGCCAAGTTGGCGCGCTGGGGCACTTGGGAGGCAAGGATAAGGTGGTCTTGCTCTACTGCTCGACAAGCCAGTTGGGCGCGAGTTTGGCGAGCGAGCTGAGCGCGTTGGGTTCGCCCTGCGTGCCCTTTGGTGTCGAATGCATGGGCAGCGTGCACCCTTTCGCGGTGCATGCCTTGCTCAATCATTTTGCGGGTGTCTTTTTGTTGGGCTGTCCGCCCGCGATGTGCCAAACCAGGGATGGTTACCGCCTTTTAGATGAGCGCGTTTTTCATGACCGCGAACCGGGACCCAAGGTGAATCTAGAAAGAGAGCGCTTGCGGCTCTATAGCGCCACGTTGCCTGAGCAGGCGGATGCCAAAGCCGAGTACTTGGCGTTTGTCGCTAAGTTGGGCCTTGGCGCTCCTGCCCCGGCCCGTTCTTTGCGCTTGGGGCGCATGGCTTTTGGCGCTGTATTCACGATGCTGGGCCTCATCGGATTGGCGTTGGCTTCGGGCGCGAGCGTGGGCCAACCCGATGTGCGTTCGGTGCTTCGTTTATCGTGGCGCCTACCCGGTCAAGAATCCAAAGATTACCGTACCTTGAGTGAAGCAGAACTCATGCGACGACCTGCGCACATGCGCCAAAAGCAAGAGTGCAAAACCACGTATTTAAGTTATCAATTGCGCCTGCGTGTGGATGGCGCTGTGGTCTTAGAACAGCGCGTGGTCCCAGGTGGCGCGCATGGCGACGCCCCGTTGAATATGGCGGCGGATCTCGAATTAAGCCAAGGCCCGCATCGCGCTCAAGTCAGCTTTGAGCCCATCAACGATGTTCAGGGCAAGGCCTTGCGCTTGAATTGGCAGGGAAATTTTGAAGCCAGGTCGGGTCGGGTGGTGTTGCTGACTTTGGATAGCAGCGAAAAGAGCTTAGAAATACTGACGGAACCTCGTTGACGCTAGAGTGACGCAGGTCATAAAGCCTGGGCCCAAAGGGAGCTAGAGTGCATCTATGTCACTTCAGCCCGCATTATCTTCTAGCGTCACCAATCGCCTTCCCGAAGCGGCCGAGTTGCAGCGCTTTGCCGAATCGGTAGGGCGCCCTTTGATTGGGTCTACCGCGAGCCCGCTGTCTCAGCGGGGATTTCATATCCCCTTTGAGCACGGCGCCTGGTGGAGTTTTATCAGTACTTTGCTAGGCGGATTGGTGGTCGCCCTTGGCAAGGGCGCCGCGTTGTCTCAAGTCTTGATCCTGACCTTATCGCTCTTAGCCACCTTTTTATGCCAGGACTGGGCCCAGGCTTTGTTGGCGGCAGCCTTGAACACCAAGTCCCAGGCACTTTCTAGGTCGACTGCTTGGCAAGGGTGGGCCCTGGCAAGCGCGGCGACGGCGGGC
>JANLXT010000158.1:0-2831 GCA_031365225.1 candidate division FCPU426 bacterium
CTGTGATGGTCAGCGTTGAAGTCTCGGTCACCGTGGGTGTCACAGTCGCTGTGATGGTCAGCGTTGAAGTCTCGGTCACCGTGGGTGTCACGGTCGCGGTGATGGTCGCTGTAGCCGTCTCGGTGACCGTCTGAGTCTCAGTTTCGGTCGCCGAAGGAGTAGCGGTCTCGGTGGCGCTTTGCGTAATCGTCCGCGTCACCGTCCGAGTGACGCTTGGGGTCACGGTTTCGGTGATCGTGAGCGATGAAGTCTCGGTCACCGTCTGAGTCGCAGTTTCGGTCGCTGAAGGCGTGGCGGTGGCTGTAACGGTCGGCGTCCCTGTCGGTGTGGCGGTGGCTGTAACGGTTGGCGTCCCTGTCGGTGTGGCTGTCGTTGTAACCGTCGGCGTCCCTGTCGGTATGGCGGTGGCTGTAACGGTTGCAGTCACGCTTTGTGTGGCTGTCCGAGTCCACGTTGGCGTGGCAGTCGGTGTTACCGAACGCGTTGCGGTCGGAGTTCCAGTTTGTGTGGCGGTCGGGGTAACAGTTGGCGTAGCAGTCGGAGTCCAGGTCGGGGTCACTGTTGGCGTGATTGAAGGCGTGATTGAAGGCGTAAAAGTTCGAGTGAAACTAGGAGAAATCGAAGGCGAGGGCGTGTTGGTCGGTGTTGGAGTTGATGTAAGACTCACTGAAGGCGTTACGGTTGGAGTCCCCGTCTGAGTCTTCGTTGACGAAAATGTAGGCGTCCACGTCCGGGTGAAACTTTGGGAAACCGTAAAAGTAGGCGACCGCGTTGCGGTCGCTGTCACCGTAGGAGTTGCGGTCGGTGTAATCGTCGGCGTAGGTGTCTTAATAAACGGAATTAACTCAATCGCGCCAATAGTGTTGAATCGCAAAACCCCCGAATACACCGACATCGGGTACGCGCCAAATGTCGTTGTGGCGCGCTCAAACATAACTCCCTGGACCTCGTTCCCCGCTTTGACCGCTTCTTGGGCCCAGAGAGACAAAAGCGAAGTGCCTAGAGTTTGATTTGCCAGCAAAGAGTCGGTGGCTTCAATCCCAACCAAATAACTATTGTCCTCCTGCGTAGACACTGTCAGCGTAATGCTATTGGCGGTACCGTTGCTCGTTGAGCCTGTCACTCCAACCGAGTCGACTCCAAAATAGCTTACTGCCCCCGCCACCGTGGCCTTGCCACCACCCGACAGCGACACGATCACCGTGTTATTGCCCGCAATCGGCGCGGAATAAGTCCACAAGTCAATACGAACGTTATTGCCAGCGCTTATCAATGTGACCTGTGGGACCATTGCCACACCGGCATACGTCACACCACTAACAGTACGATTGCCTCCAACTCCGACGCCGACGACCACGATGCCATTTGAGCCCGTGCCCATCGTGTGAGTGAAAGTAAGAGACGTACCCGTACCAGCCGCACTTACAGCACTGTCCGGACTAACTGCCGCATAGACGGGGTTGGGAACACAAGATAAGTAAGAAAATAGCAATAGGCCCGTAATAAGCGGGCCGTGCGGACGCAGGAATGCTTGTCCAAATACCGGCTTCAATTGATTGAACAGAAAGGGGTTTCCATCGGACTATTTTACCTGTTGGAACAAAGTTCTAGGCCAGACACCTAGTAATTTTAATCACACCATGATCTGAAATGAACACGAATGGGTAACTAATCAGAAATTTTACAAATTTTATGGGTTTTTGAACCCACACGAAATAAAAACTAAACTCGCTTTAGCGCACTTAACTTCTTCTGGGCGCGCCCAATCGCCTCTTTTGCTAGACGATGTTTGGAGTCAATCGCTAACACTTGTTTCCAAAGCCCAATTGCCTTGTCGGTGTCACCAGCAGCATACGCATACACTCCTTGATAATACAAATCATCCACATCCACCCCGGCACTCGTCGCGACCTTCTCCTTGGGAGAAGCACTCGCTGGCACTTGCACCTGCAAGCGACGAATCGCTTCTTTTGCAACATTGTCCCCAGGTCGCAACACAAGAAGCGTCTTGTATTTTTTTAAGGCCTCTGCAGTTTTACCTTCCTTCTCAGCAAGTTCGGCAAACCGTTGGGCTTTGTCTATCTCGGAGCGCAATTGCACACGTGCCCGATTCAAGCGAAGTGATAACTCGGCATCGCTGGGTCGCAAAATACTGGCCGCCTCAAGCGCGCTCGCCACTCCCAAGAAATCCTTCTTTTTTTTAAATCGATCTGCGTCTGCCGTAAAACTTAATGTTTTTTTACTTGCCCACGATTCCACTTCTTCCCGAAGAATAGCACCTTGCGCCTTATCAACTGCGCTCGCGCGATCCACCGCTTCTTTCGCGGCGGGATAACGCCCCTCTGCCAGCGCTGTCCTCACGCGCTGACTATAGACACCCACCAAACGTGTCGCCTGCCCTGCTGAACTAGCGAGACCAGCTTTCGCCTGAACATTGTCAGGATCGCGCTCGAGGGCGCCACTCCAAGCACCAATGGCGGTATCCCAATCGCCACTCCCTTTGGCTTTGTCACCCTCTAAAACAAGTTCCTTGGCCTGTAGACGCAATTGCGCCTGAGCTGTGTCCAGAAGATCTTTAATAACTTTATTACTAGGATCCAATCGCGATGCGGATTGCCAGCGTGTTACAGCGCTCAAATAGTCTCCCTGAACAAAATCTTGGCTTCCCTGGCGTAACCAAGTACGTACCGCCACCTGGCTTGTTCTATCTCGATTCTCGCGGGCCTGCTTGTCATCAGCGTGTAAGGCTAGTACCGCATCAAACTGCGCCAAGGCCTTTTCGTAATCTCCTTGGTCATAGAGCGTGATGGCAAGGTTATAACGCGCCTCTG
>JANLXT010000160.1:0-6348 GCA_031365225.1 candidate division FCPU426 bacterium
GACCTTGGCTGCCGATGAGAAGTCAGAGCAGCTTAAGAAGGCGGCTAAGTTGTGGATAGGCTCGGACGAGTTGAAAATCTCTGCAAGCCGTGGCGCAAGGCGAGCGGCCCAGGACATCAACATTAAGTTTGGCGGCGCCAATGAAGTCTTAGTCCGACGCATGGCCTACGAAGCAGGCCGGGAATTGATCGTTGCCTCAGATTCAACACGCCCATTCCTTGCCCAGACAATCAGGCGCAGTCAGGCCATAGCGATTAAAAGCGGATCGAGTAAGGCCGTAATAGGCGTAGGCAACGAGACGCTTGAACAGGCCTTCAATAAAAGCATCCTGCAAGGCGGCCTGATGACGGAGCACAGCCGCAAGATCACAAAGCGGATCATGGCTGAGACTGGATTAGAGAAAGGCGACAAGGTGCTGTTGCTGAATGGACAGCAATGGAGCGCTGAGAATTACGCAAGCCTGCTATCTGAGACGCGGAAAGCCGAGGTTGAGGTTCTGGCCTATGCCGATCAATTGCAGCAAAGCGGGTATGAGTTTATCGAGACAAGCCAGCACGCCGGAGTAGCAGCCGGGGACATATGTGAATTCCTACAGGGTAAAGTCTGGGCGCTGTCAGAAAATACTTTAGGCATTCCAGTCTTCCCAATGGAGTATGGATTCCCGCCTTGGCACCCTCGGTGTTTTTTAGGCTCCACGCTTGTATCTGCCGCTGGTCGTATCTCGAGTAAGACGAAACGTTGGTTTGACGGGGAAGCTGTCAGACTTAGCATTGCCGGAACGGATGAGATTACCGTCACCCCAAATCACCCGATATTGACGAAGCGTGGCTGGATTGCTGCCGGGCTTCTTAAGAAGGGCGATTATGTGCTCAAGGCCTTTAACCCAGCCGTCGCCGTAAAAACTATCAACCCAGATAATTACCAAGTGCAGACCAGAATCGAGGATGTGTCTGCTTCGGCGCTCATGCCTGGCGGCGTGGCTACCTTCTCCATGCCAATGACCGCCGAAGCATTCCACGGCGACGGAACCGCCAACGAGAAAGTCAACATTGAACGAGCCTACAGCTTTCTCCCGCGCCACAGTGAAGCCGAGCTTAGTAAGGGCGGCGTAGACCTTAGCCTCGCAGTGATTCAATGGTGGAGGATTTTGCTCTCGCGTTTGAGCGTGAAGGCAAAGGCTCTCGTTGGATCGTTTGGAACCACGCACAGCATCGTGAGCGGCCTTGGTATTGAGGGCGCGTTGCTCAGGGCTCATCTTGGCGTGCCGAACTCGCCCGCTCTCGCTTCCGGTACGAATAGAAAAACCTTCCTGCCGGAACCAGCGCACCACGCTTTGATAGGCAACACCGACGCGCCTGCCAATATCCAACGTAGACTCTCCGGCCTGGTAGAGTTTGTAAAGGTTCGCCATGTTAGCCGGTTTCTTTTGAAAGCTCATGTTTATAACCTCGAGACGAAGGAAGGTTGGTATTTTGCTAACGGCATTGTAGCACACAACTGTGGCCACACGATAGCCGTATGGATTCCTGAATTTAATGGCGGCGATAAGGCTATTTCGTCATGGGCTAAGAAGCATGAAGACGATTCAGAACGCCTCAAAGCATGGCAAGCGCCTGGCGGTAAATACAGGACGATGCAGCCCAAACAAAAATAAAGTTTGACAGTTTTAAATTATCCGTGGTATATGGATAAAGACGCGAATAAATACCTGCACGCGGATCAAGCGCAGGCCCTGACCAGGGGGCCCGCGCTTTTTTTATGTTCTGGGGACTCTACGGAGGCTGAATGGCTGCGAAACTCAAGGGCTCGGTAACGATTGAAGCCGACAAGGACTACAAAAAAGGCGATAAGATCGCGATTGAGGACAAAGAGTTCACAGCGGATCAGGACGATTTCGAGGCGGCATTAGAGCAGCGCCTGAAACGGGAACGCAAAAAGACTTCAGAAGCCGAGGAAAGGCTTGCCGCAGCGGAAGCCGAACTGACCGAGGCTAAGAAGAAGGGTGAAGGCAAAGGCGCGGAAGTGGACACCAAAACCGCCGAACGCCTGCAAAAGCTCGAAGATGAAAACAAGGCGCTGAGTTTGCAGATCAAACTGGACAGCGCGATTAAGAAGGCCGGCGTCGAGTTGCCAGAGCAATTCCGCAAGGCCATCAGTCTGAAGCCGAACGCCAGCGAAGACGCCATTGATGAGGCGGTCAAAGAGCAGGTAAAGGCATTCAACGATTTAAAGAAGGCCCTGGGCGCGCCAGAGAAGAAGGTGGACGCCGACGGAAAGCCGATCACCGAAGAGCCGAAGAAGCCGGGCGAAGGGATCGGGGCGGGTGGATCGGGTGATCCGCAAATGGCCGCCGGGGACAAGGCCAAGCTTGACGGACTCATGGCGCGGGCAAAGCTTCACATGCCGCACATGGTAGGAAACTTGGAACGGTTGAATGCCCAAGGCCAGATGGACACCTTGCTGCATTACGAAGCGAACAAGCTTCTTGAGCCGAAAGCGAAATAAATTTTAGTCGTCGTTTAACGGCGCGGACGGGGCGACCCCGGCATTGAAATTAAACCGCAACCTCAGCAGGAGAATATCATGGCCGTGAATCCAATCAATGTCGGCGTCATTTCATACAACGATGCCCGCGCTTTCAAACTTACCGGCGGCGCAACCTCGTTTCGCCGGGGCGCAATCGTCAAGCTCACAGCGGGTCTGCTTGTCCCTGCCGTGGACAATGACGAAAACGGCCTTTTCTTTGTTTCCCTGCAAGAATTCACCACAGGCTCAGGCCAGCCGGTTCTTGTCGTTCCGATCACGGATTGCATTTTCCGTCTGGCATACACCGGCACTGTGCCGACTGCCCCCACTGCAATTGGCGTGGCATACGGCATCACCGGCCCGATCACGCTGGACTTCGACAACGTCACGCAGATTCTTTTGACTGTACTGGCTGTTGACACCAACAAAGAGACCGTGACAGTCACCGGCACGAACCTGAGCATCTAAGCTTTCTCCCCTTAGTGGGGCGTTGACGGGACACGCAACCCGGCTTCAAATTCGCAAGATGATTTTAACGAGGCAGCCATGTTAGGACGCAATGACGTAATCAGTCTGATCAATGCCGAGCTGATGAAATGCTACGGTGTGGCAGACATGCAGATCACTCCCGGCCCCTGGCGCGAGATTTTCGACATCACCGAAAGCAAACGGTATCGGTCGATCATGAACGCCATCCACGCTTCAGGCCGCTTTGACGAATTCGGCAGCGGGCAAGAAACCCCGATCAAGAATCCGTTTCAGGGCGCGAACGTCACCGTTACGCCGGTCAAGTTTGGCGAACGCAGGACGTTTGACATCGAGACCGAGAACGAAGTCGCCGCTGCAATCGGCGTGGACATTCCCGAAGCGACTGCCAACTGGGCAGAAGCGTATGAGAATACCAGGGGCTACCAGGCCGCTGATTATGTCCGCAACAACGACACCCTGGGCTACGACGGGCAGTATCTTTTTGCGGATGCCCACCCGCAACGCAGTCGCACGCTTGACGGCCCCACGTTTGACAACAACCTGGGCACCGCGGCCAACGTGGAAACCTCGACCGTGCGCGACCTGATCAAGACCCTGCAGGACACGATTGCTTACGGCGAAAACGGCGAGCGCATGATCAACACTGCGACGCATGTGGCCTCGGGCGATTGGGCGGTTTACATGGAACTGGCGACCATCCTGAAATCAACGCAGAAGGCCGGCACCGCGAACAACGATGTGAACATGCTTTCGACCTTGGGCATTCAGCCGCTTTACTGGCCGCAGATCAAAGAGGCTTCGGGTGGAACGAAATACCTGTATGCCTTCCGCGCCAAACGCGGCCTGATCTACGCCAACAAAGTGGATCTGACCCTGCGTGCATGGTTCGAGAATCGCACTGAGTCGGCTGAGGCTTCGGCCACGGCATCGGGCGCAGCGGTTCACAGGGACTGGCGCAGCGCAGTTCGCCAGGCGCACAACGCACTGGCCTAAAGAATCCTGACAGGTAAGGCAAGCATAGAGGGTGGTCTGAGGCCCACGGCCAGGGCCACCCTCTTTTTAATTCACCGAAACAAACAGGAGCAGGGCATGAAAAAGTTTATCTTAAGCATTCTGGCGATCATGGGCGCAGTACAGGCGCACGCTGGATTCACCAATTTCGACAAGATCGCCGTTGGGCGCGAAGCTGATTCGAATCTCGTGGCAGTTTCGCCTGTGGCATATGTGTATATGCCGATTCCGCTTAGCACCGTGAAACTGAATGACGGCTATACGATGATGGGTGCCACTTCCATTTCAACGGCGGTTTATCTTGGCCCGGTTACTGGCGTCACCAACACGCCTTCGGTGACTTTCCCGGCTGTGACTGGCAGCGGCGGCTCGGTTGATTTCACGGTGCCTTCGAATTACCTAAGTGGCGGAGTTTTGGAGCTTAGGACACATGTGCACACTACGATTACGCTGGGCCAAGTATCGATGACAGCAGATGTTTACCTCGGGTCGACTTCAGCGGGGGTGACTTCGGTTGCTAAGGTTGCAGGCACAGCTATTCAGGTTCCTGTTAATTCAGTGCAGGTTTTTAACTGGGTAAGCCTGACGAACGCAGCCGCTTATACGCCTGGGACTTCAGTGAGCATTAAACTCTTGCCGACTGGCACCACGGCTCGCCAGGAAGTTGTGGCGATTCGCTTCAAATATCGCCCCTTCGGCGTAGTGAACGGGGAATAAGCCATGCCGGCGCCGACTGAAGCTGAGTTGCGCGTTGACTTAGAGGAAATGCGCGACGAACTGCGGGACATGATTGGCTCAGTTGATTTCAGCATAGCGGGCTTTTCAGCGGATGAGCAGAAGTTGCACGATAGGCTTGTGACAAGCATTGCTGACATCGAGCTTAAGCTAGGGACGATCGCCAACGGCGGGACATCGGAAGAGAACGCCTCTAACAGCCGTTCGAGTATGCCAGGGGGCTGGTAATGCCTCGGGGGATGACAGATAGGCAGCTAGGCCGGATGAAGGGCCGCTGGTTCAAGGACTCGGTGAAGATCTACCAGATCAAGGGCAGGACAGGCGACCGAGAGAATCGCACGCTCATCGATACGGCAAACTGCAAATACATCGGCGCAAGCGGCTCGACGCTGACGGGCACAGGGCAGGCACAGAACTTTGACGCCACGGTGCTAGTCAGGACGATCACGCCGAGCAACGACAGGAACGGGCGTTATCGGCTCACGGTCTCGGTTGTCAAAAGTAAGCAGGAACGCACAGACCCAGACGGGCCAGCCGAGCAAAAGCGCGAAGTGAAACTTGAATCCGTCCAGATGAGCGAATACCCAGATCCAGACGGCAACGATGTGATTCAGATATTCCGGTGCATCAATGCAAAAGATTGATCTGGAAAAAGACCCGCTCGGACTTGGCAAGCTGATCAAGCGCCTGGGCGTGAATGTGGCGAATCAACTGATAATCGCCGGGCGTGGGGTAAGGGACGACATCGTAGGACAAGGAAGGCTCAGGGCGCCCATCGACAGGGGCGATCTTAGGCGCAGCATCAACGCAGAGGGTGATTACGCCATCGTTGAAGCAGGCGGCCAGAAGATCGAATTCAGCATCAGGGCAGCAGCGGAATACGCAGCTATCCAGCATGAGAATGAAACCTTCGAGCATCCCAAAGGCGGCGAGGCAAAGTATCTTTCTGGGCCTGCCGAAGAACGAAAAGACATGCACATGGAATTTATTGCCAAGGCAATCAGGCGGGCGATGATTCAAACAGCGGCGGGAAGTTAGGATGGCACCAAATTCATCGTCATCTCTCGTCACATCGATCCACGCTATAGCGATCACGTTCACGAATATTCCTAACGCTGGCGGAGCCACCGCAACATCAGCAGATGTGGCCTTTAAAGAGGCTGGCGGTGAATACGGGTCGGCGACGAGCGCAACTATAACGGCAGCCGATCCAGATCTTGGACTTCCGGCGAATTCGATAACGGCAAGAGCGACCATTGATCCAGGTGTCGGCGGGGTTTTGACAATAAGATGCAGAGTCAACTGGACATCAGGCGGGAATGATTCGACTGAATTCACGGTGATCAGCGCCACCACGAGAGAAACGATAGTGCCGGCCGACGATGAAACAGACCTGGCCTATGACATCTTAAAGCACTTTGTTCAAGCTATAAGAAAGTCAGACGGCGCGTCGAATTTTGTGAACGGGGCCACAGCGGCAGAATTAGACAGCCCGGCAGCCGATAAGATTTATCTTTACCCAGGCTTCCTTGAGGACAGCCCAAACGATGCTGGGATGGTCTGGGCGCAGGAAGGCGAAGCGCTTGG
>JANLXT010000175.1:0-12004 GCA_031365225.1 candidate division FCPU426 bacterium
ATCGGTCGCGGTGACGGTAAGCTTAAAAGATAAATAAGGACGGCATTTTTTCTATTTTTCTGTAAACCGAGAACTGACAAAACAAGTGACACAGACATTGCTAGGCGACCTTAACGGCAAAGGCTACAATAGCGGACTGACTTTTTAGAATGCGCGTTCGCGTTCTATTTTTGAACCATGGAGGTAAGGATGAAGAAGATCACAAGCTTGGCGTTGGTCGCCATGTTGGCGTTTGCCAGCGCAGTTCGCGCCGAAGAAAAAGCTCCCGCCGCCGCGGCGCCAGTTGCTGACGCCGCCGCTCCCGAAGCTGAAGCCAAAGCGGCTCCCGTTGCCAAGAATGACAATCCCGGCTCGTTGGCGGGTGGTAAAGAACTCCTTGGCGCGGAAAAGTACGCCGAAGCCGTCGCTTATTTCCAGGGCATCGGTGTGCAGACCGCAAAGAAGCGTGAAGGCTGGCGTTTGGCCAACCTGTCGTCAGCGTTGGTCGGCGCAGGTAGCTATGCCGAAGCCATCACAGCTGCTCAGCAGGCTATCGACATCAAGCTGAGCGATGTGCAGTCCATTGCTTGGAACAACCTGGCCGCGGCGCAAGCCCGTTCGGGCAAGCGCAATGACGCGATCGCCACCTATGGCAAAGGCATCGAAGCGTTGAAGGCCGCCAAGTTGGACAGCGCCAAGCTTGAGGCCAATCTGGCCGAACTGCAAAACGCCGCCGAGATGAGCAAGCCTAAGAAGCAGCGCGAAGCCGAAGCCAAGGCGAAAGCCGAAGCCGACAAAGCGGCTGAGAAGGCCGCCGCTGACAAGGCTGCGACCGAGAAGCCTGTGACCGAAAAGGCCGAAGAGAAAGCCGCGCCTGCGAGCAAGTAAGATTTAGAAAAAAATAAAAAAGACCCACCCGCGAGGGTGGGTCTTTTTTGTGCCTATATTTTTTTTGTGGTCTAACCTTGCGCGCTCATTAGATTTAAAGCGCTGCCCGCTTTGAACCAGGCGACATGGTCGGCATTCATGCTGTGCTTGCAGAGAATCTTATCGACCGAGCCGTCTTTGTGTTTTAGCTCGACGCTGACATCGACCCCTGGGGCCAAGCTCGCCAGATTGACGATTGAGATCTTGTCGTCCTCCTTGGCCTTTTCGTAATCGGCGGGGTTGGCGAACGTCAGCGGCAAGACGCCTTGTTTCTTTAAATTGGTCTCGTGGATACGGGCAAAGGCTTTGACGATGGCCGCGCCCGCGCCCAAAAAGCGGGGGCACATGGCGGCATGCTCACGGCTGCTACCTTCGCCATAATTCTCGTCACCAATCGCGACCCACTTTAGACCTTTGGCTTTGTAATACCGTGCCACCGCTTGGGGCTCAGCCCATTCGCCCGTGTCTTGATTTTTGGCTTGGCCTGGCTGGCCGTTGAAGGCCGAGATCGCGCCCAAAAACATATTGTTAGAGATGTTATCAAGATGGCCACGGTACTTGAGCCATTTGCCCGCTGGGCTGATATGGTCAGTCGTGCATTTGCCCTTGGCTTTCAAGAGCAGGGGTAGATCGACGTAGTCTTTTCCGTCCCAGGCTTTGAAAGGCTCTAGCAGTTGCAGTCGGTCACTCTTGGGATCAACCACGATCTGCACTTTGCTACCATCAGTCGCGGGGGCGATATAGATATCCTTGCCTTCGACAAAACCTTGGCTTGGCAGGTCGTCAACTTGGGGCGGGGCCTGCAACTTGATGCGCACACCGTTGCCCGCCTCAAACTCTTCGGTCAAGGGATTGATATCCAAGCGGCCCGCAAGGCTGTAGGCCAAGACGACTTCGGGGCTGCCGATGAATGACAGTGTTGATTTGAGCCCGTCATTACGCGCGGGAAAGTTTCGGTTAAAACTGCTGATGATGCTGTTGGCGTCGCCTTCTTTGACATCGTCCCGGCGCCACATCCCGATGCAGGGCCCGCAGGCGTTGGCCATGACTTCGGCGCCCACTTTTTCGAGCGTGTCCATCTGGCCATCACGTTTGATGGTCTGGTAGATCTGCTCCGAGCCGGGGGTGATCAAGAGCTGCACCTTGGCTTTGGCGCCTGCCTTGGTCGCTTGGGCGGCCACGTCGGCGGCGCGCGAAAGATCTTCGTAGCTGCTGTTGGTGCAACTGCCGATCAAGGCGGCGCTGAGTGTCATAGGGTAGCCTTGCTCTTTGGCGTCCTTGGCCATTTGGCTGACGGGCCGGGCCAGGTCAGGCGTGTGCGGGCCAACCACGTGTGGCTCGAGCGTGGATAGGTCGATGCGGATCACTTGGTCGTAATGCTTCTCTGGCTCGCGCTCGCATTCGGCGTCGGGCTCAAGCAGGTCTTTGTTCTTGTCGGCCAAGTCCGCCAACGCGCCACGCTTGGTGGCTTTTAGGTACTTGGCCATGGCCGCGTCGTAGGGAAAGAGACTGGTGGTCGCGCCGATCTCGGCGCCCATGTTGGTGATGGTGCCCTTGCCCGTGCACGATAAGCTGCGCGCGCCTTCACCGATGTATTCGACGATGGCGTTGGTGCCGCCCTTGACGGTCAAGATCTGGGCGACTTTCAAGATCACATCTTTGGGCGAGGACCAGCCGCTCAGTTTGCCAGTCAAGAGCACCGCGATCTTTTTAGGGTGCTTGACGACCCAAGGCAGGCCCGCCATCACGTCGACCGCGTCGGCGCCACCCACGCCACAGGCCACCATGCCGAGGCCGCCCGCGTTGGGGGTGTGGCTGTCGGTGCCGATCATCATTCCGCCGGGAAAGGCGTAATTCTCAAAGACCACTTGATGGATGATGCCCGCGCCTGGCTTCCAGAAGCCGATGCCAAACTTTTGCGAGGCCGAGGCTAAGAAGCCATAGACCTCTTTGTTGATCTCGAGCGCCTGGTCCATGTCTGCTTTGCTGCCGGTGTAGGCTTGGATCAGATGATCGCAATGCACGCTGCTGGGAACTTTGACCGTAGGGATCTGCGCTTGCGCAAATTGTAGGATGGCCATTTGGGCGGTGGCGTCTTGCATGGCCACGCGATCGGGGCGCAGATCTAAGAAGCCTTCGCCAGGCTTTAAGACTTGATCTTGAGCGTTGTCGAGATGACCCAGGACCACTTTTTCCATCAGGCTTAGGGGCCTATTCAAACGCTTGCGGATGATATCGAGATTTTTGCGAGTGCGTTCGTAGGTCTTGGCGACGAGTTCGACGGTGGTCTCAATGACTGGCATGGGTGCGCTCCTAGGGGTTCAACGTTAGGCTACGATTTTGAGAATAAAGACCCCGCTACGCAAGGCTTTTTTAGGGGTTCTTGCTTGGGTTCTTGCTCTCGACACGCAATTTGACCATAATCGTAGGATTTCTATTTTTCGCCAAGGAGTACGCTTTGACACAGATGCAGGGCCGCAGAATACTTTTGACAGGAGCTAGCCGCGGTATTGGGGCCGAAGCCGTACGTCTTTTGACAGGCTTGGGCGCTAAGATGATCGGGGTGGCCAGGGATGGCGACAAACTAAAGGCGCTCGAAGCGAAGTACCCAGGTTTTGTAGGTTTGGTCGGGGATATCACGGACAAAACCCTAGGTGCCCGCTTAGCCAAAGAGGTCGAGACCCGCTGGGGCGCGCTTGATATCTTGGTCAACAATGCGGCCGTCCAGCATTGGAACGAGGGTTTTCGCGTCGAGCCCATGGATATGCTCGAAGAGGACATGAAGATCAATGTCCTCTCGGCGCATTGGTTGACCCACACCCTGTTGCCTGTCCTCAAAAAGGGCCACGAACCCCGTATCATCAACGTCACCAGTGGGGCCGGGGTCTTGAGCGCGCTCAAGGCGGACGCCAGCATGCCCGCCTATCGCATCACCAAGTTTGCCCTCAATGGCATGACCATCATGTATGCCAATGACCTCCAAGGGCAGGTGGCAATTAACGCCTTGGATCCTGGGTGGTTGAAAACAGATTTGGGTGGCCCTCAAGCGCCCGGCGAACCCTACGAGGGCGCTGATCGCATTTTAGAACTGGCGAGCATGCCCTTTAGCGTGACGGGACGGATCTTTCACGGAAAAGATGAGCTTGAATTCTAAAGACGTCCACGCTGGCCTGAAAGACACTCAGGCGCATTGGGACAAGCTGGGTCAGGCAGACCCGCTCTATGGCGTGCTGTCGGCACCAGACAAACGCGGTGGGCGGTGGGACGAAGAAGAATTTTTTGCCACAGGCAAGGCCGAGATCGGCGCGCTCTTTGAACAGCTAGCTCAGGCCAAGATCCATGTGCCCGCGCGCAGAGCTCTCGATTTTGGTTGTGGTGTGGGGCGTTTGAGCCAAGCGTTGGCCACCCGTTTTGAGCATGTGATCGGCGTGGATGTGGCGCCCAGCATGCTCTTGAGGGCCCGTGGCTATGACAAGAGTGGTGGCAAGCTGCAATGGGTTTTGAACGAATTACCTGACCTTAGCTTTCAACCAAGTGGTAGCCTCGACTTTTTATATAGCAACATCGTGTTGCAGCATTTGCCACCGGATCTGGCGTTGGCCTATATCGCCGAGTTTGTCCGTGTCTTGGGGCCAGAAGGTTTGGCGGTTTTTCAATTGCCAGAAAAACCTGAAGACGTGCCCTTGCGTGGCGGCCTTAAGCGCCTAACACCTAAGTTTTTGTTACGGCTCTACCGGCGTTTACGTTACGGCAAAAACGCCTTGGTCGATGTCGAAGTTCATATGAACGGCGCGGATCCCACGCGCATTCAAGCCGCGGTCCAAGCCGCGGGTGGTAAGACATTACGCGCGCAAGCTGGCTGGTACTGGGTCCAGCGCGCCTAGGAGCCGACAATGCCTCTCGACGACAATCAATCCCAACAGATCGCCCGCACCGTCCAAACCGTCGCCGTCGTCGGCATGACCGACGGCAGCAAACCCGGACGCGCTAGCTACGAGATCCCGCAGATGCTTCAAGCCCGCGGCATCAAGGTGATCCCGGTGAACCCGATGATCAGCGAAGCCTTGGGAGAAAAATCTTATCCCGATCTCGCTTCACTCCCCATCGTCCCCGATGTCATCGATGTCTTCAGACGCCCCGACGCCATACCCGCCTTAGCCGACGAGCTGCTGGCGCTGCCCAAAGAGAAGCGAGCCAAAATCATCTGGTTGCAGTCCGGCATCACGCATCCAGAAGCCGAAGCAAAGCTCGAGGCCGGCGGATACGAGGTGGTGTCGGATCGGTGCTTGGGTGTGTATGTGGCGCGGGTGGGTAGATAGTTAGAAAGGTAAGGGGATGAATAAAATCGCAGTTAAATTGAAGCGCCTTTGCGGACAAACGAAGATTGTGCAATTAGTCACCCGGCACCCTGACGGCGATAAATATCGCGGGCAGGTGTTGGTCGTTACCGACGAAGCTGTTTTGGTTCGTGTTGATGATGATTTAAGGCTAGATGGCTTTGCTTTATTTCCGCTTTCTCAAATAAAGAGTGTTGTTGAAAAAAAGAACGCGACGCTTCTCTATAAGCTGTTGGTGATGGCTGGCCAAATAACGAAGCCCAAAGACTCTCGGTGGTTTTCAAAGATTAAAAGCGTCCAACACTTAATCGAGGAGTGTCGGCAACGAAAAATTTGGCCAGTCGTTGAGGTGCAGTTCAGGGATAAGACCACTGCTCTCTACATAGGGCCCATTACTGCCACCGAAGCGAAAGCATTTTGCATTTATTGTTATGACGCTTACGGCAAATGGGAAAAGAATTACAGGGTTTTATACGAGGACGTATTTAAGGTAGAAATATCCGATTCCTATTCCACGGCATTTAATCGCTACATGAAAACGAAGATAACCGCGAAGGTGAAGCAGGCTATTATGGGTACGCGTTTAAAATAGAAACCCGAAGATAACATCACAAGGCTCGGTGCTGAAGCAGGCGAGTGGTATCCGATCGGTGTTTAGGAGTCTATGTGGCGCGGGTGGGAAGATGATTTTTTTTAGAGAGAATACTAGGTTCATAGGTTATCAATTAAATTAGAGGGGTTAGTGATGATGGATTACATCGAAAATGAGCCCATTGGAAATATCGTTAGTGTTTATTCAGGCGACACTAATCGTTTTATTCGAATCGTAAAGCGCAGGAAATTAAATCGCGAAACAGGGCAACACGGACAAATCGAACCAGCCCATTACGTAGGGGCATACGGGTATGAAGAATGGGATGGTCGGCGGTGGATAGAGAATGCGGAGAATTTTGACTCGGTAGGCGATTTGCTTAACAGTATCAGCTCTCCAAGTTAAATATGAATTTCATAAGTAAAATTTTGACGATCTCATAAAAAAAGGGGGAGCAATGACATCTGTTTTCATTAGCTATTCGCATGATTCTCAAGAACACAAGAGACGTATTTTAGATTTTTCTATTCGCCTTCGAGCTGAAGGCGTGGATGCAATGATGGATCAGTGGATGGAAAGTCCGCCTGAAGGATGGCCTCGATGGATGTTGGGACGAATTCAAAATTCCGATTATGTATTGGTCGTATACACAAAGGGTTATTATGACAAAATAAATCAAACAGGTAAAATCGTTGAAGGTCTTGGTGCTCGAGCAGAAGATCAGTTAATCACGCAAGAGATCTTCGACAATGGTGGGCTGAACGAAAAAATTATTCCGATTATTTTTGATTCGGCGGATTTGGTGTATGTGCCAATGAATCTGAAACCCTATACACGTTATTGTCTTGATGCCGAGTACGACAAACTTTATCGTCGGCTTACTCAGCAACCATTGAGCGTTCCGCCTCCGGTGGGTAGTGTGAGACGGTTGGCGGAGGAAAATAGCACAGGAGGTAAAAGTGATTCTGTTGGATTCACGCCTCATCCTTTGAACGATGTGTTACTGCAAGGAAAGGAAGGAGGCGCTTTTTACGGAACTTATGAAAGTGTGAAGCAAAGTGGATCGATGCTTTCAATTAGTATTGAAACTATGACAGATGGTGTTTCTGTGTTGCAGAAAATTGGAGAAATTGGAAATGAAGTTATAGTTAGTTACGGACTTTCATGCAAAATGGGCTCCGTCAAAGAGTTTGCCAGTGAAGTACGGCGTGGAATGCAGACGACAAATATAAATTTAGAGCTTAGAGATATTTCTTGTGGCATGGAGGTTAATCTTGGTGGGATGTCGGCAGATGAGTTAGCGAAAATGCGTGCGCGTAGAATACTTTTGAATCAATTTCCTCCACCACCGAGTTCTGGTGTCGATATAAATGATGTGACACGCGAGGTCTTTATCAGACGTAATGGTGGAATAGGTGACGTCGAGGACTCGGTTTTAGTTCGAGTGGCTAGAGTAGCGGGTATAAGCGTTGAGTCGATGGCCTACGCAAAATTGGCGGCAGTTGCAGAATTGATATTGTCATGCACGGTAGAATCGATTGATAAACTTCATATTGCTCCGATTGATGCTAAAAGTGTAGATGTGGATTTTAGTGGAAAAAGAAATAGGGGATATTCAAATAGACCTGCAACGGTGATTGCCTTTCAAGAAAAAGGGATTCTTTTGGATTGAGATTTGGTATTCTTCGAAAGTTATCTACAGGATGTAAACAATTTGTTATTAGCTCATTAATATTAAAAATCATTTATTTCAAATACTATTTCAGCACATCGCAAGCTTGGTTTTTGTTCTTTGAACGTTGCCTGTGTGTTATAATCCCGCAAGTCTCAAAAAGCTAATATTCACAAGGGTCAATACGACCCAAATGAGGTGTGTTTGGAAGTCCAGCCTGGCCAGAGGGTGCGAGAGCGCCTGCGGGGTGTTTCGCCTGAAATAGTGTCTAACGCGCCGATTAAAGAGAATGTGTTGGTCTTTACCCCTTTGGGGGGTATGGGAGAGATCGGTAAGAACTGCTCGCTCTTGCAGTTTGGTGGCGAGTCCATTCTGATCGACTGCGGGTTGCGGTTCCCCAACGCGGAGGAATTCCCTGGGATCGATCTGATTGTGCCGGACTTTACGGCGCTCAGGGAGTTGCCTAAGCCACCCTTGGCCGTCGTGCTGACGCACGGGCACGAAGATCACATTGGCGCGCTGGCGTTCTTGCTGCGCGATTTTGAATTGCCGATCATTGGCACACGCTTTACGTTGGCGTTGGCCAAAGGACGGCTCGAAGAGCATGGCGTTCTAGGGCGCTGTCGTTTGGTTGAGATGGAACCTGGCGACAAGATCGCGCTGGGGCCATTTCACGTTGGTTGTTTTACGGTGTGTCATTCCACGGTGGATGGCGTCGGTCTGATCATCGACACCCCGCTGGGCTTGATCGTGCATAGCGGCGACTTTAAGTTTGATAGTGATCCCGTGGACGGCCGCAAGATCGACACGACCGTGCTCAAGGCGCTGGGTGACCGCGGCGTCCTGGCGTTGATCAGCGACAGCACCAATGTCGAGAATCCTGGGCGCACGCCTGGCGAGCGCAGTGTGCGTCCGGCGCTTGAGAAAGTGTTTGCCGGCGCCAAGCGTCGCATCATCACGACAAGTTTTGCTAGCCATGTGCACCGATTTCAACAAGTGTTAGAAGTCGCCGCCAGCGTGGGACGTAAAGTTGCCACGTTGGGACGCAGCATGAACGGCAACATGGGTTTGGCGGATGAGCTTGGCTTGCTCAAGCCACCCAAGGGCGTGTGGCTGGATCTCAACGACGTGCTGCGCATGGACCCGGCCAAGACCGTGCTGGTCAGCACGGGCAGTCAAGGGGAGCCACGCTCGGGGCTGGCGCGCATGGCTGACGGCACCCACACCGATGTCAAAGTGGTCGAAGGCGATCTGCTGGTCTATTCGGCGCGCGCCATCCCAGGCAACGAGCGCGTCATCGGCAACATGATCAATCATTTTTATCGGCGCGGGGCCCAGGTGGTCACCCAGCGGCAAGAGAAGGTGCACTCCAGTGGGCACGGCGCCCGCGAGGATCTTGCCGAGATGCTTGCCCTTTTGCGCCCGCGCTACTTGCTACCCGGACACGGCGAGTACCGCCATCAAGTGGTGCATCGCGAGTTGGCCTGGGAATTAGGCCTGCCGCAGGGCGCGGTTTATCTGCTTGAAAACGGCCAACGCTGGACCTTTGATGGGCATAGCGCGCGCGTGGATGGTCGCGTCAGCGCGGGTGAGATCCTGGTCGATGGGCTCAGCGTGGGCGAAGAGTGGGGTCTCGTCCTGCGGGACCGTCGTCACTTGAACGAGGATGGCATCGTCGTGGCGGTCCTGACCCTTTCGCGTTCAAACGGAGAGATCATCGCTGGACCCGAGATCATGGCGCGTGGCTTGTTGATGAAAGAGTCGCAAGAACAGGTACTGATTGAAGCTACCCAGATCGTGCGTCAAGTGCTGACCGAGCGCCAACGCGAAGCGGGGCTAGATTTCGAGGCCGCGCGCGAGATCATGACCTCGACCCTAAAAAGATTTTTTAAACGCCGCACCCAAGGCCGTCCGGTGATCCTGCCCGCGGTCGTAGAGATCTAAACCCGACTTTCTCTCATCAAGAGCTGACATGGCGATCAAAAGAAAACAAAAGACCCGCGCGCGAAATAATGGCTGGGTGACCCAAGCCTGGGAAGCGACACTCGAGTTGGCCCAGGACCGTCGCCAAGAGCTAAGCGGCTTTCTGTGGCTGATGGGCGGCTTGGCCGTGCTGGCCGCCCTGGTCCCGCGCGAACCCAATCTTTTGGGCGTGGCTGGCACGCATCTTTTTAGATTGTGTTTCGGATTTTTGGGTTTGAGTTGTGTCTTGGTCCCCGCAGGCATGCTGTTTGTTGGCGTGCACGGCATACAAAAAAAAGAGATCCACGCACCGAGCATCAAAGCGCTGGGTTGGTCGCTTATCTGCTTGAGCGTGGTTTGTCTTTTGAATCTTACTTTTGGCGAGCGCGTCAAGGGTGGCGTGGCGGATGGGCTCTATTGGGGTGGTTTGTTGGGCCGGGTGGCGGGCAACGCGATGCTAAACGTGTTGGCACCTTTTGGCACGGTGATCGCCTGTGTGGCATTTTTGGCCGTGGCCATGTACCTCTTAGAGCAAGAAGGCTTGGTCAAGGGCGTGATCTTGGGGGCCTACGAGCGCGCCAAGATCGGCTATCAAGGCTGGCAAGTGCGCCGTGAGATGCGGGCCCTGGCCAAGGCAGCACAAAGCGAAAATGCGGATGACACCGAGACCCATGAAGCGGTGGCCGAAGAAGCGCCTCGCGCAAACCGGCGCGCGCGGTCGCAAGCCATCGACGAGACCAGCGTGATCGAAGAGGCGGAGGGTAGCGATGAAGGTCCTCAGCGCTTGGCGACGCCAGTCGAAAAAAGCGCCGCCATCGACGCTTTCTTAAAGACACGCTCAAAAGTCAAAGTCAGTCAGGCGGGCCCGCGGGTCAACACCAGCGCTTCGACCGAGGCCATCACCGCCGAGGCGGATGAAGAGCGCACCAGCAAGCTCGAAAATTATGTCTTGCCATCCGTTGAGCTGTTGAAACCAGGCGGGGCCGCCGTGGCTGCGCCTAAAGATTACGAGGCCGTCTCTGCCAATCTCGAGAAGGTCCTAGCCAATTTTGACTTAGCTGCCAAAGTGGTTGAGGTTTGCGCCGGCCCCACCGTCACGCGCTACGAGATCGCGCTTGGTCCGGGTGTCAAGATGTCACGCGTGGTCAGTCTGGCAGATGATATCGCCCTGGGCGCCAAAGCCAGCTCGGTGCGTATCGAGGGTCCCATTCCCGGCAAGGGAACGCTGGGCATCGAGATCCCCAATGCCAAGCCGTCGCCTGTGTCGATGCGCGAGCTTGTTGACACCGAAGAGTTTCAAAAGTCGGCCCACAAATTGATCTTCGCGGTCGGCAAAGATATTGGTGGCAGCATGATCTTTGCCAATTTGGCTGAGATGCCCCACTTGATGGTCGCGGGATCGACGGGTTCAGGCAAGTCTGTCTGTTTGAATGTCATCATCACCTCGATCCTGCTTCGTGCCGCGCCGGACGAGGTCAAGATGTTGATGATTGATCCCAAGCGCGTCGAGTTGACCCCCTATGAAGGCATCCCCCATCTGATTCGCCGGGTTGTCACCGACCCCAAAGAAGCCACTGCCGCCCTACGCATTGTGGTCTTAGAGATGGAAGATCGGTACCGACGCTTGGCGGCAGCCGGCATGCGCAAGATCGATGACTACAACGAGTGGGTGGCGGAACGCGATCGGGACCGCGAAGCGAGCCCCGAGCTGACGCCTGAGGAGCTAGCGGCCATCCCTAAAGAAACCTACAAGCACGCGCGTTTGCCTTACATCGTCGTGATCGTTGACGAACTGGCTGACCTGATGATGGTCAGCGCCAATGAAGTTGAGAGCAGCATCGCGCGCCTGACACAGATGGCGCGCGGCGTGGGCATTCACATGGTCATCGCGACCCAGCGACCCAGCGTGGACGTTATCACGGGCGTCATCAAAGCCAACTTGCCTAGCCGTATCGCGTTTCAGGTCTCGTCCAAAGTGGACTCGCGCACAATTTTAGACGGCAACGGCGCCGAGGCCCTCTTGGGCAAGGGCGACATGCTTTACAATCCCTTCAACGTTAGCAAGCCCGTGCGCGTTCAAGGTTGTTTTGTGAGCGGAACCGAGGTGGCTAAAGTGGTGGCCCACGTCAGTCGACAGGCGGAAGCGGTTTTTGATCCGCGTTTTGAGAATCTTGCAGAACCTAGCACGGGTGGCTCTGACAAAGCCGGCAACTTTTCAGACGTGGACGAAGAGCTTTACAACCAAGCGTTGCGCGTGGTCTTGCAAGCGGGCCAGGGTTCGACGTCGGTCTTGCAACGTAAGCTGGGCATGGGTTTTGGTAAGGCGGCGCGCTTGATCGACAAGATGGAAGCGGAAGGGATCTTGGGTCCCGCGGTGCACAATAAGCCACGTAAATTACTGGTGGACCCCACTTCGTATTCGGACCAGCCCGAAAATATCGCTGGCTCACTAGAATAGACGTTCCGCACTATGAGACCGCTAACACGACCGCCCTTTGCTTGGGCGGTCGTTTTAGTTTATGGTTGAACGGATTG
>JANLXT010000237.1:0-1817 GCA_031365225.1 candidate division FCPU426 bacterium
GGCCTCACCGCCGGCGTGGATTCCCCAATCGGTTTCGTCGTGGCGGTTCTCGTCCGTGATTGACGCGAGCAGCTCGTCCAGCAAAAGCCCCGGGCGAACTGGAGTGATACGCCGTCCTTCAGGACCGTGGTGTACATGACGACGACGCGGGTACCCGGCCTGTCAACAATTTCGGTGATACACGCGCGCGAAACCGTGTCATAGTCGCAATTGCGAATACAACCGGCCCAAGGGCTCTTGTGCCAAGACCTAGCCCACGAATCAAAAACAAGAGAGTACTCGTCCGCAGTGGGTGTATCAAACAGCATCCGTAATCCTTAGCGCCGTTCTAATACGATGACAGTTAGCGCAAACCAAATCACACTTGGCAACCTCCGCCAGCAAAGCTGTGCGAGAAGCGTTATGCCTAAGGCGACTTACATTAGCCAATTTGTCCGTGCCTGGCCTGTGGTCAAAATCCATGCAGACCGACGGATACCTATTGCCACAATCCATACAAGGTTTGTTTTTAAGGCCGGCAAGGAAAGCGAGGTCAGCCGCGCGCTTCTTACGCCCGTGCTCAACTCTTACCTCTTTGCGGTCCAGTCGTCTACTATAGGCAAGCTGATAAGCCTTAGTCTCCGCAGAACGAACCCTCATTCTGCTTCCAGCGCCGTCAGGTTGCCCATCGCAGACAATGACGGGGCACCGTCGCCCATGCGCTTCGACTCACGCTTGGTGGTCGGGGCAATGGCGTTACGGTAGATGCGGAGCCGCTTGATGATTGCCTCAATCGTCGGGAGGTCTTGTCCCATGATTCGAGAGATTGCAATCTCCAGCAGCTGCTCGGGGGTCTTGTTCTTGCCGATCTCTTCGGCTAGCGCGAGCGCCGCCTTGTGACCGGCCATGGTCTTCATCAGCGCATTGCCGATGTCCACAAGCTTGAGGCCGCACTCGGCATCAGCGCGGACACCTTGCTTTGCCCCGAGACCAATCTTCATCTCCTGACGAAGGGCTTGCTGCTGCCAGTCCACCATAGCGTAATGCCTGGCTACCAGAGTCAGCGGGTCAGCGGCGCGGTAGTCGTCGAAGGCCTCAAGGCCTGGCGGGACATTACGCGGCACCATTACATTTGGTGGCTCTGTTACGCCGCCACGATTCTTTGAGCCCTTCGGGCGTCCTCTACCCCTACGGGGGAGGTCTTGGTTGAGCAGTGACTCCATAGTCGGCTCTCTGTCATCATCCATTACTTTTATCCTAAGCACTCATATATGAATGCTGTAAGGGCTTAAGACCTCGTACATGAGCCCTTAAGACTGAAGCCCCACTCGTGAGTCAGGGACCTCGGATTCATTTGCGCGAGAACACCCCACGCAACTGCGCAAACGAAAAAACCCGCGAGCCCGTTAGGGACGCAGGTTAAGGAGGGAAGCGGCTTCGCCCCGCGCCACGGTGGTGACTTGCGGGCTCATTGCTAAGCCTAATTAAAAAAGGGGGGCGGACCACGTGACCGTTAGCCTCTTACCTGCCCTCCTGCAAGGGCGACCCAAGATAACCCCGGCGCTCCGTTAGGAACCAGGGAAAGGTGACCGCCATGCCGAAGTGGGTAGTGCGACTGGCACCCCTGTCGGTCGCCCCAAGAGAGCAACTGGCGGTCATAAACGAAAAGGAGAAGAGGCACCGCACGTGGCGACTTACGCGTCTGTCTCCGAAGACCGACCGCCGTGACGGTTGGTCGTAAGTAGCGGGAGAGGGATTTGAACCCATCGACCTCTGGATAATGAGTCCAGCGAGCTACCAGGCTGCTCTACCCCGCATCAGTGGGTTAGGGCGGGCAA
>JANLXT010000319.1:0-2270 GCA_031365225.1 candidate division FCPU426 bacterium
CACCTGCTTGCGCACCGCCTCAAAAGCCTCTTTTCTCTTTTTGCTCGCCAGCCACCGCGTTGCAACGGGCGTACGTCCTGGCGGCAACTCATCCACCGCGCTCACATCTAGATCACCATAGGCTGTCATGGCTAATGTACGCGGAATAGGGGTAGCGGTCATCACGAGCACATGCGGCCGGCCTGCTGCTTTCTTTGACAGACGAAGGCGTTGAAGCACGCCAAAGCGATGCTGCTCATCCACCACGACCAAGCCTAACGCTCCAAACTCAACGCCTTCTTGGATAAGCGCTTGGGTACCAATGACCACAAGTGGCTTAACACTCGCCAGATGCGCTAGCACCTCTCTGCGCTCGGCGAGCTTTTGTCCCTGTGCTAAGCGCAAAACCTCAACTCCAAGCGGCTCGAGCCAAGCCTTAAAGTTCTTTAAATGCTGATCCGCCAGTATCTCTGTCGGCGCCATGACGGCTGCCTGCAAGCCGTTATCCAACGCGCGTGCGGCTGCCAGGGCCGCCAACACTGTCTTGCCACTGCCCACGTCTCCTTGAATCAGGCGTTGCATGGGCACGGGTCGCAGCAGGTCGGACTCTATCTCGGTCCAGACTCTGGCTTGGGCGCCCGTGAGCTCAAAGGGCAGGGCCACTCGGAAGCTTTTTTCAATGGGCCCATCCCCATGCAAAGCGGGCGCCTTCTCTTTTAAAGCCGCCCGCTTGCGCTGCTCAAGCGCCAGTGCCAACAAAAAAAACTCGTCAAAAACAAGACGCCGCTTCGCGCGTTCAAGCGCGGCAAAGTCATTCGGAAAATGCAACTGAGGTAAGGCGATGGCCAGCGTCTCAAGGCCCAAACGCTCGCGCAAGTCTGCCGGCAACGATTCAGTGTCGGTGGCCGCCGCGGGTAGCGCAGCCCAAAGCGCCCCTCGAAAAATGCGCTGGCTGATCTCCCCACCCAAAGCATAGAGGGGCACGATACGGCCAGTGTGTACAGCCATCGACTCGCCTGCGGGCAGAACTTCCGCCTCGGGATTTTGCATCTGCAGGGACGCTCCTCGCCTGCCCTTGCTAGGTACACCGGCCAAGAGCACCGTGTCGCCCAACTTAAATCGTTTTTGTTGATAGGGCTGGTTAAAATAGACAATAAATAACGTGCCTGAATCGTCCTGAATAGCGACTTCGGTGATAGTCAAACGATTGCGCGTACGAAAATTGGACGCACTAAGAACCAGGCCTTGCACCGTTGCCAGCTGCCCTTCGCGCAGATCGGCGATAGGTAAGAGCTTGCTACGATCTGACCAAGCCCGAGGATAATGGTGTAGTGCGTCGCGCACGCTACGCAGACCTAGCCCACGGAGGGCTTCGACCCGTTTAGGGCCAAGGCCGGGTAAGCGTATCAAAGGCAGGTCGGCGCTGAGCACTGGACTTGCCGCCACGACAGGGCCTTGCGCTTTGGGGTTAGCGACCTTGGCAAGCTTTGCGGTTACCAGCGGTGCGCCTTCCATCTCTGTCAATAGTGCCCGCACCAAAGGCTGACGTTGGTCGGCCGTCAGGCTCGAGTAGCCCGCTAACCTGACCGCGACCTGTGGCTGCCAGCGTCGGACAAAGGCTTCAAGCCCGCCTGTGACCGCCTTATCTAGACAGCCTTGCCGGAGCTCCAATTTAAGGGGCCCGACCATGCTCGCAGGCGCGAGGGGCACTTGCCCCTGGGGCGCGGCTTTGATAGAGTCTTGGTCCATCTGAACAAACCCTCTCTGCGATCAACCGTTGCCTACACCCGACAAAACGCCACTCAAAAAAATAGAAGCTGGCATCTTAGACCGCCTCGCGGCCCTCATTCTTGGCGTCTGGAGTCAAGCCAAGCGGGCCTGGTTCCGCTGGGCTGATCTCAATCAGCACAGCGCATGGTTCCCCTTCTTTATCGGCACCATGGTGGCTCTAGACGCCATCCTCGTGGTGCTACCGGCGGACGTTGTCGTGATTCTCGCCGTGTTGTCTAACCCTAAGTCTTGGAAACGAACTTGGGTGGCAGGCGGTCTTGGTGGTGCCCTAGGAGCCTTTGTTCTCTTTTTGCTCGTCCGAGAAACGGGCGGCAGTTTTTTAAATGACCTATCCGAGATGAACAAAGCATTGGGCGCAGAGAATAGCTGGCAGCACGCCCGCGACTTTTTTAAACAGTACGGGCTAAGTTCTCTAGCAATCGGAAGCGTCTTGCCTCTCTTCTCGTGGCCACCTGTCATCTTAGCGGGCCTAGCCAATAGCGACCCGCTCCCGGTCCTCG
>JANLXT010000033.1:0-19695 GCA_031365225.1 candidate division FCPU426 bacterium
GGTCTCGATGCCCTTGGCCTCTTCGACCGTGATGACGCCATCGGATCCGCCCACTTTGGCAAAGGCATTGGCGATCATGTCACCGATGACTTTGTCATTGTTAGCTGAGATGCAAGCGACCTGCGCGGTTTCGGCGCCATCCTTGATCGACTTGCTGTTTTTCTTGAGCTCTTCGACCACAGCCTCAACGGCCTTTTCGATGCCACGCTTCAGTCCCATGGGATTGGATCCCGCGGTGACATTGCGCAAGCCTTCGTTGTAGATCGCGCGCGCGAGCACCGTCGCGGTCGTGGTGCCGTCGCCGGCCACGTCGCTGGTCTTCGAAGCGACTTCTTTGACCAACTGAGCGCCCATGTTCTCGAAGGGATCTTCGAGATCGATCTCTTTGGCGATGGTGACACCGTCATTGATGATCGTGGGTGAGCCGTACTTTTTGTCCAAGACCACGTTGCGGCCCTTGGGGCCCATGGTCACACTGACCGCGTCGGCCAGCTTGTTGACGCCGCGTTGGATCGCGCGCCGGGCGTCGTCATGAAATTTCATCATCTTAGCCATGAAAAAAACCTCGTTGGTGGTGGGTGATATTTTGCGTTGCAGGGGTGGGTGGATAACCCGCCTTGCTGCGTTTTGAGCTTTGATTCAGGGACCGGTTGAAACCGGCCCTTGCGGAACCACGTCGTAGGATATTATTTTTCGATGACCGCGAGCACGTCCGCTTCGTCTAGCATCAGCACTTCTTCTCCATCGAGCTTGAATTCGTTGCCCGAATACTTGGAATAGAGCACCTTTTCGCCGATCTTGATGTCGATGGGATTACGCACACCCGTGGTCTCGTTGACCTTGCCCGGGCCCACGGCAATGACTTCGGCTTCTTGCGGCTTTTCTTTGGCCGAATCAGGGATGATCAGGCCACTCTTGGTCGTCTCTTCGGCCTTCAAAGGCTTGACGATCAACTTGTCATTTAAGGGTCGCAGTTTCATACGTTCTGTTCCTCCTTGGGGTGTGTTATGGATTCTTCTTCTCGTCGACGACTTCAAAATCGGCGTCCACGACCTTGCCTTCTTTAGGTGCCTCTGCTGCGCCAGGCTCGCCGGCCGCGCCCGCTTCGCCCGCGTTCTTATAGGCTTCAGCGCTTAACGCGGAAAGCTTCTCGGCCAGAGCCTCGGATTGTTTCTTTAGCTCGGCTTCGTTGTCCGTCTTCTTGAGCTCTTCGCGCAAGGCAACGACACTGTCTTCGATCTCTTTTTTCTTGTCCGCAGGCGCCTTCTCGCCCAGATCCTTGAGAGCTTTGTCCGCGCTATGGGCCAGCCCTTCGGCGTGATTGTGCAGTTCGGCCAGATCACGCTTTTGTTTATCTTGAACCTCGTTGCGCTTCGCTTCTTCGACCAAGCGCTCGACTTCTTCTTTGGCCAATCCCGACGAAGCCGTGATGGTGATCTTTTGTTCTTTGCCTGTGCCTAAATCTTTGGCGCTGACCGACAAGATGCCATTGGCGTCGATGTCAAAAGTGACTTCGACCTGCGGCACGCCCCGAGACGCGGGCAAGATGCCTTCTAACAAAAAGCGACCGATGGTCTTGTTGTCGCGAGCCATGGCGCGCTCGCCTTGCAAGACATGCACCTCAACACTGGGTTGATTGTCGGCCGCGGTTGAGAAAGTCTGTGACTTGCGCGTCGGGATGGTCGTGTTGCGCTCGATCAGCTTGGTGAAAACAGAGCCCTCGGTCTCGATGCCCAACGAGAGGGGCGTCACATCCAAGAGCAAGACATCTTTCACGTCGCCTTTGAGCACGCCACCTTGAATGCCCGCGCCGATCGCCACGACTTCGTCTGGATTAACACCCTTGTGCGGCTCTTTGCCAAAAAGCTCTTTGACCAAGGCTTGCACCGCGGGCATACGCGTCATGCCGCCGACCAAGACCACTTCGTCGATCTGGCCCGTGCTCATGCCAGCGTCTTTAAGAGCCTGCAAGCAAGGCGCCTTGCTGCGTTCGATCAAAGGCGCGACCAATTGTTCCAGCTTGGCGCGGGTCAGGCTCATGTTCATGTGCTTAGGGCCTGTCGCATCCGCCGTGATAAAGGGCAGGTTGATATCGGTGCTGGTCGCGCTCGAGAGCTCGATCTTCGCTTTTTCGGCCGCTTCTTTAAGGCGTTGTAGCGCCATGCGGTCCTTGCCTAAATCGATGCCCTCGGTCTTTTTAAAGTCATCCACCAACCATCCGATGATGACATCGTCAAAGTCATCGCCACCCAGATGCGTGTCGCCGTTGGTGCTGCGTACCTCAAAGACGCCGTCGCCGATCTCTAAGATGCTGACGTCAAACGTGCCACCACCCAGATCGTAGACCGCGATCTTCTCGTTCTTTTCTTTTTTGTCCAAGCCATAGGCCAGTGCCGCGGCCGTGGGCTCGTTGATGATGCGCAAAACTTCAAGGCCCGCGATCTTGCCCGCGTCTTTGGTCGCCTGGCGCTGGCTATCGTTAAAATAGGCGGGAACCGTGATCACCGCTTGCGTCACCGCTTCGCCAAGGTACGCCTCAGCATCGGCCTTGAGTTTTTGAAGGATGATCGCCGAGATCTCGGGTGGCGAATAACGCCGGTCCTTGACGTCGATGTTGGCGTCGCCATTGTCGGCGGCAACCACTTTAAAAGGGACGCGCTTGCCTTCTTCGCTCACTTCGGCAAAACGCCGACCCATGAAACGCTTAGAAGAGTAGACCGTGTTCTCTGGGTTAGTGACCGCTTGTCTTTTGGCGGCCTGGCCAACCAAACGTGAGCCATCCTTGGTAAAACCAACCACAGACGGTGTTGTGCGGGCACCTTCGGCGTTAGAGATGACCTTGGGCTCACCGCCCTCCATCACCGCCACGCACGAATTGGTGGTCCCTAAGTCGATCCCAATGACTTTACCCATAATATCCTCCTTGATTGGCCCAGTTTTTCTGAGCTTCGTGACGATATATAGAGCAAGCCGCGTGCCAAGCCGCGCTTCTGCATAAAAGTCTTTATTTATAGGTATATTTAGTTTTGGCGTGGGTTTGGCTTAGTTTCTTTAAAATAATTGATTTAAAATAGAGCATATTTTGGCTTTATAAGCATACAGCGCGCGCTGTACCAACACTAATGTGGGAGTATTTGCTTGGAAAATGGATACAAACAACGGTCTTGATTGGTCGCTAGATCAACCAAGCCAATGCGATTAAAAGTGCCAACAATCGGCAGAGCCTTGTTCGAAAATAGAGCAACTGTCTTGGATAGGGTCTCTTTGTCCAAACCATGCGCGATCGTGCAATGGGGCACGTAGCGATTAGGACGACAACCGTCCTTAAGCCCACTGATCAGCGGATTGAGTATCTTGAAGACGTTGGAATGCAACAAGAAGAAGCGCGGCGAGACCACCGGCACCAAAAAGAGGATGCCCTCACTGCCGCCATAGGTCCCTAAATGCTCAAAGCGAGCCTCGAGCGGTGTTTGTTCTAACGAGAACTGGCGTATACCCACAGCCACATCGCCCGCGTCACAGTCATCAAAGACGCTGAGCGCGACATGGGGCCGTCCACCGCGCTTTAGCTGCAGATCCGCGCCCCGCATGGCTAAGCGTTCCCACACCCCATGGATCAGGGTCTCGGTCGCGTCGTCCATATAAAGTGCTACCGCAAAAGGCACGCGTTATCCCTCATCCCCAAAAAAACGCCGATCGGCATTGATAAAGATCAAACGTCCATAGGCGATCAAGAGCGGTGACGCCATGCCAACCCCCAGGACCACCAAGAGAACAGTAAGACGCCAAGGCGACCCCGCCAACCAGGCCAAGCCCACGATCAAAGCACCCAAGACTGCGCCCAAAAAATAAGACGGATAGATCGCACCAGCATAAAATCCAGCCTCTTTCTCAAAGAGCAAGCCGCACACGTCACAGGACCTGGCGGTGCGAAAACCACGGACCCAGAACTTGCCGCGCCCACAAGCAGGGCAGCGTAACGCGATAAGGTCGGCGAGCGTGCCCTTGCGTGTCGTCACAGTGAGCCACGATGGGACAGGCGGTTTCGTATTTCTTTGGCCAATTGCGTCAGCGCAATAAGATCTTGGCGTGACGCGGCTTCGTTGACCTTGCGCATCAGCTCGTTGCGTAGCACCGAGTCCGCCTCGCCGTTGGCATGGTCGGGATGCGCAACCAAAGCCAAGCGTCTTTGCAAGCGCTTGACGCGGACCGCACGGTCGCGCGGTTGAGTCCACACACCCGCAGGCTTAGGCACCGTGACACGAAACGCGCTCCAAGCCTCGGCACCCGTCGGCTGACCCAATGCGTCGAGCGCGTCTTGCGTCTGGCGTGTCCGTGGATCTTGCTCACCAAAGACAGTCCGGCGGATATCCAGGGCTTTCTCTAAATACACGCGTCCTGCCATGCCCACATGCCGCATGCCCCAGGCCAAATACTGATCGGCCAACTGGCCTTGCAAGGCACCCTGGGGGGCGCAAAGGCTCTCCGCGATCAAAAAATAGCGCGTGGCCTGGGCATTGGTCTTGCCATCCCAGGTGGACTGCGCCAACGCATTGGCCTGCGCCGCCACGCGCAAGAGCAGCGCGGGATCTTGGCCAGCCACGTCCCGAGCCATTTCTAGCATGCGCTCGGCACGGGCGGGCTGTCCTAATTCAGCCGCGCGCGTCGCCTGCTTAAAGAAAAAACTTAGCAGCTCAGCGCTGTCCACGCCACGCCCGGCCTGCGCCGCCGCGCGCGTAAAATAAAGCTCAGCGGGAAGAAAATCCCCCGCCCGCTCAAAGAGCGTCGCGATCACCGTGTAACCTTGAAACAAGGTCTGTCCCAACACCGCATAGTCGGGCAAGCCCTCGCGTATGCGCGAGACTTTGGCCAATGCTTGATTGGCCTCGGCAACCCTTCCCTGAATCAGGCTTTGCGTGGCAGACCCAAAGAGCGCGGCGCTGTAATCGCACCAAAACCCCTTGGTCGGCGTCGGCAGCTCTTGCTCTAAGCGTTGAAACAGCGCCGCAGCGTCCGCAGGACGGTCACCCTGCATGTAAAGATCCGCGAGAGCGCGCAAGGTCCGTATGAGATAGGCCTTGGGGTACGGCAGCTCTGGCACCAACGCCAGCGCCGCGCTGTACTCGCGCTCACTGCCCAGCTGAGCACCCCGACGCATGTGGCCGCTCCAGCGTGTCATCCGTTGGCGTATCGGATCCATGCGCGCCTAGTAGAAGAAGGTCCCGGCGATCCCAAGGGTATCGCCAAAGACCTGCATACGATAGTAAACACGCCCGCCCGTTTCGAGACCGCTGGCCAAGGCCTGAAAGAGCTCGGCCGAGATCTCTAGCTGATCATCCCGCACAAAGCGCGCGTCCATATTGGCAGAATAGTTATTCTGCCGAACGGGGTGGTAACTATTCTTTATCAGATCCACGCCATTGACGGTCCAGCGCGCCGCGGCGACGGTGCGCCCGACCAGACCGATGACCAAGGCCCCGCTTTTTCCCCCTGCCTTCCAGGGAAAGGTGTAGCCACCACCTAAAGCGAGCTCTTCGCCTCGCGACAAGACGTTCTCGATGTCCCCAAAAAGCGGATCTTTTTTGACATGCCGTTCTAGGCTCGAAGGCTTGAAGGACGCTTCAAGAGAGAGTCCGCTACGCGTGGCCTTCTCGCCATAGTTCACCGCTAGCATAAAGCGTGAAACGCCTTCCCCCGTGCCCGTCTGATTGATCTCGTTGAACAAGAAAGTATCAATCGCCGCTTTAAAACGACTGACCCCGCTAGGATAGCTACCTTGCAAGCCCACGATCAATGGCACGTCAGGTGAAAGCCGGGTGCGCACCCCAAAATTAATATCACCGATGCCCGTGGCGCTGGGATTGGAAAGATAAAGCACGTTGCCCTGGCTATCAAACTTGATACGCCGAATAAAATCAAAGTTTTGCTCATCGATATAATAGTCATCAATGTAAACGTCTTCGGCGTGGTAGGCACCCTCAACCCAGACCTCGAGCCCTTCACCCACCCCATAGCTCGCGCGCAAGGGCACGCGGAAGATCGTGCGCACATCGATCCGGTTGTAATTGACCACCTTGGCAGGATCAATCCCCGTGCCATAAAGGCTCAGCTTGCTAAAAGCATCCCGTCCCGTACGGATGTAGCGCTGAAAATCAAAATGCAATCCCAAGCGCGTGCGCAGTTTACCCGCGGGTGTGAGCAAGGGCGAAAACGCGGGCATGCCGACCGTGGCCGGGTCGGGTGCGACCTCTTCGTCTTCGAGCGCTTTGGAAAGTGGCCGCAAGGGTTTGACGGAGCTTGGCACCGCAGGCGTCAGCGCGGGCACAGCGCCTGCCAAGGCTGGAGCAAGCACCGCTTCACCGCCAGCGCTGGTGGCCAGACGGGTGAACGCCACGACACTGGCCTGGCTCTGTTTGTCGTCTTCGTACTCCCCCATCACGACAAATTCCATATCGCGTCCCACGCCTAGCTTTAGATCCAAACGCGCCTCGGTCGTCACGGGCATCTTGCGTATTTCTCCCGCCACGCTGACGGGCACGCTCAAGCGCGTAAACTCTTTTTCACCCGTGCGCTTAGCCCAGACCGAGTATCCGATCAAGTCATCCGCGTCGATGGCGTCCCAATACAAAGTGAACTTGCCCGGAGCGCGAACCGTCAAGGTGACGCCGCTGGGTGTGGTCAAAGCCGCGGGCGGGACCGGCTTGGCCAGCAGACCTTGGGGCGAGAGTGCGCAGGCGATCGCCAGCAGCGTTGCTGGCATACGATGTCTAAGGCTGAATGCCATAGTCCTTCATCTTTCGCCACAGCGTCGAACGCGAGACGCCAAGTTTTTTGGCCGCGGTCGACTGGTTTCGCTTCAGGCGGGAGAGAGTCGCCTCGATCCATTGTTTTTCCATCTCTTGCAAGGTTTGAAAACTATCGTCCAGCGATAGAACCGGATTGCTTGGCACAAGCGCATGCGCCGGCTCGACATAATGCGAGGGCACTTCGACCACGCCACCGCGGCTGGGCGCGGGCAGCCCAAGGCGGCCTTGCATGTACGGAGGCAAGTCTTTCAAGCGCAGCAAGGCGTCCTCGGACATCAAGACCGCGTGCTGAATGATGTTCTCGAGCTCACGAATGTTGCCGGGGTAAAAATAATGTAAGAGCGCTTCTTTCGCTTCGGGCTCAAAATCTGCTATTTGTTTTTGGTGGCGTCGTGACCAACGCTCAAGGTTGGAGCGCAAGAGCATCTCGATATCTTCGGCGCGCTCGCGCAAGGGCGGCAGATGCAGATGCACCACGTTCAATCGAAAGAAAAGATCTTCGCGAAACTCGCCGCGTTGGACCAGCTCACCCAACAGCCGGTTGGTGGCGGCGATCACGCGCACATCGACCGGGCGCTCGGCGCTCTCACCCACCCGACGCACGCTGCCACTTTCGAGCGCGCGCAATAACTTGACTTGCAAAGACAGTGACGTGTCCCCAATCTCGTCTAAAAACAATGTGCCACCACTGGCTTCTTCAAAAAGCCCACGCCGGTCAGACTTGGCGTCCGTGAAGGCACCCTTGCGATGGCCAAAAAGCTCGCTTTCTTGCAAGGCCTCTGGGATCGCCGAAGTGTTGACCGCGACAAAGGGCTTGTCCACGCGCCGCGACAAGGCGTGGATGGCGCGCGCCAGCAGTTCTTTGCCCGTGCCGGTCTCGCCCGTGATCAGGACACCAATGTCTGTCGGCGCCACTTTGGCCGCTAGATGCAACACACGCTTCATGGCAGCTGAGCGGCCCAGCAAAGGCAACGAGGCTTGGGCCACGCTGCTGACGGTTTCGGTTGAAGAAGTTTTCGGTTCTCTATTCATGCTCACGGGGTCTTTCCTTTGCCTTGAAGCCTGGCGCTTGATTTTATTGAGCTCTCTAAACGGATGATGAGCGCGGCGAGCGGTGAAAAGCTAGGATCATGTTCTCGGCCGCGCTCGGCCTGCGCTAACGCTTCGGCCCGGCGCCCTTGCGCTTCTAACGCCAAGGCTAGATTCATGCGCAGGCCCGCCTCGGGCTTGTCGCCGGGCAAGGCTAGCGCCAGTCGATGGGCCGCTTCGCTCAGGTCGGGCCGGCGCGCGCCCATGGCCTGATTGCCCGAATTAACCAGCGCCATGATGTACCACGGTAGTAATTGGCGCTCGACCGGATCCACGGTGGACCAAGGGCGGTCCGAAAAACGCAAGCGCCACGCGCGACGATCACTTGATCCCGCACCCATGCTCTGGCGTGTCAAAACACGCGCGAGACCGTGCTGGGACATACGCCACGGTCCGCTAGGATCAAGGCGCGCGATCTCGCTGAACGCGCTCAGCGCCACGGGACCACGCTCAGCCCAGCGTGGTATCCAAGCGTCAAGGCCGCCCGAGGGCAGCCCTGCAAACAAGCCTGGCCGCTGTCGCTCTAAGACCGCGCGATACCATGGCTCGCCCAATAAAGCCACCAAGGCTGGCAAGGCATCTCGGCGCCGACCCTCAACCTCGCGCACATAGATCAGGGGCATCAGATGAAAATCGCCCTCGACCAAATAGAGCGCGCCGCGAGGTAACGCCAGCGACAGATCGCGCCCATAGTCATAGCCAAGATAAACACCATCCCGGCGGGCGAACGGGGCATTGGCATAAAGCAACGACGACGCTAAGAGTGCGATCACGAAGGTTGCCATCGTGGCGCCACGCCAAAAGCGACCCATCGCCACCAAAGCCAGGCCAAACGCGATCGCAACGCTAGCGACTGCGGGCAAGATAAATAGTTGAGTCAACCAGCGATTGTCCCAGGGTGTGCGATTGAGCACGACCACGCTCACCAAGGTGAGCGCACCCGCGCTGGTCCAAAGGGCAGTCGCCAGCCGCTCGCGGCGCCACGCCCAAAGCACCCCCAGGGGCGCGAGCAAGGCGACAATCCACGCGCCATTCTCAAGAAGACCCCAGCCCACGACCCGCGCTTGATCAAGCATCACGCTGGCCCACTCACCGGTGCTGGCTTGGGTGTAGCCTTTGCGCAGGACGGTCCACCAAAAGCCACGCCAATCCGCCGGATGTCCCAGATCTAAAACTGGCCACAGCCGCGACCGAAGTGGCAGATACAAGTAGAGGCTCAATCCCAAAATCGCAAAAACAACGGCGCTCGCCAGATCTTTATTTTTTAAATGCCCCAGCTGCCGGGCCCGCGCAACGACCACAAGCACAGGCAACAATCCGACTGCCGCGCTCAAATAGTGATGCGCCCATGCCAGCCCCAGCAACAAACCTAGACCGCGGACGGCTCGAACACTGGGCCCACGCAAAAGACTAAGACCAGCATGCCAGGCCAAAACACACAAGACGATATTTAAAAGATAGATTCCACCCTTGGCCTCGGTGGCCTGTTGCCAAGTGATCCGCCACAGTCCGAACGCCAGGCCTGACCCCAACGCCCCCAACAACGCGATGCGTCGGGGCTGCCCCGCGGTTAAACGCCAAGTCAATGTCGCGATGCTGAGTGCCGAGACCACAGCCAAGAATGCTGAAAATAGATTCATGCGCCAGGCGGGAGAGCCCAACTTGACAAGGACGATGCAGAGCCGGCCCAGCAACGTGTGCAAGGGGTAGCCCGGCGGATGCTGAATGCCCAAAGTCAGACACGCAGTGATGGTCTCAGGTGAATCGTTGGGCGGAAAAGCGGGCGAGAGCGTCCACAAATAGACCCACCACAAGAAAAGCCCTAAACCAGCCAAACTAAAGGCTAGCCAACGTTCATGGTGTTCTATTTTGAAGCTCATCTAAAAATTATAGGCTAAATAGGGCGTTTTCTCAAGTCAGCAGTGCTCACAAGCACAAAATCGACCCTCAAAGTCTCCCAATCAGCGCTTTTGACCTTAATTCTAACTTTATCGCCTATTTGAATCTTCTTTTTACCACCCGCCGAAAGCAGGCAATATTGCTCAGAATCAAAATCGTAATAATCTGGCAGGCTCGATAGGCTCACCATGCCTTCGACCGGAAAATCGTCGATCTCGCAAAAAAAGCCAAATCCCGTGACACCCGTGACCGTCGCGGCGTACTCTTCGCCAATGCGTTCCATCATGTAGCGCGCTTGCTTGGCCTTCACACAATCGCGCTCGCAGGCTTCCGCTCGCCGTTCCATTGTCGACGTGTGCTCGCCGACAATGACCAAATCCCCCGCAATGGACTTAACCACGTCCGTGCCCTTGGACTGCAGGATCCCTGCGCGCAGCATGCGGTGCACCACCAGATCGGGATAGCGCCGGATCGGTGAGGTGAAATGACAATAATCGGCCAAGGCCAAGCCAAAATGCATATCGTGACCCGGGGTGTAGCGCGCCAGACGCAGACTGCGCAAGAGCAGGGTGTTGACCAAGCGTTCGTTAGGGGTCCCCGCCGCGCGCGCCAATATCTTTTGAAGGTCCTTGGGCGTCAACGCTGAGCCGCGTGGGGCTCCCAACTTTAAACGCGCCAATTGGACCATGGTCAGCGCCATTTTTTCTTCGTCCGGCTTTTCGTGCACGCGGTAAAGCAGGGGCAGATCACGTTTGCGCAAGGCGCTGGCAACCGCCTCGTTGGCGGCCAACATAAACTCTTCGATCAACTGATGGGTAAAAAAGCGATCGCGACGGTAGAGGCGCGTTGGCTTGCCCTGGCCATCCACCTCGACCTTGGTCTCAGGAAAATTAAAATCCAACGCTCCCCGTTCAGCGCGTAAAGTGCGGCGCAGCAAGGCCAGCTCGCGCATGTCCCGCAGCGTCGGCCCCAATTTTAAGTCTTCCCCTTCGCGCAACTGTCCTTTGCCTTCAAACCAAAGCTCGATCTCGTCGTAAGTAAATCGACGGCAACTGCGGATCACGCTCTCGGCGAAACTGGAACCAACAAAATGTCCCTGGGCATCAAGCTCGATGATCGCTGAGAGCGCCAAGCGATCCACGTCGGGCTTCAGTGAACAAAGGCCATTGGACAAGGCCTCGGGCAACATCGGCAAAACACGGTCAGGCAAATACACGCTGGTCGATCGGGCGTACGCTTCATTGTCGAGCGCGCTGCCTGGACGCACATAGTGCGACACATCGGCGATATGCACCCCTAAGCGCCAACCCTTGCCAACGCGTGTCAACGAGACCGCGTCATCAAAGTCTTTAGCGTCGGCCCCATCGATCGTAAAGACAATGCCATCGCGCAGGTCCAAGCGGCCTTGCTTGGCTTGCTCAGGCGGCTCACCCGACAGCGCCATCGTCTCTGCCAGGGTGGCGGCCTCAAATTCTTCGCGCAAACCCGCTTTTTTAATCAGGACCAGCGTGTCCAAATGCGGAGCGCCATCGCCACCCAGATGGCTTACAAAACGCGCAGTGGAGGGCTCACCGCCCACGGCAGGCAGACCCATCGCGCCAACCACGATCCACTCACCCACGGGCACGGATGGGGGCACGTCCGCCACGTCTAGCTCGAGCTCGACCTCGCCCAAGGGCACCCGCACCAAATCTTGGCGCTCTTCGCGCGCGTAGCGACCCACCCACTGTTGCCGTCCACGCGCGAGCACACGGACCACCTCGGCCCCCGGCTTGGGCTTGCGCGGGCCGTCGTTGCCCGAGGAGCGTCGTGCCGCTTGCGGCGGCAAAGGGCGAAACTCAACCCGGTCATCGGGCAAGGCCCACTGTCGGCGATGCTCGGGGACGTAGTAATCTTTGTTGTCCGCGCCACGGATAAAGCTCGACCCGCCCCCGCTCATGGTAAAAATCCCCTCGAGCGCCTGCCCACTCGCGCGGCGTGGGGCGCTCGCGCGGGCCACCACGCTGTAGCGATGCCTAGAATTTTTTGCCACCAATTTGCGCTCAAGCAGTTCGGTCAAGTCGCGATGGACCTTGCCCTTGAGATGGCGGGGCAGCTTGAGCGCCTGGCAGATCTCGTTTTCAGAGAGCCCGCCCTCGGCTTGTCCTAACGCCTTCACGATCGCGTCTCTTAGGCTCACGCTTCATCCTCGGTGACTTCTAAAACTTCTTCGAGCGTGGTGATCCCGCGCAAGATCTTGTCCACCCCATCCCAATACATGGTTTGCATGCCTTCGGTTTTGGCCACCGCGGCGATCTGGGCGGAGGGTGAGCGGGAGACGATTTTTTCGCGAATGGCGTCCGTGATGGGCAGAAGCTCGCTGATGACGCTGCGTCCACGGTACCCCGTGTTAAAGCAATAGCGGCATCCTTTGCCGCGCCATAACTTGGTATCGGCAGGCAGGGTTTGACCCGGCAAAGTCAAGCGGGCCAAAATCTCGGGCCCTGGCTCATAAGGCTCTTTGCATCGTTGGCAAACGCAACGCACCAAGCGCTGGCTCATGGCGCAACGCAAGCTGCTGGCGATCAGGTAGGGTTCCGCGCCCATCTCTAGCAAACGGGCGACTGCCCCAGCGGCATCATTGGTGTGCAAAGTAGCAAATACAAGGTGTCCCGTGAGCGCGGCGCGAACCGCGATCTCGGTCGTCTCAAGATCACGCACCTCGCCGACGAGGACGATATCCGGGTCTTGCCGCAAGATGCTGCGCAACGCCATCGCAAACGTCAAGCCGATCTCAGCATGGGTCTGCATCTGGGTGAGGCCTTCGATCTTGTACTCGACCGGATCCTCGACAGTCGTGATATTCTTTTCACCTGTATTAAGGATATTAAGCGCTGAATAAAGCGTGGTGGTCTTGCCGCTACCGGTGGGGCCCACGATCAAGACAATGCCATGGGGTTTGTGGATCAGGCGCTTGAAGTCCCGTAGCTGCGTTCCCGCAAAGCCAAGGTGATCCAATCCCAGCATCATCCCTGTCTTATCCAGCACACGCATGACGACTTTTTCGCCAAAAATGGTCAGAGCCGTGGCCACCCGAAAATCAATCTCTTTGCCCTCGATGCGAATCTGAAAGGCGCCGTCCTGAGGCATGCGCTTTTCGGCGATGTCGAGCTTGGACAGGATCTTGATGCGGGAGATCATGGCGGGCGCGTCGCTGACCGGCAGGGCCTGTTCTTCTTGCAATTGACCGTCCACACGATACTTGACCCGCAGATAACGCTTGTCGGGCACCATGTGAATGTCGCTGGCGCGCTTGAGCAGGGCGCCCATGATCACCAAATTGACCGCGCGCACGATGGGGGCTTGTTGCTCGCTGGCACCTTGCAAATTACTTAAACTAAGTCCCATCTGTTCGTTTAGGTCGCTGCCTTGGTCGCGCACCCGCGCCATCAGGTGCTCGACCACGCTGATCTTATAATGATCGTGGTACTCGGCTAGTTTTTTGACAACGGCACCCCGGGGCGCAAGCACCGGCAAAACTTCTAGCCCACTGACCGCTTTGATGCGGTCCAAGATCACAATGTCGTTGGGCTCGGACATAGCAACACGCAATTGGTCCCCAACACGCTCAAGCGCAAAGCATCCGTTCTCTAACGCTATCTCTTCTGGCACGAGCAAGACGATCGCAGGTTCAGGCGAAGCGTCCTCAAGATCGGTGAACGCCATGCCCTCATCGCCCGCCCAGGCCTTGAGCAAGTCCTCTTCGCGCATATAGCCCATGTTCAAAAGCACGGACTGCAAGCTGGGAGGATTGCGTGGATGCCGCGCAAGCTCTAGGCGTGCGTCAACAAGGCGCTCTTTGTCCACCAGCGCATGCTTGCTGAGCAAGCGTTCTAGCACTCGATCTGAGATCTGCATGGGGAGCCTTGACAATGCCCGTGACCAAGGGGTAAATTACCAAGCTGTCCGGAAGGTCTGGATCCGGAACAAGGATGCGCGAGTGGCGAAATTGGCAGACGCGCTAGCTTCAGGTGCTAGTGGCCGCAAGGTCGTGGGGGTTCAAGTCCCTCCTCGCGCAATTTAAAGAGCTTCCGGTCTGCCACCGGAGGCTCTTCTTTTTTAGAAACGTCTTCTATGCCACTTTTGCGAGACGAAAAAGCCAGCCTGCCAGAGATCTGGCTCCTTGCGGTTGTCGCTCTGGCGACCGTCGTCCTGCTTCCCGTGAATGCGGCGTTTTTTAGACCGGGCTTCACCCTTTATGACGAAGAAGCTCAACTTGATCTGATCCAAGCCTGGCGCGAAGGCGCGGATCTGCCGTGGCGCTTTGGCTACGGCAGCATTCACCGCGGGCTGGTCGCTTGTTTTGTTCAAGTCGCCGGAACCCATTTGAGCAGTTTTCGTCTGCCGTCCCTCTTGGCGCTCTGCGCTGAACTTGTCCTGCTCTACCTTTGGCTCAAACCAAAATTTGGTGAGCGCAGCGCCGTCTGGGCCTGCCTTGGCAACCTAGTCTGCACGGCGACTTTTTCGCGTGGCGGCGCGATGCTCAGCTCGTCGCTCTTTCCGGCGCTCTTTCTTGCCCACCTGGTCTGGGCCGAACGGATCCAGCGCCCGTGGCAAGCGTGCTTATGGGGACTGAGCGCTCTGGTGTGGTGCCTGGATTACGAAGGCTGGGGAGCGGCCCTGCTTATTCTTGTGCCCGCCACCCTCTGGCAATTGCGCCAGCAACGTAACGCTTTGCTATCTTTGGTTCTCGGCGCCTGCTTGGGTGCGCTGTTTGTTGGGATCCTAAGCGCAAATTGGCTCGACTACCTTGCTGCGCGTGCCCACATTTCTCGCGCCGAGCTGACACTTCCGGTTCAAATATTTGTCAACGTACGCGACCTGCTCTTGGGCGGACACCGCATGCTCTTTGCCGCGGCGCCCGACCACTCCCTACCCGCGCCTTGGCTATGGCCTTTGATCACGCTCGGCGCCTGGCCCGCGCTACGCGCCTATCCCCTTTTGGGCCCCATCCTTTTGGTGGGCTCCCTTCCGCTGGCCATGCGCCTGACCGCGATGGAACCCCAGCGTCTTGGCATCGCCTGGGTAGCCTTGGCTGCCATCAGCGGCGTTGGCGCTAGCCTACTGTGGGAATGGCGCAAGCCTGCTGGCCGCTGGCTCTGTGGTTTGTTGCTGGCATGGGGCCTGATCAACGAGACTCTCGCCTGGGTGCGCAGCGACCCGCTGAAAGTCGAACTGGCGTACGGACTTTCTTACAACTGCAACACGGCCGCTGAATGGTTGCGCCACGAAGCGCCCCCCCAGGGCTGGCGCGTGATCGATGGGCTTGGCATTGGCGATGACGGTAGTTTTCGTTTTCTCTTAGACGCCAAGCGGGTCGCCCGCTCGAGCGGGGGCAAGCCCGTCGCGCTGATCCACTGGGACTACCTACCCGGCTTAAAGGGCCTCAAGGGCCAGTTGATCACCCTTGATTCCGGCGGCTCAAGGCCCATTTATCTTTTTATTCCGAGCGCTGAGGCAGACAAGCGTTTGACAGCTATCCAAGCCCAACTGCAACCCTTGCACGCCACTCTCAGGACGGCCCTCTCGCCAACAGTTTTTCGTCAAACGTTAGCACAGCTACAGAGCAAAGAGCTCCGCGACCCGTGGGCGCGCACCGTCACTTGGGAAGTCTGGCTGCGAGCCAGCCGCCAGTACAATAAAATCGACGGTGCGCTGGTACGCCAAGCGCTCAAAGAGCCTTTGGTCAATGGTTGGTTTTACGACATTGTCGCGGACTTGCTCAAATCGAGCGCTCCAGACCAGGCGGCGATCTTGCGCGCCAAAGCCGAACACGTGGACCCGCGTCGAGCGACCGTCTTATTTAGGACCTTGCGCCACTGATCACTAAACCTTGGCCGCCTCGGGTTCGATCCAGCGCGCGTTTTCTTTGATCAACTCAATAAGCCGTTCGTCCGCCTGGGCCATGGGAATGGCTTTTTCGACGCACTCCTTGCCCACGTAAAGATTGATCAGACCTGGCGCCCCCCCCACATAACCAAAATCCGCGTCCGCCATCTCGCCGGGCCCGTTGACAATGCAACCCATGATCGCGATCTTGACTCCCACCAGATGACCCGTGCGCGACTTGATACGCGCCGTGACTTCTTGAAGGTCGAAAAGCGTGCGCCCACAGGATGGGCAGCTGATAAATTCTGTCTTGGTGACCCGCACACCCGCCGCTTGCAAGATGTTGTAGCATAACGCCACGCTATCGACCGCGCGATTGCCAGTCTCTAATAGAAGCGCATCCCCCACGCCATCCAATAAAAGAGCCCCAAAAAGCGTGGACGCTGTCAACGCCACCTCATCCAGCTCTTCGTCAGTATCAACCGCCAACAACAAAGGAAACTTGCGTGGGCGCGCGTCCATCCATGCGACCAAACCTCGATTAAGCTGTAGCAACGCGCTAGGATCAAATCCGCGGATGCTGACGAGCACATCGGGCAGCCCGAGCGCCTCAACCCTGTCTAAGATCACACCCATCGGATCAAAGAGTTCGTCTGCCTGCGCCTGTGGAAATTCTAACAACAACGCTTGCTCCTTGGCCTTGACGATCCCAAGGACTTTGTCAACGCGCGCCAGGACATTGGCGCTATAGGTCCCCGATGGCAGGCGCAAGCCCAGCATCGCCACTTGATTTTTGTCCGCCAGCTCCAGCGCGTCACTCAGCTCAAAACGCGCGACCGTGGGCACCCTCAGCTTCCAGGCTTCAAGCGCAAAAGCGTTCACGCTCGCCATGCCCTCAGCATCGAGCACCGAAAAAAGCATGATCTCGGGCTTGACCAAGCGCTCATTGGGGCCTCGGTCATAAGCGCGCAGCCACGCGAGGTTGGCGGCGCTGTCCACTGCGGGATGGGGCGCCGCGGTAAAGATCCGCACCAAAGAACGCCGATGCAAATTCATCTCAGCCAGTTTACATTCCCCGCCCTCGCGACGCTGGTACTGGGTCAGGGGATGCGACTCCTTCCATGTCTGCTCAAGCGGAAGGCGCTCAAAGTCTCTAAAGACATGTGAGCGAGCCGGCTGCTGGGGATAGCGGTTGGCCAGGCGATAGGCCACGGGCATCTCTGCCTCGGGGTCTTCGGTCAAGGACACACGCACGGTATCGCCAATGCCATCCTCAAGCAAGGTCGCCATGCCGACGTAGCTCTTGGTCCTGCCGTCCTCGCCATCTCCCGCTTCGGTCACCCCCAGATGCAGCGGATAGTCCATTCCTTCGGCGTCCATGCGCGCCGCCAAAAGCCGATACGCTTGCACCATCACCTTGGGGTTGCTGCTCTTCATGGACAAGACTAGGGCGTGATAATCCGCCTTGCGGGCGATCCTCAAAAACTCTAACGCCGACTCGACCATGCCCAAGGGTGTATCGCCAAAACGATTCATGATGCGGTCAGACAGAGACCCATGATTGGTCCCGATGCGGATAGCGCGGCCTAGGTCCTTGCAGCGCTTGACCAAGGGCGCAAAACGCTCTTCGATGCGTTCGAGCTCTTCGGCGTATTGGGCATCACTGTATTCTTTGATCGCGAATCGCTTGGTGTCAGCAAAGTTGCCCGGATTGATGCGGACCTTCTCTACATGCAGGGCCGCTTCCATCGCGGCGTCGGGCATAAAATGGATGTCCGCGACGATAGGCACCTGACAATCCGCCTTGAATAACCCTTCACGGATCGCCTTGAGATTGGCGGCGTGCTTGGGTGTCGGCGCGGTGATACGAAGCAGCTCGCAACCGACCGCCGCCATGCGCAAGCATTGCGCGATGGTCCCGGCTGTATCCATGGTGTCGGTGGTCGCCATGCTCTGCACCAAGATCGGGTACCCACCCCCGATCCATTTATCACCCACCGCCACCGCGCGCGTGACACGCCTGGCATAACTCAAGGGGCTCGTGATCAGCGGAGCGCTCATAGCGAGCCTCGCTGAGCGGCGTGGTCGCGCAAATCAACCATGACTGCCTTTCGTGATCAAAGTGAGGGATGTATCATCCACCGTATTAATCTTCATGCTCTGGATTGGCAAGCTGTCCCGAACCCACCCTGGCGCTTAAGCGCAGGCGACGCAAATCGACATACGCCAAGCCAAGGGCGCTAGCGACGAGAGCGTAAACCACCGCACCCAAGGCGATCAATCCAAAGACCTTGGCTGCCAAGACCGCGCGGCCCATTGAAAGATCGGTGACATCCATGCCTAGCGAGGCAAGTCCTGCCTCGGCGACCAAGAGCGTCAAAACCATGGCAAAAACCGCCATGATCATTCTGGCTCCATCCCGCAAACCCGCTTTATCCCAAAGCACGCCGACGCGTCGCCGTAGCAACCATTGCAAGAGCAAGGCTTGGATCGCGGCCGACACCGACGCGGCCAACGCCAATCCCAAGTACCCCAGACTGCCCATCAGCGCGAGATTGAGCGCTAAATTTATCGCGACGCAGATGAGGCTCACCTTGACGGGCACCCCTGGCTCGTCGATGGCGTAAAAACTTGGCACCAGCACCTTGGTCCAACTGGCAAAGACCACCCCCAGCGTATAGCAAATACTGGCCATGGCGGTTGCGTGGGCGGCTTGAGCGTCAAAATGACCCCACCGCAGCAACAATAGATTGATGGGCTCTGCGAGCAGTATCAAGCCAGCCATTGCCGGCAGCGTTATAAATAATGTCAAGCGCAGACCGTATCCTAAGAGCTTTCGAAACGCGACCGGATCACCACTAGCGCGATGCAGAGCCAGGTCTGGCAAAACCGCCGTCGCGATCGCCACGCCAAAGACTCCCAAGGGCAATTGCATCAAACGATTGCCATAGTAAAGATAGGTCAATGCGCCCGCGCCCAATTGACTGGCCAAGATGGTGTTGATGACCAGATTGATCTGTGTGGTGGAATTGCCCAAAACCGCTGGCCCCATCTGTCCCAGCACCTTGCGCACCCCTGCGTCCTTGAAGGGCCACGCCAAAATCGGCCTGAAGCCTTGATTCCAAGCGGCTGGCCATTGAAAGAACATCTGCGCCGCGCCCCCCAGCAACGCTCCCCAAGCCCACCCTATGATTTGCGCTGGTGGTCCGCCTTCGATGCGCGGGCAAACAAAGAGCCCAAAGCTGATCATCACCACATTCATCATGGCCGGAGCCAGTGCCGGAATGCCAAAGCGCTTGCGAGAATTAAGCATCCCCATCAAAAGCGCGGCCAGCGCCATGAACGCGATAAACGGAAAAAGAATACGCGTGAGTCGAATCGTCAGTTGAAATTGAATTGGATCAGCGCGAAAGCCTGGAGCGGCCAACCCGACGATCTGCGGCGCGAACCAAACCCCTAGCGCCACCAAGAGGGCCATCAAGAGCACGACCGCATTGAGCATGAGCGCGGCAAGCCGCCACGCCTCGCCTTCACTATGATGCTTGGCCCGCGCAAAGGCGGGTACAAATGCCGATGACAAGGCGCCCTCGGCGAAAAGGTCTCGAAACATATTGGGAAGGCGAAATGCGGCTACAAACGCGTCCGATACAGGCCCGGCGCCAAAAAGACCTGCCGCCAGCGCGTCACGCCAATAACCCAGCACCCGTGACAGCATGGTCGCTAAACCCATGCCCCCCACAGCTTTAATAATCTTTTTTTCTTCCATATCTAATATTAAATCAAAACTAAGCTATATATTAGCGTAATTGACAAAATCTTTGACGTAATCGAATGGCCCTGCTATACTACCATTGAAGCAAGCATCTTATCTGGAGGGAGGTGAAAATCATGAAAAAGAATCAAAAAGGTTTCACGCTCGTTGAGCTCATGATCGTGGTCGCGATTATTGGTATCTTGGCTGCCATCGCTATCCCCAAGTTCGCTGACATGTTGGAAAAGTCACGTGATGGCGCTACCAAAGGCAACATCAGCG
>JANLXT010000086.1:0-3220 GCA_031365225.1 candidate division FCPU426 bacterium
ACAGGGCAGAGGCATTAAAGGTAAATAGGTCTTATGTTTAAGAGTTTGATCGTAGCTTTTTTGGTCACGACGCTCCTGCTGGCAAGCTCGGGCGTGGCCTTGGGCTGTGCCGAGGACTTGGGGCACGCATGCCACCAGTCGATCTGCGGTGCCCATGAGCAGGACGTCAAGGAGCCTGCTGACCCGCCTGAGGACTCTGGCCAACACGCCTGCGTGCAAGCCTGCGGTGCTCACTCTGTCTCTATTCAACCTAATGTCACGGCTCATACTTTTGGCCCAGACCATGCGCTAGCCCTGCTCGTCTATCATTGTGATCCGTTCGTCCCTTCGTCCGAGCCCCGTTCGATTTTTCATCCTCCCGCGTAAAGTCTCGGGCTCTTAGCCCGCTAAGCAATTCTGATCCCTAAGCATACAAACTTTGAGCTAGCCCACCATGAAGGATGGGCTAGCGGACGCCCTTTTTTTACGCGCCTTGACGGCAAGCCCGTCAGCGAGCGTTGAGGCAGCTATGTTAAATCGCATTATCCAAGCATCTTTGCGGCACCGGCTTTTTACTGTGGGCTTGGCCCTGGCCGTGCTGGGACTGGGTCTAAGCCTCTTGGTCGGGATGAAGGTGGATGTTTTTCCGGATTTGAACCGCCCAATCGTGGCTATCCTGACCGAAGGACATGGCCTGGCGCCAGAAGAGGTAGAGAGCTTGATCAGCGCTCCTATCGAAGCGGCTCTCAATGGCACGCCGGGCCTGGTGCGCCTGCGTAGCCAGTCCGGCATTGGCTTGAGCGTGGTTTGGGCCGAGTTTGATTTTGGAGCGGATATCTGGCGCTTGCGGCAACTGGTGGCTGAGCGCCTGACCGCGGCTCAGAGCCGTCTGCCCAAGGGCGTGATCCCGGCGATGGGGCCAGTCTCATCGATCATGGGCGAGATCTATTGGGTCGGTGTCGCAGCCAAGGCCGGCGCCAAGCAGGCGGCGTCAGCGATGGAACTGCGCACCTATGCCGAATGGGTGTTGCGGCCCCGCTTGCTGTCAATCCCTGGCATCTCGCAAGTGGTCGTGTTGGGCGGCGGCCTCAAGCAGGTGCAGATCAAGCTATTGCCGCGCGAGGTGAACCGGCGCCAGCTCTCGTGGCAGGGTTTGCGCGAAGCTTTACTGGGCCTTGGCGACAACACGGCCGGGGGCTTTTTAGACAAGGGGGGCGAAGAGTTCTTGGTGCGCAACTTGGCTCGGCCCGCCGACCTTGATGAGATCGGTGGCTCGGTCGTGGGTATGTGGCTGGGGCATCCTGTGTTGCTGCGGGACATCGCTCGCATCGGTTATGGCCCCGCGCCGGCCCGCGGCTCGGCAGGCCTCAATGCAGAGCCAGGCGTCATCCTTACTCTCTCGAAGTCGCCCGAGGCGGATACCTTGGCGCTGAGCCGCCAGATCGCGCAGGCCCTGGTCGAGTTGAGACCCACAACTCCCGAAAATATAGAGGTGCGGGAAGAGCTCTTTAAGCAAGCAACCTTCATCAGCGCCGCCATTCACAACGTGGCCAAGGCCCTGATTGAGGGGGCAGTTTTGGTTTTTATTGTACTGATCCTCTTTTTGGGGTCCACCCGGGTCTCGGCCATCACCCTGACGGCTATTCCGCTGTCTTTTTTGGCGACGGTCCTGGTTTTGCGCTTCTTTGATATGTCGGTCAACACCATGACTCTAGGTGGGCTGGCGATCGCCTGTGGCGAGCTGGTGGATGACGCCATCGTCGATGTCGAGAACATCTTCAGGCGCCTAAAGGGCGCGCGCGCCCAAGGGCTTCGTGGTAGCGCCCTGTTAAAAGTCATCTTCAAGGCCTCGGTCGAGGTGCGCTCGTCCATTGTCATCGCCACCCTGATTGTGATTCTGGCTTTTGTGCCTTTGCTGGCTTTAGGTGGCATGGAGGGTCGGCTCTTCGTTCCGCTAGGTGTTGCTTACATGGCATCCATTCTCTGCTCGCTGTTGGTGAGCCTGACGGTGACGCCGGTGCTGGCCAGCTATCTGTTGAGCGGGGCCAAAGAGACAGCCTATGCCAAGGAAAGCTGGATGATGGTGCGTCTGAAGCGCCTGCAAGAGCGCAACCTGCGCTTGGCGCTGGGATATCCCCGCTTGGTGATCGGTCTTTGCTCGGCGCTAGTCTTGTTGGCTGCCGCTGGGTTTGTGCTCAAGGGCAAAGAGTTTCTGCCGGCTTTCAATGAGAGCACGAGCACGGTTCTCTTCAACGCCCCGCCAGGCGCCTCGCTGGCCGAGAGCGATGCGCTGGGGTCGAGGGCAGAGCGGGCGCTACTCAGCCTGCCCGATGTGGCTAGCACCAGTCGGCGCACGGGCAGGGCCGAGGGCGATGAGCACGCTGAGAGCGTCAATCGTAGCGAGATCGACGTCAGCTACAAGCCGGGTGCCCGCCCCCGCCCCGTGGTGTTGCAAGAGATACGCGCCGTGCTGGCCGCACAGTTCCCTCAAGCCAGTGTTGCGGTCGGGGGCCCCATCAGTCATCGTATCGATCATATGTTGTCGGGTGTCCCGGCGGCGTTAGCCATTAAAATTTTTGGCGACGACTTAGCCGAGTTGCGCGCTAGCGCCCGGCGCGTCACCGCGCTGCTGAAGGATGTGCCCGGGCTGGTCGACCTAGCGCCCGAGCAGCAGGTGCTGGTCCCGCAGCTGAAAGTTGAGCTGGACCGGCAGAAACTGGCGCGGGCTCTGCTACCGGCGGGTAGCACCGCCGAGGCGCTAGAGTTGGCCTTTGGCGGTGAGAGCGTGGGCTCGCTGATCGAGGGTCAGCGGAGGGTGGACATTGTGGCGCGCTTAGCAGAGGAGGAGCGCAGCGATCTAGAGGCCATGGGCCGGGCACGTCTAGCCAACTTGCCAGACGGCTCGCCGCTGCTGGTAAAAGATGTGGCTGACATCTACGAGACCCATGGCCCCAACCAGGTGCTGCGCGAGGACATGGGTCGGCGCATTGTGGTCTCAGCCAACATCCGTGGGCGCAGCCTCTCGGCCACCGTGGCCGAGGTCAAGGCCAAGCTTGAGGGCTTGAAGCTTCCGCCGGGTTATCGCCTGGTGGTGGGTGGTCAGCACGAGAGCCAACAGTCCGGCCAGCGCCGCATCACCCTGTTAGCACTCTTCTCTTTAGCGGCCATCTTCGCGCTCTTGATCTCGCACTATGGTTCTTGGCTTATTGCCCTGCAGGTCATGGCCAACATCCCCTTGGCG
>JANLXT010000139.1:0-8525 GCA_031365225.1 candidate division FCPU426 bacterium
CATCTTGCGAGCCCTTTTCGCCCTCATCTTCTGCCTGATCCTTACGCCCACCCACTCCCTGATGGCCCAAGACAGCCCCATAGCCACGGTCATCAGCCTAGAAGGCCCTGCCTGGGTAGAAGGCAGCGCCGACCAAGCTGACAAGCGGGCAGCCCTGGACGTAGGCGATCTGCTCGCCGCTGGCGACAGGATTATCACGGGTGAAGGCGCCAACTTGCACTTGGCCCTGACCGATGGCGCGTCCGTGGTGCTTGGACCCAACACCGATATGACACTCGAGACCTTGGGCGATGGCGGCGAGACGTCCTCTAGCATCTTCAAGCTGGCCAAGGGTTTGCTCAACGCCATGGTCCAAAAACTAAGCCCCGGCGCGCGTTTTGAGGTCCAAACGACCAATGCGATCGCCGCGGTCAAAGGCACGGATTTTGAGGTCAACGCCTCTCAAGACGACACGCAGGTCACGGTCCAAGAGGGCTCGGTCAATCTAAGCGACAGCTTTAAACGCAAAACAGAGTCCGTCTTGCCCGACCACCGCGCCGCCCTGACTTCGGGTCGTCTCTTCAAAGCCAACAAACTATCCAAACGCGAACTAGGCGAGTACCGCGCTCGCTGGCAACGCAGCCGCATGATCCACGGGCAACGCGCCCTGCTCTTAAAACAATACCGCTCTAACAACACCGCCCAACGCGCCCGCCTAAAAAAGCGCCTGTCTGGACGTCACATGCAAAGCCCACGCGAAAAACTAGACCGCGATCGCAAACGTCTAAAAAATAGCGCTGAGGAATTGAAGAACCAAAAGAAGAAAAAAAGAAAATGGGAACAAGAGGAGAAATAAAAAATGACTAAATAATAATATCGGCGATCTTGATTGGTTCAAACGCCTTGGGCGATACCCAGCGCCATAGATGGTCGTAGCCTGCTTGTTGGGCCCAGGCGATCGACTTGTCAAAATCGCGGGCCACATCATTGGGGTCGTGAGCATCCGAGCCCAGGGTCAGGCCTACGCCTGCGCCGCGCAGCTCGTTTAAAAATAGCTGGCTGGGATAGATCTCCGCGCAGGGTTTGCGTAGGCCAGAGCTGTTTAGCTCGACCAAGACACCGGCTTTGGCAAAAGCCTGGGCGGTGGCGCGGTATTCTTGGGTCATGTCGGCGCTGGGGCGCAGGCCGAATTTTTTTACCAGATCGCAGTGACCCATGATCTGATACAGACCACTGCCCGCGGCGCCACGCAGGCCCGCGAAATAGTCCCGCCAAACTTTTTCGACATCGTGCTCGCGCCAATCCTCGGCGTCACGGTCCACCGGCCAGCCGCCCAAAAAATGCACCGAGCCGATCAAATAATCAAAGGGCGCCAAGGCGGCCACGCGGGCGCTCTCGGTCGGGTTGCCGGGATCCCAATCAGCTTCGGCGCCAAGCAAGACCTGCAGTCTGTCTTTCCAGCGCGTTTGAGCCGCTTTGACCTCATCGAGATACGCGCCCAGCTCAGGCGGGTCCATGGTCCAGCGATAGTCACCCTCAAACGCCCAGGGCAGATGGTCCGACACGCCATACTGCGTCACGCCCCGCGCTTGGGCCTGATGCAGGTACGCGTCCAAGTCGCCCACGGCGTGCTTGCAGCGTTTGGTGTGGGTGTGCAGATCAAAGAGCATCAATTCACCAGAGGACGCCATTGAAAGGCGTAGGGGCGCGACGTTAAGCGCGCGTACGATTCGACCAGCTTGGCGTCGGCGGGATCCGCCGAATAAACGGCAAAGATCGCGACCGCGCGCAAAGACTTGGCCAAAGCCTCGCCCACCAGATGCGCCTGAAAAAGCGGGTAGTACTTGTGGCAGTCAAAACGCTGCCATTCAGGATACAGCTCGATCTGAGGGGCGTGCTCTTGCATAGGCGCCCACTGCCAATAATTGCATTCTTCTTGGGTGGGTTCGTGCCCCATCGGTGCCATGCGCGGACAAGCCCGTGTCGCGAAGCGTGAACACTTAGAGGGCAATCCCGGATCCAGCAGCGCGATCTCGATCCCGGCATGCGCGGGGTCGTGCAGTATCCACGCCAACTGACAGCCGTTTTCTTGGGGATCGCTTGGATACAGCTCAACCAGGTCACGCGCCGCTTGATAGGGCTCCCACAACACAGGGCTTGCCGACGCCGGATCTAAACCAAAGGGATAGTAGTCGCGCCCTGGCACCAGAGCGACATCGCTCAAAATCGCGCTCACGCTTGCTCGCCGCCTGGAGTCCACCAAAGCACCACGTTGCCAATCCGCGCTTAAAGCGTTCAAACTTTCTTCGCTGACTAGCTTCACGCGATCGCCGTGTGTGTGCGGCGGTCCAGCGCAAACGCGACAGCCGCTGGTGGTAGCTCGCCGTATTGCAAGGCGTGGGCCAAAGCATCCGCGACCAAGGGCGCCAGCAAGATGCCCCGGCGATAGGCGCCCAGCGCCAAGTGCAGCCCCGCGCGCCCACTGGGTCCCAGCGTCGGCCAACCATCCCCAGCGCCGGGACGCAGGCCCGCCCATAGACGGTCGACTTCGCAGTTGCGCAGATCAGGGATGGTCTCGAAAGCGCCCTGCAAAAGGTACTCGATGCCCTCACCCGTCAGGCGTTTATCAAATCCCACCGTCTCGACCGTCGCGCCAACAAGCAAGCGCCCGTCCTGGCGTGGCACCAGATACACCTGTTCGGCGTGGATCGGCAAGGCAGGCAGCATGCGCGCTTCTACTTTAAAACTAAGCATCTGGCCTTTGACGGGATGACTGCGGGCGGCAGGGTTGTCTGGCAAAAGATCTTTTAACAGCTCTGTGGACCAGGCCCCCGCCGCGACGACCACCTGCGTTGCTTGGATCATTTCGCCGTCCGCAAGCGTCAACTGCCACGCCACGCCCTCGGGCGCCAAACGCAACACGGGGCAATGCTCGCGCACGCGCACCCCGCGCTTTTGGCAAGCCAGCGCCAGTGCGTCCGCCATTTTTTCGTTATCCACCCAATAATCGCCATCGGCAAAATAGGCCGCGCTGACCCGGGGCGAAAAATACGGATAGAGCTGGCGCAAGGCGTCGCCTTCTAGGCGCTCGACCTTGCCGGCGCGGCGTTTTTGCCAAAGATACTTTGCCTCGAGCCGCTTCTCGTAGCTGGCTCCAAAAGCCAGGTGCCAAGCGCCTTTGGCATGAAAGCCGAGATCGACCCCGCTCTCTTGCGCCAGTGCGCTCGAAAAATTTGGCCACTGATCGCGCGCCGCCAGCGTGGCGCTAAAATAGGCGTCGTCTTGCAGAGCCTCACTTTGAGGGCCGATCATGCCCGCCGCCGCGCGCGTGGCTTCCCCGCCCAAGCACCCGCGCTCGAACACCATCACTTGACCCAGCGTCGACGCCTGACGCGCGATGGCTAGACCCAAGGCCCCGCCACCAATAACCGCGATATCGGTCCGCGTCAGCGCCATGCCTATTCCTCGTCCACCGATTGCGACGCGCCCAAGGCCTCGGCCGCCAGCAAAACTTCTTCGGGCGGGGCAGGTGGCTCGGGCAAGGGGGCCGTGTCTGTATCTTGGGACGCAGGGACCAAGCTCTTGCCCTTGGCGCGGGCAGGTTTGGGCGAGCGCGCCTCGCGAAGCTCGGTGCCCTCCAGCACAAAAAGGCGATCCAAATAGAGCAAGCCCCGGCGGGCCGAATAACCCATCAGCTCGGCATAGCGCCCCCAGGCCACCATGGTGCTGAACAACTGCGCCACGCTCTCACTGGGAAAGAGCAACGCCAGCTGCTGCAAAACCAGGTCGCGCGACACGGCGTTGTCGTGCGTGCGCGGGATCATCTCGATAAACTGAGAAAAAAAGCGCAAACGCTGCAGCTGGATATTGAGCAGGGCTTTGCGCGTGTTGACGTCCGCGGCGACCACCTGCCGACCCAGCTCGCTCAATTCGACCTGATCCCCAGGCGTGCGCACCAGGTCTAACATCTCGGCCGCGTTCACGACCATCAGCACCGAATGATATTCTTTACGGGTCTCTTCGACAAAATCAAAGATGTCGAGCTTGCCCTTGGCGTCGTCCAAGGCCTCGATCAAGCCCATGACTTGTCCAATTTCAGCCTTGGGCAGTGGCGCCAGGCGACGTTCAAAGCGACCCGCGCTCTTACCGCCCTCGTCAGGCAGAATGTTCTTGGTCAGCACGTCATGGATAAGATTGACCCGATCACGAAAGGCGCTCGACTGCGGGTCGCGTGGAAACGAGAGCCCCACCGGCACTTCGACCGACAGCTTGGCGGGTGACCCCGACAAGATCAGCACGCGGTGGGCGAGGGCTACCGCCTCGTGAATGTCATTGGTGACCAAGAGGATCGCTTTTGGATTAACGTCTTCAAGCTGCCACAGCGCCATGACTTCACCGCGCAACGATTCCGCGGTCAAGACATCCAAACCAGAGAACGGATTGTCCAAGATCAATAGATCTGGCTGCGAGGCCAGCGCGCGAGCCAAGGCAACCCGGGTCTTCATGCCCGCGGACAACTCTCGAGGATAGGCTTCTTCGTGCCCATCCAAGCCAAGCCGATCGATGGCCCACGCGGTCATACTGGCTTTGCGCTCGGTGCTAAGATCCAAGCGCTCAAGCCCTAATTCGATATTGCTTTGCACGCTCAGCCATGGAAAAAGCGCCGGATTTTGAAATACCACACCCACACGGGGGCTGACGCCACGCAAGGGCAAGCCACGCACCAAGACCTGACCCGCTTCGGGCGCGCTCAAGCCAGACGCCAAGCGCACCAAAGCGCTCTTGCCAGAGCCCGTCGGTCCCAGCAAGGCCACGACTTCACCCGCGCTCACGCGCAAATCAACGCCATCAATCAGGCGACGCTTGCTGCCATCGGGATTGATCGCGTCGACATCCACGCCCTTTAGTTCAAGGAGCGTCGAGTCGCTGAGGGTATCGTGGTTCTGCTGATTCATGCGCTTGTCCAATCAAAGTGCCTGGCGCGCCGCCAAGTCGTAAAGCCTGTGCCAAAAGAGCCTGTTCATCGCCACCACCACCACGACCATGACCAAGACGCTGGCCGTCAAAAGCGCCATGTCGCCATTTTCTGTGGCCAGATTGATGACCGCGCCCAGCCCCTGAGCCGTGTAGGTGCGCTCGTGCAGGCGTATGTATTCGGTCACGATGCTGGCGTTCCACGCGCCCCCGGTGGCGGTCTCCCATCCTACCAAAAGACTGGGCAACATTGCGGGGATCAAAAAGCGGCGCCAGCGGGACCAAGCCCCGCCACCAAAAGCAGTCCACGCGTCCCGTTGCTCTTGGGGAATAGCGGACGCACCCGCGATGGTATTGAAAAGTATGTACCATGACGTCGCCGTCATCATCAGCAAGACGCTTCCGAAGTCCAGATCAATGCCCATCCAAAAAAGCACCACGACCAGCGCCGGAAAGAGCATTGTCGCCGGAAACGAAGCGGCGATCTGGATCACGGGTTGCAGCAGACGTGTCAGCCGAGGGTTCATGCCAATGCGCACGCCCAAGGGGATCGCCCAAAGTGAACCGAGCACCGTCGCGGCGATGATGCGCATGAGCGTCATGCCAGCTTGGCTCCACAAGGCCGCCCATTGCTCTAATTTAACGTCTCTTAACAGCGACAAAAGACGCCAGCCACCCCAGGCGAGGGCCAAGGCCAGCCCAGCCAAGCCCAAGGTCCCCAAGGCAACGCGCCCCTGGTCTTGAGCCAAACGCTTGCCAAAACGCAACGGCGCGCGCATAGGACGCAGGGCAGGGCGCGCCCCACGCCGAAGCAAAGCCCAAGCTTGCCGCGCCAAGCTCTCCCCCAGCCGTTGGACCCTTTGGCTACGGGTCAAAACATCAAACATCCAACTGCTGGGACGGGGCGCGACTTCTAGATCATCCGAGCGAAAACGATGCGCCCACGCCAGCAAGGGGCGCCAAAGCATCTGATCCACCGCCACGACAATCAGCAGCATGGCCAGCACCGCGTTAAGCATGGCTTGGATGTCGCCACGTTCCATGGCCACCGCCATGTAGCTACCCACGCCTGGCAGGCGAAAATCTTGGTTGCCCAGCTGAAAGGTCTCGCTCGCCACCAAAAAGAACCAGCCCCCTGCCATCGAGAGCATGCTGTTCCAGACCAAGGGCGACATGCTTGCGGGCAGCTCTAAGCTGAAAAAACGGCGCCAACCGCTCAGCCCGGCAAATTCGGCCGCGTCACGTTGATCGCGCGGCAAGCTCGAGACGCTTTGATAAAAAGCCAGGATCATGTTCCAAGCCTGGCTGGTGACCAGCAGCAGGATGCCCGCCAATTCTAAACCAATCCGACGGCCGGGAAAAAGATGCACCATCCCCAAGACCAAGCCCGGCATGAACCCTAAGACGGGGATCGATTGCAAGATGTCGACCAACGGCAAGATCACGCGCTCGGCCCGGCGACTGCGCGCGGCCCAAAGCCCCCACCAAAAGGTGAGCATCAACGAGATCAAGATCCCAGCAAAACCACGGGTCAGCGAGAGCAGGCTGTAACCGACCAAGGCTTTCGCCGACAGGTCGATCTCAACCGCGGCGACATAGGGCCCTGTCCACGACGCGCCCAAAAGGGCGATCGCGGCGAGCAAGGCGACCAAAAGGCCCAGCACCAGCCCATCGGCCAGTCCAAAACCTTTGATCTCTTCAAGATCGATCGTGATGAGGGCCATACGCTAGCTCCCGCTCTGTTCCTTAGCCAACATCATCTGCTCGCGCAGTTGACTTTCAATATTGGGGAATGCTTCAAGGTCTTTGCTGGTCAAGCCTTTGCCAAAATAAAGTCGCGCCTGCTTGGTGTCGCCCAAACGGCGATAAAGCTCTCCGATCAAATAGAGCACCCCAGGCTCGCCAAGTTTTTCTGGCAACTTGTTGCCTTTTTCAAAGAATTCTTTATAAGCCTCGACGGCCAAGTTAAGCGCGGCGCGTTCTAAATCTTGATTGCCCGTCGTGCGGTGGATCCAAACCATATGCAAGATCAAGCCCGCGTTCTCGGCCAGCTCGACATGGCCTCGCATTTTTTGACAAGCCAGCGCCAGTTCTAGGCGTTTGATCGCGATCTCGGCAGAACACGTGCCCGGCTTAAAGATGTCGGGCTTGTTGGCCGCCAAGCGCCCGCGTTTGCTGAATTCGACCAGTTTGGGCTCGTACTCGACATTAAATTTCTCAAACTCTTCATTGCGCGCGGCGACCAAACAATGCGGGCAGGCGGTCACGGCGTAAAAATACGGCGAATCGCCCTCGTAAAGGTTGCCAAAATCGCTCCACTTTTCTTTAACCCGCTGGGCGCTGGCCCTTAAACGGGTGGTTTCAAACTCCTTGCCACAAAAGGGGCAGGGGAGCTTTTTATTCCAAAGGGGGGTGCTCATAGTTTTGACGTTTCCTCATAGATGGCTGAGGTTGAATCATAGCACTCGAGCCAAAAGGGGGCTAGTTTCACGCTTCGAAAAGCTTGCGCCCTTGTGGACAGAACAGGCAAAAGAGGCTATTTTAGAAGCCTTGCACAAGTCATGGAGGAAGCAATGGGTCTGCTGACAGGTAAAAAAGCCCTTATTTTTGGGGTCGCCAACGAGCGCTCGATCGCATGGGGCATCGCGCAAGCCTTTCATCGTGAAGGCGCCGAGCTGGGCTTCACCTATCTAGGGGAGGCGCTCGAAAAGCGCGTGCGTCCTTTGGCCGCGAGCGTCAACAGCACGCTGATCCTTCCCTGTGACGCCAGCAAAGACAGCGAGATCGAGGCGACCTTCGCCGCGGTCGCCGAAAAGTGGGGCAAGTTCGACATCTTGGTCCATTCGATCGCCTATGCCAACCGCGATGATCTCGAAGGCGAATTTGTCGACACCTCACGCGCGGGTTTTAATCTGGCGTTAGAGATCAGCGCTTACACTCTCGTCGGTTTGACCCGCGCCGCGTTGCCACTTTTTAATCCTGGCGCCAGCGTGCTCACGCTCACCTACTACGGCTCGACCAAAGTCATGTCCAATTATAATGTGATGGGCGTGGCCAAGGCGGCTCTTGAGATCAGCGTCAAGTACCTGGCCTACGACCTTGGCCCCAAGGGATACCGTGTCAACGCCATCAGCGCTGGCCCCATCAAGACGCTGGCCTCCGCGGGCATCTCTGGTTTTAGAGACAAGCTTAAGCTTGCCGCCGATGTCTCGCCCCTGCGCCGCACCGTCACGACGGACGAAGTCGGCAACTCGGCCTTGTATCTTTGCAGTGAGCTAGGCAGCGGCGTCACGGGCGAAGTTCATTTTGTCGACGCGGGCGCCAACATCCTTGGCGAGACCAATCGCAAAGACGAATTTAAGCCAGAAGCCTAAGCAATAATTTTTTTGAGGCGCTCGTGAAAAAAACACGCACCGAAAAAGATAGCATGGGCGACATTCAGGTCGACGCCAGCAAATACTGGGGCGCCCAAACCGAGCGTAGCCTGCACCACTTTCAAGCTGGCGCGGGTCGCGACACCATGCCCCGCGAAGTGATCAAAGCCTTTGGCATCTTAAAAAAGGCGGCGGCCC
>JANLXT010000185.1:0-3383 GCA_031365225.1 candidate division FCPU426 bacterium
GATCGGATCAGCCTTAGGATCAATAAAAAGCCTTTGCAAGACGCGCGTTTCGAGCATGTCCTTCACTTGTGGCCAGCGCTCAAAATGAGGCTCCACGCGCGCGGTGGCCAAGCCATCTTTGACCAATTTAAACTCTGGCAAATTAAGCAGGTCGGTCGTGACGCTAAAAGCGCCCGGAAAAACTGGGATACCGAGGCGCTTGATGCCATTCCAACGGGCTAACTGATTGATCGGCGAAAGAATGTGTCGAATGTATCCCCACGCTTCGGCCTTGCGCGCGGGGCTCGCTTGAGCGTTGACGATAAAATAGTCTCCGCCAGTATGCGTTGCTTGCAATCCGCTAGGTCCAGCGGGCAGCGGCGCAATAATTAAATCTTCCATCTTAAGGCCATAGCGTTGAACCAGATCAGGTAGCTGATTGGCCACACCGATCATCATGCTCAACTGCCCCATGGCAAAAAGCTGCGCCAGCTCTTCGCGGCTGGCCAAGGGATTAGGCTGACAGACTTTGTCCTGATACCTTAGCCGCCGAAGAAACGTGATGGCGCTTTGTCCTGGATTTTCATGAAAGGCTGGGTGCCACACGCCTTGCGCGTCTTGACGCATGACTTCGCCACCCGCCTGCCACAAAAAGTCCATAAAAGTCTCGGTGTTCGCGGTGTAGCCAAATCCATACCGCTCTTTGGAGCGATCGGTCATCTTTGTGGCGGCTTCGGCCAGTTGATCCCAGTTGGCGGGTGGCAGCGCCGGGTCAAGCCCCGCTTGCACCCAACGATCTTTGCGGATCAGCAGAACATAAAAATAACTATCGTACGGAACGCCATAAATCTTGCCGTCCACACGCGCGGGCTGCCACAGGACATCGGGCACATAGTCTTTTTGATCCCACGTCGCGACTTCGGCGTCTAAGGGCGCTAAGAAACCTTGCCGGGCGAGCGTCGGCAAAGCCCCAACCCAAAGATGAACCACATCGGGCCCTTTGCCACTGGCCATCACTGTCACAAACTGTTGTTGAATATAATCACGACTGATCCCGCGGACTTTAACCGCGTGTCCCAGCTTATCTAAACTACCTTGCTCAAAGCCGGCAGCTTCTTCGAGCCAAAGAGCGCGTTCTTTGGCCCTAGCTTCAGGCGGAAGGTTCCAAACCGCCAAGGTCGATTCGGCACGCAGAGACTCGCCAAAACACCCTAAGGTGATGGCGAAGACAAACCCAGTAAGTCGGAGTAGGGACCAGGTCATTTTGTAAAGAGTATGAGTTCCACACGCCTGTTGCGCGCGCGGCCTTCGTCATTGCCATTGTCACCGACGGGATCCATCTCGCCGTAGCCCATGGCCCGCACCTTTTCGGCATCGAGGCTTTCGTTCGTGATCAAGTAGTCCCGCACCGCGCGGGCCCGCAGCAACGAGAGCTCCATGCTGCCGACCGTCGCGTTGTTAGACTCTGTCCCATCCGCGTAGCCGATCACTTGCAGAACGTACTCCGCGCCATATTTTTTAATAGCCTCAACCGCTTCTTTCAACGCTCGATACTCCTCAAGGGCGACCGACTCATCCCCCACGGCAAAGCGAACGGTTTGTAGCGGAACCTTGAAAGGCTGCGTCGGAGCGGCTAGTTTTGCCGCCAACGTCAGACGGGGGGTTCGCGCGATGGCGCCCGATTCGGTATTCACGCTGAAGGCGGCGTAGTAGAGCGCTTCACGCTTTACTGGAACACCCGACTCATCCACACCGTTCCAAATAATCGTTTCGGGTGGTATTCCTTTGCCCGCGAATACTTTTAACCCCTTCCCTTCGAGTGTCTCAATAGCCACGCGCCAGCTGACAGGAATGCCAGACGAGGACACGAGGCTAGGCGCGAACGTGACCGCCCCACTCTCACCCCTTGGTTCAAACACCCTTGGTGTCGCTTTCAAATCGAGTGTTGGGCGCCGGGTATCGGCCTCCACCACAGCCTTAGCGGTCGTAAGCGTCGCCCCTTGCACCGCGAGCTCGATCTCGTAACGACCATCCGCGACCCGACGGCCCAAGCGATCTTTGCCGTCCCAGAGGATGCGTGCCGGGGGATTGCCCTTGCCCTTGATGACACGGATCGCCTCGGCTTTACCCGCGCTGCTAATAGTCATTGTCCAATTTTTAGCGTCAGAGCCATCGTAGGCCACGCCCAAAGAAATCTGGGGGCGGGCGCTTTGCGCGGCTGGCGCGAAGATCTCGTTGTCAGGAGCCAGACGCAGCTTGCCTGCCTGCAGCATGACATTTAAACGGGTTTCTCCGCTGCCGAGCGCTTCACCCGAGGCGTCAAGGGCTTGCGCCACTAAAGTATAGGCACCCTCGGGCGCCAACACACTCTTGGCGTCTCGCCCATCCCAACGCAACGCTGCCGCCGGACCGTCCTTGCGGATCGCCACCACGGTATCGCCAAACGCGTTGATCACCGCCACCCTGACCGCAGCGACCGCCTCAAGGGGGCCGTCGATACCGATGCTGATATTGGCAAAGGCTCCCCGTCGTCCCAGATCAAGGATACCAGGTTCGACGCTGGTGACCACTTTCACTTTGGGTCTCGCGACCGCGACCTTAACAACTGGGGTAGGCGTCGCTTTCGTTTGAACTTCGCGCTCACCCGGGCCACCCCAGGCGTAACCCATGCCAACGCGGTGGGTCTCACCTAACGCGCTCACTTCTTGCGTAAAGCTATAGTCAAGGCGCAATCCACGATACTGGGCGCCGAGACCCAAGCTGAAGACACCACCGAGCGCCGCAGGGGCAAGCGCATTATTCTGCTGATACCCTAGGCGTAACACAAAGGCCCGTGGCATCCCCCATCGTTTGATATCAAAAAACCTCTCGAGCCCCAACCTAAAACCTTGGGTGCTTCGATCGGGCGTCTGCGGATCAACGCCAAGCTCTCCATCCAACTCGACGCTAGTCCCGCCGTCAATGTCATAGGCCAAGCCAGCCTGCAACAATTGAAGTGGGTCTGCCTTCAAACCGGTAGCCCATTGCAATCCCGCTTGAAAGTCTTTGACCGCCAAACCCAAGTGAATGCGATCGGATAAAATAGGCAAGGTGTAGAGCACGCCCAGATCCATGCCAAAACCATTGGCTTCACCACCTGGTATATCTAAGCGAAGTTGATACTGTTTAAGTGAAAACCCAACCCGCAGGCGCTTATCCTCAGAAAAAGGTAAGCCCAAGCCAAGAACAAGACTAGATTCATTGGATCGCAGGACAGTGCCGATCACATTTTGCTCATAGCCCAACGCGTAACCGAGCTCGATCTCACTCCACCAGGCTCTTAAGCCTGCGTGCGTCGTTTGCACCTTGCCACCCAACAACGTGGCTAAGCCTGCGTCGAGATCAAAACCAAAGTCCTGTCCAAG
>JANLXT010000198.1:0-10592 GCA_031365225.1 candidate division FCPU426 bacterium
CGTGATGGTGACGCATGAGCACGAGGTGGGGGCCCTGGCTCGCCGGCGCATTGTGATGCGTGACGGAAAGATCATCCAAGACAGGCGCCTCAAGCCGATACCACGCTTGGCGGTCAAACGCCCCAAGCCCCCCAAAACACCCAAGACCCAAGCCGCGCCCACGCACGCGTCAGGCGTGCTGCCATCTTTGCGCGACCTCGGCATCTACGCGCAACAGGCCCTGCGCTCATTGATGGCGAACAAAGTTCGTAGCGCGCTCTCCATGCTTGGCATCTTAATTGGTGTGGCCGCGGTCATCGCCGTCCTGGCGATCGGCGCGGGCGCCAAAAAGAGCATGGAAGATCAGATGAGCAGTTTGGGTTCTAACAATTTGCTGGTGTTGCCAGGCGCCGCCAATCGTGGGGGAGTCTCGCAGGGAAGCGGCACCGCCGCCCGCGCCAAATTCTCAGACGCAGACCTAGACGCTTTGCTCGAAGCCGTGCCCTTGATACGCCGGGGTACGGGTGAGGTCAACGGGCGCGCCCAAGCCACGGCCAATGGAAAAAACTGGAGCACCTCGGTACTGGGCACCGGGCTGGACTATCCGGCCATGCGCACGTCGGAGCCGGCGCTGGGTCGCTGGTTCAACGCGCAAGAAGAGCAAAGCCGGGCGCGCGTGGTGGTCATCGGCGTCACCGTGGCTCGCAATCTTTGGGGCGAAGAAAATCCCTTGGGTGAGACGCTACGTTTGAACAAGGTCGCGTTTTCAGTGATCGGGGTGCTGCCCGCCAAAGGCAGTAGCGGTTGGCAGGACCAGGACGACAAAGTCATCGTGCCCAGCACCACCGCTCGCACACGCTTGCTCGGCAGAGAGTACTTTGATCTGTTGTCGGTCGAGATCGTGGATCAACCCAGCATGCCCGAAGCGCAAGAACAGATCATCGCATTCTTGCGCGCGCGGTATCGTATCCCCGAAGGCAAGGACGAGAGCTTTAATATCTTCAATATGGCGGACATTCAAAAGACCATGAGCGCGGTCACGGGAACCATCACGCTGGTGCTCAGCATTGTCGCTGGTATCTCGCTGCTGGTGGGTGGCATTGGTATCATGAACATCATGCTGGTCACGGTCACCGAGCGCACGCGCGAGATCGGCTTGCGCAAGGCCTTGGGTGCCAAGGGACGTGATATCCTTAGTCAATTTTTAATTGAAAGCGTGGTCATCAGTCTTTCGGGTGGTGCCTTTGGGTTAGCAGTTGGTTCGGGGGCTTCGATGCTGGTGAGCATGATGGCAGGCTGGGCTGTGTCTGTTTCGTTGAGCAGTGTGCTCGTGGCCGTAGGGTTTTCGAGCGCCATCGGGCTGATCTTTGGCCTGTGGCCCGCCCGTCAGGCAGCCCGCTTAAGCCCCATCACCGCGTTAAGGTCAGAATAGTTAGGGATTGTAGGTTTGTAATCACCGGGCACAAAAAAAGAAGGCGAGGACTAAGTCCTCGCCTTCTTTGACTTTATGGATCGCCCGTTTTTAACCGTTGCGAACGTTTGCGGCCTGGGGACCCTTTTGGCCTTGCTCGATGTCGAAGACCACTTCTTGGCCTTCGCGCAGGGTCTTAAAACCGTCCATTTGGATCGCCGAGAAGTGAACAAAAACGTCCGCTCCACCGGGCTGCTCCAAGAAACCAAAGCCTTTCTTTTCGTTGAACCACTTCACGCGGCCTTTGACTGCGCTCACGATTGCCTCCTTACGTTTCTTTTCCAGTACCTACCCTTGACCAGCACTCCGGCCGGGCGACCAGAACTGCGAATATTATGCTACTTAGCCCTAGCAGGCGCTACTTTATTGTAAAAAAAATATTTTAAAGAGGATGCTAGCAACAATTCTATAAAAGCCTTATCCTTTGGGAGTTTCGGGACGTAGCGCAGGGGTAGCGCACCTGCTTTGGGAGCAGGGGGTCGTGAGTTCAAATCTCACCGTCCCGACATAGATTTATCGCTAGAGGATCGTGAGCTGAAGCCGAATCTCACCGTCCTGATTTATTTTTCCCTCGTTTGGTTTGATTTGAAAACTCTCGACCAACGTGCCAGCGGTGTGCTTTGCCATTTGACTAGCTTGCCTGGTCCCGCTGGCAATGGCGACTTAGGGCCCGAGGCGCATAACTTTGTGCGTTGGCTTGGGCAAGCGGGTCAAGCGTGGTGGCAACTTCTGCCCATTCCTCCCACGGGCGCGGGGGATTCACCCTATTGTGGTCTTTCGGCATTCGCAGGTAACCCTCTTTTAATCAGCCTAGAAAATCTTGTCGACGCGGGTTGGCTAGATAAAGAACAGATCCCCGCCCCCTCTTCTAGCACACAAGCTGACTTTGGTCTTGGCGCGATTGTGCGACGTGGTCTTTTGCGACAAGCCTTTTTGCGCTACCAAAAGAGCGCATCGCCGACCCAAGTCGCGGATCATGCCGCCTTTGTCAAAGAACAACAAGACTGGCTCGAGGATTATGCTCTCTTTGCCTCGCTCAAAGAAGAGCATGGCGACCAAGAATGGTCAACGTGGCCCACGCCATTGCGTGATCACCAAGCGCCCGCGCTTGAAGCCGCTCGCTTGCGTTTGGCTGGTGAGCTTGCCGCCCATCGTTTTTGCCAATGGCAGTTTCACCGCCAGTGGCAGGCTTTGCGTGCTCAAGCCAAAAATACGGGTGTAGGGTTGATTGGGGACATACCGATATTTGTTTCTTACGACAGCGCTGATGTTTGGGCCCATCGCGAGCTTTTCGAGCTAGACGCCGAGGGCAAGCCAAGCCAGGTCGCGGGTGTGCCACCCGACTATTTCAGTGAGGATGGGCAGTTGTGGGGCAATCCGCTCTATCGCTGGGACTTGCACGAGGCCACGGCCTACGCCTGGTGGACCGCCCGTTTTTGGCGCTTGGGCCAGCTCTTTGACGCCGTGCGCTTAGATCATTTTATAGGCTTTGAAAATTATTGGTCGGTGCCCGCCCATGCCAAGAGCGCCAAAGAAGGCGCCTATCGACCGGGACCGGGGGCTAAGCTTTTTCAGGCGGTCCAAGCCAACCTGGGTCCTTTGCCTGTCATCGCCGAAGACTTAGGCGTGGTGACACCGCAGGTTGACGCGTTGCGCCGACGCTTTGGTTTTCCTGGCATGAAAGTTTTGCATTTTAGCATGGGGCCGGATCCGCTTTATCAACCCGCGGCCTTCGCGCCCGACAGTGTGGTCTACACCGGCACGCATGATAACAACACGACCAAGGGTTGGCTGGACGAAGCCTCGCCCCAAGAGCGCGAGCGCGCGTTAGCGCTTTCCGCCGGGATGGATCCAAGCCCCGTGTGGGCGCTGATCACGTTGGCCTGGCGCAACCAAGCGGCACTGGCGATCGCGCCATTGCAAGATCTGCTTGAGCTGGGTGTCCAAGCCCGCATGAATGTTCCCGGAACCGCCCAGGGCAATTGGACGTGGCGCGCTAAAAAGGGTGTTTTTACCGAGACGTTGGCCAAGCGCCTTAAAGATCTGACTCAAGCCAGCGGGCGCGCGTAAGCGCCGGAGATTTATGCCTACGTATCTATGCATCCACGGCCATTTTTACCAGCCGCCCCGCGAGAATCCTTGGACCGAAATGGTGGAGCCGGAGCCCTCGGCTGCGCCAGCGCATGACTGGAACGAGAGGGTCTATCAAGAGTGCTACCGCGCTAATGACAACGCGCGCGTCAGTGACCCTGATGGATTGGTCCGAGACATTGTTTCTAACTACGAATCCCTTTCATTCAATATGGGTCCGACTTTATTGAGCTGGATGCAGGCGGAGCATCCCCATGGTTATCAAGGGCTCTTGCAGGCCGACAAAAATTCAGTCCGCGAACGCCAGGGGCACGGCAACGCCATCGCCCAGGCCTACAATCACGCGATCTTGCCGTTGTGCAATGCGCGCGACCTGCGCACGCAGATCCGCTGGGGTCTGGCAGAATTTAAAGAGCGCTTTGGTCGCGACGCCGAATCCATGTGGTTGCCCGAGACCGCTTGCGATGAGCGGGTCTTGGCCGCGCTGATGGACGAAGGCCTGCGCTATGTGCTGCTGGCGCCTCGCCAAGCCGCGCGGGTGCGTCCGCTGGACAGTGCCGCCGATGCGGCATGGACCGATGTCAGCGATGGCTCGGTGGACCCGGGACGCGCCTATCTGTATCAGCATCCTGACGGCAGCGGCCGTAGCATCGCCCTCTTTTTTTATGATGGCCCCCTGGCGCAGGGCATCGCCTTTGAAGAAGCCTTGCGTAGCAGTCAGGCTTTTGTCGATGTGCTTGATCGCGCACCCAAGGGCAAGGGTCGTTTGGTGCACGTGGCCACCGATGGCGAGAGCTATGGTCACCACAGCAAGTGGGGCGACCGCAGTTTGGCTTGGGCCTTGCGACACGAAGTGACGGCGCGCGGGTTTGTGCTGATCAACTATGGCCAGTATCTCGATCTGGCGCCGCCAACCTGGGCGGCGCAGATCTCGCTGGGTTCGGACGGCCTTGGTAGTTCTTGGTCCTGCGAACACGGCATCGGGCGTTGGTCGCGCGATTGCGGCTGTCAAACGGGCGCGCAGGACGGCTGGAACAGGCTTGGCGAGAACCCTTGCGGCGCGCCCTTGATTTGTTACGGGACAAGCTTGCTACCGAATTTGAGCGCGAGGCCGGCGAATTTTTCTTAGATCCCTGGGCGGCGCGCGACGCTTTTATACAGATTGTGTTAAGCCCCAACGCGGCGACGCGCATTAAATTTTTAGGCGAGCACGCCAAGCAGCCCCTGGATGTGCTTGAGAGCCAACGGGCGCTCAGTCTCTTGGATATGCAGCGCCAGCTCATGCTTATGTACACCTCGTGCGGATGGTTCTTTAATGATCTGAGCGGCATTGAGACTGTGCAAATATTAAAGTACGCCTGCCGCGCGATGGATTACGCTCAAGACCTAGGTTTGCGCCCCCCGCGCGCCCTTTTCTTAGAAGCGTTGGCGCAGGCCCGCAGCAATGTTGTGGCGCAAGGCAATGGCGCCGAGATCTTTGCGCGTGATGTCGAGCCCTTGCGTGTCAGCCCTGAGCGTCTGGCCGCCCACTTGACCATCACCAGCATGATCAAAGCGCAGCCGAAAGGCAGCCTGGGTTGCTGGCACTGGAGCTTTGATGATCTAACGATCGAGCATCAGGGAAGCATGAGCTTTTTGTGCGCGCGTTTGACCCTTGAGCACCGGGTGCATGGGGGTAGCATCGATTTTGCGGTGGGCGCGGTGCATTTGGGTGGCGTGGACTTTGTGTGCTCGGTCAAGCCGTGGGCCGACCAGGCGGCCATGCAGGCGGATCGCGCCGCCGTGGGTGAGCTATTCTTGCATGGTCAGGTGCCGGCGCTCTTGCGCTCGGTGGGTGAGCGGTTTGGGGGCAATTCTTTTGGTTTAGACCAGCTACTGCCCGACGGGCGTGACGAAGTCGTGCAAGGCGTGTTTGCCAGCCTTATCCAGCGCATCTCGGAAGACTTTGCCAAGGTCTATCAAGAGAATCGGCAACCTCTTGAGAGCCTGAAAGATACTGGGTTCACCCTACCCGAAGAATTACGGGTCGCCGCGCAATACACCCTGCGCCGGAACTTTGAAGACGCGCTCATCATTCATGATCTTGATCAGGCCCATACGCCTGACACCAAGATCGTCGCCATTGCCGAAGACGCTCTGCGCTTAGGTGTGCGCTTGGATTCGACTCGCGCCAATGATTTATTTACGGTGCTCATCACCAAGGCGGCCTGGCATGTGTTCACCCCCGGGGGAGATGGCTTGCAGGGGCTGCTGAGCCTTTTGAGCCTAGCCAAGCGCCTGGGCCTGCGACCCAATCTGGATCGGGCCCAAGAGCTGGCGGCGCGGGGCAAAGGCAACACCCACACTGCCGAAGAGCTTGAGAGCTTAGCGCATTTGTTGAATCTTGACCCACAACTTGTATTGCGGTCCCGGAGCCAAGCGTGAGTGAAAAGGCCTTTGAAAAATTATTGAGTTACCGCGAGCATGACCCGCACTCGATCCTTGGGGCGCATGCCTCGGGCACGGGTGCGCTGGTACGGGCCTACCGTCCTGGCGCGATGGCGGTACGGGTGGTGCATGCGGGCAAGGACTATGTCGCGCAAGACAGCGCGGGGCGTGGTTTGTGGCAGGCGGCGTTGCCCAGCATGCCGGGGCCAGGTTATCGCGTGGTCGCCAGTTACGCTGGCGCATCGGATTGGGACTGCGTGGATGGTTATGCCTTCGCCCCCACCTTGGGCGAACTGGACCTGCATCTTTTTGGCGAAGGCCGGCACCATGACGTGTGGAAGCGTTTGGGCGCGCATAGCACCCGTCATCAAGAAGTTGACGGGGTCGCGTTCTCGTTGTGGGCGCCGGGGGTCGAGAGCGTTAGCGTGGTCGGCGACTTTAATCTTTGGGATGGGCGTTTGCACGCCATGCGCAGTTTGGGTGGCGGTGGGGTATGGGAGCTTTTTATCCCGGGCGTGTCGGAAGGCGCCTTGTATAAGTTTGAGCTGCGCCCTCGTTTAGGCCCGCCGTTCATCAAGAGCGATCCGTACGCGCAGGCCACCGAGATCCCACCGAGCACGGCTAGCAAAGTGACGACAAGCCGGCACGTGTGGAAAGACGAAGCCTGGGTCAAAGCCCGCGCTCAAGGCGAGGTTCTGCGCAAGCCTCTATCCGTCTATGAATTGCACTTGGGGTCTTGGCGGCGTGTGCCCGAAGAGGGTGACCGTTCTTTGACTTATCGCGAAGCGGCCGTCCAGTTGGCGGACTATTGCGTGGATCTTGGTTTTACGCATGTCGAGTTGATGCCCATCGCCGAGCACCCCTTTGGTCCTTCGTGGGGTTATCAAGTTGGTAATTACTACGCCCCCACCGCGCGCTACGGCAGCCCGGATGATCTGCGCGCCATGGTCGACGCGTTGCATCAAAAGGGCTTGGGCGTGATCTTGGACTGGGTCCCGGCGCATTTTCCTAAAGACGCCTACGCCTTGGCGCGCTTCACGGGTGACGCGCTCTACGAGCATCTGGACCCGCGGCAGGGCGAGCACCCCGATTGGGGCACTTACATCTTTAATTTTGGTCGCAAAGAGGTCTGTAATTTTTTGTTAGCCAACGCGCTCTATTGGCTGGATGAGTTTCACATCGACGGCCTGCGCATTGACGCGGTCGCCTCGATGCTCTATCTGGATTACAGCCGCAAGGCGGGCGAGTGGGTACCCAACCAGCATGGGGGGCGCGAGAACTTAGAGGCCATCGCCTTTTTGAAACGCGTCAATGAAGAGACCCATTTGCGTTTTCCTGGCACCATGATCCTGGCCGAAGAGAGCACGGCATGGCCGGGTGTCAGCCGTCCTACCACCACGGGTGGCCTGGGCTTTACCTACAAGTGGAACATGGGTTGGATGCACGACACCTTGGAGTATTTTTCTAAGGACCCGATCCATCGCAAGTGGCAGCATCACAATTTGACCTTTGGTTTTCTTTACGCGTGGTCCGAGAACTTTGTCTTGCCCCTCTCGCATGACGAAGTCGTGCACGGCAAGGGAAGCCTGCTGACCAAGATGCCGGGCGACCGCTGGCAAAAATTCGCCAATCTGCGCGCCCTCTACACGCACATGTGGGCTCACCCCGGAAAAAAATTACTATTCATGGGCTGTGAGATCGGCCAATGGAACGAGTGGAAACACGACAGCAGTGTCGATTGGCATCTTTTGATGGGCGCCGAGCACAGCGGTCTGCAACGCTTGATCCGCGACCTGAATAAAGTCTATCGCGCCACCCCCGCCCTCTATGACAACGACGTCGAGGCGGCAGGCTTTGCCTGGATCGAATCCACCGCAGGCGACGACAACATGGTGGCCTTCATCCGCCGCGCGCGTGACCCCCGCCAACCCCAAGTCGTCTGCGTCGGCAATTTCTCACCCGTGCCCCGCCCCGGCTACCGCGTCGGCGTGCCCCACGGTGGCCCTTGGCACGAGTTGATCAACAGCGACCTGGGCGTCTACGGTGGATCCAGCGTCGCCAATGGTACTGTTTATGCCGAAGAAGCGCCCTGGCAGGGCCAGCCCTTCAGCGTGGTAATCACCTTGCCGCCGTTGGGAGTCGTGTGGTTGGGACCTGGCAACTAATACGCTGATTTGACAAGAATATTGAATTTTGTGTTTTGTAAGAAGATTTGGATTATTTGAGCTACAATTTTACAATTGGTTTCGAGTAGTTTTGTGGGTGCCGCACCTCTCAAGGTTGATGGTTGTGGTGCCACTAAAAGGGATTTCGAGCATGTTTATTAAAATCGCAATTTTGTCTCTGGGCATGTTGTCGGGCCAACTTTATTCGGCTGTTTCTTACGATGGCAACGCCGTGACTTTCACCGATGCTGCGCCTGGGGCTGGTGCGGTCACACATCCGTTCACTGTCAGCCCGGGCTCGGGAAAGATACTGTTCGTGGTCATCAGTTTTGAGGGACTAGAGACCAATTGCGCTATCACCTATGGTGGACAAACCCTTACTTCTGTTCATCTCTATGGGGGCGCCTCCGGGAGCTGGTTCATCTATTCGCTTGTGAACCCTCCCACTGGGTCAAACACCTTGTCGGTGACAGCGAACCCCGCCTATTTTAGCGGACCGATCAATATCACTTCATTTTCATACTCAAATGTCGATACGCTGACCCCACTTGGGGCTGTGGTTGGGCAAGGTGCAACGTGGTTTTCAGCTCCGTTCCAGCACTCGGTGGGCATCACGACGACGAGTAGCACGAGCACGATCCTGCAGGTCGGCAATCTCACTTCAGCGTCGCTTCAGACCACTTATGTGACCAACAACGGAACCATGCGGCACATCACATACACGTCCTTAAATAACCCCCATGCGATCGGGATTGCCGATTGGTCGCCTGGGGTGGCTGCTCCTTTGAGTTTTATGCACACCGTTTCGGGAGGCGCGGGTACCATGAGCGCCCCGATGTATGTTCAGGCAGTGGAGCTGATGGCTGGACCAATGAGCACGGTGGCACCAACTAGTACTGCGACTCCTCCGACTAGCCCTACCAAAACAGAAAGCCCCACAAGTACAAGCACGTATAGTCCCACTGCCAGCAGGACCCGTTCGCCAACCCGGACGGCCTCGCCTACAGGGACCCCGACTCGAACGGCGCTGCCGACTAGCACTGCGACCCCTACGGCCAGCCCTACGCAGACGAGCAGCCCGCTTTCCACTGCTTTGCCGTCGGTGACTGTTACAGGCACGCCGAGCCTGACATTGACGCCCAGCCCCATTTATAGCACCACCGACACCCCCACCCCCTTGCCCACGGTGCCGTTGGTGACGCCGACGCCTGAGGACAATGCTATCCGTATCCCCAACATAAAGAATCTTGGTGGTGCGGACTTGGTGATCCAGCTCAAGAGCAGTGTCGCGGGACCGGCCACACTCAAGGCGCTTGTCAATGGACAGGTGGTGGACGTGCCATTCAGTGGTGATTTGAGCACAGGCACGAGCGTTGTCCGCTGGGATGTGTCTAGTTTTGTCGCGCCAGGCACGCCATTCATGCTGATCTTTGTGGATGGCGCGGGCAAGATGAGTAAGCGGATCTTTGTTTATATGGAATGATTACGAAGTTTAGTGTTTTCATCTTGATGAGCGCGCTCCTTTTGGGACGGCTACACGCCGCCCCGGCGGGCGCGCTTTATTTATTAGAGGACCCTGGCGCGCGCAGCAGTTCGCAGGGTGGCGCGGTGGCGGCTTCGGCGTGGGGTGTGGATTCGTTGCGTAGCAATCCGGCGGGTTTGTCGGGGATGCGGGGGTTTGAGGCGTCGTTGGCGCATCACCTGGACTCTTTTGGCTGGAATCACGATTGGATCGCGGTGGGGCGTCCGGTGGGGCCTGTTGATCTTGGTATGGAAGTCTTGGTCTCCCGTTTGGACCCCATCCCTGACTACGACAACGCTGGCAATCAAATCGGTACGATCGATGTTGCAAGTCGGATGCTGGGCTTGGGTGGAGCCATGGCTTTCTTTGGTAATTCGTTATCCTTGGGCGTCGCAGCACGTGCTTTTTCGAGCCAAGTAGGCACCTATGGCAACAACGGTTATGCCATGGATCTAGGGGCGCATGTCCGCGTGCCAGGTTTGCCGCTAGAACTGGGCCTGAGCGTGCAAAACGTGGGCTCGCAAAGCGCCTACATAAGTCGGCTAGTCCCCTTACCCATGGGCGGCAGAGTGGGTGTCGCTTGGTTGCTGCCGTTCTCTTTGCGTTTGAGCGGCGAGTACGATTATTTTCCTGATGCGGCATCGGTGCCGCCGATAAAAACAGGGCTTGAAGCAGAATTGGGCGCCGGTTTTTTTGTGGCGGCGGGATTGCAAGTCAGTCGTTTTCAAAACACGTTCAGCTTTGGCGGGTCCTATCAACGGCCGTCTTTTCAGGTCGCTTATTCGTTCGTGCCCAACGAGCTGCTCGGCGGGTCGCATTTAGTGTCCCTTAAGCGTTTGGGGCTGTATGGTTGGGGAGACAAAGACGCATTGAGCGAGCGCGGCGAGACCATTCACATCGCGGACGCGGTGACGCTGCCGCAGGCCCAAGTTTGGAA
>JANLXT010000203.1:0-6002 GCA_031365225.1 candidate division FCPU426 bacterium
CAAGCCAACACACGGAGCGGCTTACCCGCAGCCCATCAAAACCCTTGCGTACGAGCTTTCGCTCGCCAAGCTTAAGTCTGTCACTTGGGCGGGTCGTGCTCGTGAAGGGCCTGCGCTCAAGGATGGCCGTCTTGATCCACCGCGCAGGCCCCTTGTCCTTACCCAGCAAGCGCACCGTGACCTTGCCTTGACTGGCCCGAACCACGATCGTCAGAGGGTGGGGGCTGCTATTTTTAAATCGAAAATCAGCGCTCGCCGAATTGCTGACTGCGGCGTCAAGCCCTGGGGCGACATACGCGTCGTCGGGATTATGCACGCTGTGGTTATAACGCTCGATCACCGGCAAACCCGCCAAAAGCGCGGCGTCGTAGAGCACCGAGGAGACCTGACAAATACCCCCGCCTTTGCTCTGGATGACGCGGCCATGCAAATAACTTGTACCGACCACAAATTGTTCGCGGACGGGATCAAGTGCTCGATTAAAGCTAAAAATCTCGCCTGGCGCGAGCACCCGACCGTTCAACGCCGATGCCGCCAAGGCCGCGTTGCGCAACGCGCTCCGTGACACGGGCGAAGGTCGCGTTCCACTCGCGTCGCCGAGGGTGTCCGCGAGCATGCGTTGGGGTTGCAGAACCATGAGTGCAAGCAATAAAAAAATAAATCGCCGGATCATGGCTTTGCCCCCGCACTGACCGTCGTTCCTTCACTGTCAATGGTCTCGTCGCTTACAAGTGGCGCGCGCCCAACCCAGGGCGGCCACAATCGTCCCACGGGCACCGACTGCCCCGCATAGGCAAAACCGAACGCAGGGCGTGGCGACGGAGGCTCAAGCGAACGGGCTCGAAATGCCAATTGCCGTTGATCGATCGCCTCCGCTTTATAGCGCGCGCGTATCGCGCGCGCTCCCAGCGTCGCGGTGTAGGTGAGGTCACGCGACTCGCCTGGCAAGAGGTTCTTGATCACGCTCAGGCGTGGCTCCATATCATCCACCCCCGACGTCCAGACCCATTCGACCTTGGCGCGAGCGATAGGAGCCGCCGAAATATTGCGTACCGTCACCGTCACGTGGGTCGCAAGCCCATCCACGATGGGCTCACCGACGCGCAACGAGATCGGCAAGACCCCGACATGCTCACGCAAAAGACTGAAAGAAGTCGCTCCCGCGATCGCCCACTCGCGCAAGCTCTCGGGCCCTCGGCCACCCACGGTCGCGCGATGAATGTCGTGCCAAAAAAAACCGAGGCGCGAGGTGTGCGGGCCCAACGCTTCTAAGGTATCCGCTTGTCGTTGCACGTGCTCTTGAGGCCCATTGTTACCTCGTCGATCCCTCAAAAGCACGCTGTCCACGGGTTGACCAAAAACCAGGCTGCCCCCTGTGTCTTTCAGATAGCTTTGCCAGTCTTTCAGCATCGCCGAATACTGCTCCGGATCCGCTTCGTAAAACATGGGTGCGTTGAAATTGATGCCAGCGTCGATCAGCATACGCGGATCTTGGCCATGTTGGTGCCCCTGCTGCCAGCCCAAGCTAAATACCCATACAGGTTTATGGACATCGGCCTCTTGCAAGATATCGCGTAGAACCAGTGAAACACGATGCGCACGCCACCAGTTCCATAGTTGGTCCACCGACCGATCTAAGCGCAGGGCGATGATACGCCCCAACCAGCGACGACGTTCATCGACGCTGCTTGCACGTAAGTCCGCCGGGATCTCAATGCCCAGATCGGACAAAAACTGGTCCACAAACTCTAGACCACCCACATCACAACGCACATAATCCATACCGATGTAACGAACACCTTCGATCGAATCGAGCCGCCGGAGCGCCTCGACAACATGTCTTTGTCGGCGGGCGTCCGACATGCTAACAAAGCGGATGGGCACCACACGGTCGGACCCGAGGTCGTAGGCCAACGTAAAATTGTATCCCGCGCGCTGAAATTCTCCCCCGACCAAGAACGTTATTAAGTACGCGCCATACGGAATACCCTGCGCCTGCGCTTCTCCAGAGATAAGATCAATCATGCGAGAGTGAATGCCCTCCCACGGAAAATCCTCTGGCTTGGTATTAGCATAGACCTGCGTCTGCAAGCCCCCGTGAAAGAACGCGTCGGCGTGCATAAAACGCGTCCAATCCAAAAGGCGTTGCCAACTAGGCGCTTCCCCATCCACGCCAGGAAATTTATTGTAATTGACGCCACCTGGTTCAAGGGTCACCACACTAAAACCAAGTGGCAAGTCCGCTGGGCGTTTTCCCCGCAAACGGAAGAGCACCGTGGCCAAAGGTGGTCCCTGTTCGTCATGGCGAACGGTCAGCCAAAGTCCAGGCCCCGACCATAAACGGCGTTCTGGCGCTGACATGTCGGGACGCAGTAACTCACCCTGCATTTCTCCCAAGGGCGGGTTCCACGGAACAGGCCAAGTCCCACGCCATTGCTCCCGGTCCGGGTCCCAAGTTAAAAGTGCGCGCTCCCGCCCTGGCATGCCCTTAAATTCAATTCCATGACGGGTCACGCGTAGCTCAAGCACGGGATGCTTGCTAGGGTCCAAACCGGCCACCGGTCCATCGACACTAAACTCGACAAACTCATACCGCCAATAGGCGGGCTTGCTGACACGCAGACTGACCTGATTGCTCAAAAACTGTAGATCGGGGCGTACGGGGGTTGGTCGGGCTTCTAACAAATCATTGGGGCCCAGGACCTTGACACTGCGACTAAGCATAGAAGAAGCGCTAGCTGGCGGAATGACAAAAACACCGCGCTCTGGCCGTACACGCGTTTGAGCCGCGCTCACAAGACCGCAAAGCGAGATCGCGCCACACAGTCCTATCCAAAAAAGAACCCGAGAAGACGCACCTCCTCGGGCCGTGCTCAAGTTCACCGCCATCATGGTTCGTTGCCACTTTCTGGCCCACGACGCAGCGCTTGATAATCAATTTTGACCTGATTCAACTCGGCGCGTTGCGTGTCAAATGCTCCGCCTCCGGTGGCGACCGCCCTGCCATAGGCATGCCTTGCGCTTCGCAGAAGGCCGAGCTTTTGATAAACCACGCCCAAATTGTTCCACGCGACAGGATTGCCGGGATGCAGTTTTACGCTCAGTTCTAGTCGCGCGCGCGCCAGATCATGCTGATCCAGGTTCATCAACGCCAACGCCCAATTGTTGAGCTTCCAGCCTTCGCGCTTGGCAGGCCGCGTCCGCCCAAGTTCTTCATAGGCCTTCGCCGCCTCTTGAAACTTACCCTCGTCCATCAACTTAGAAGCGGCCCCAAGTGCCACCTTCAACGCGTCGGCACTCAAAACACAATCTGGCTGAATAAACGCGGGCGCGCCCCGATCCTCCACTTCGGCTGTCGCCGAAATCTGGGAGCCCTCCGTGGCACGCAGCGTCTGAATAGCCCTGCGAAAAGTCTCGAGTGCCTTGCTACGATCACCCACATGCTCGTAGGCCGTGGCGAGATTGCCCCAGGCAGTCCCGTTCTTAGGGTCCGCCACCACGGCCTGCTCTAAAAGTGGCAAAGCCAAAGACGGCTTCTCGGCCCGAATAAAAGCTAGACCCCAATTATTGAGCCGCCAGGCTTCTCGGCGCTTGGGCGTCGTTGGGCCAGCCTCTTCAAAAGCTTTGGCCGCGGCGAGAAACTCGCCACGATCCAGTGTTTCGTTGGCCTCTTGCAAGGTGCTGGCCACGAGACTCATATGTGCTGATAAGATCACGCCAAGCAACCCGGCGACAGACGTCCTCATACAATGGTCTCTTCGCGAGCGCCACACATCCGCGCGCAGGCATCTTCAAGCGCGCGTCGCGAGGTTCCGGTGGATGTCTTTAACCCCAGATCCGCCTGAAGCAACGCTTCGATCAATTCGCGCAAGCGCGCGGCCTCAAAACGTTGGGCGCGCTTGAGTCCGAGATACAAAGGATAAAGGCTGCCCTTAGAAAATATCACGCCCAACGCGGGTGGAAGCTCTTTGCCAAGTTTTGGAGCCAAACTCGCTTTAAACGACGCAAACTCGCCCACTCCCCGGGCGGGGATCCAGCCCTCGTCGATCAGCGTTCGCGCCAATAGCAAAAAACGCGCTTCTTTAACCAGCATATTAAAAAGCAACATCTCTTCTTGGGTAACGACCAGGCTCTGGGCGACATCCAAAGCGGCCGCTAAGTCGCGGTCCCCAAGCGCATTCATCAGCCGAAAAACATCATCTTCAAGCCGAGGCACGCTGATTGCGCGCAAATCGTCCTCGCTAATATCCTGACGCGGGTGCGCGTACGCTTGCAACTTATCCAGCTCTTGCACAAGCGCGCCGAGATCGGAGCCCACCGAACCCAAAAAACGCTCCCCGACCGACTGGCTCATCTTGAGTCCATGTTTGGTAAGCTCGTGCCTTAAAAAGACGCGCGTGGTCTGCAAGGCCTGCTTGTCGCGCGCATCCGCCCTAAAATCAAGGACATGCCCACGCTCTTGGATCAGTTTAAAGAGACGCTTGCGCGCGTCTGCGGCTGGAGCCGCGAACACAACGTACGTGGGCGCGGGACCCACCTGACCCAGCAGCGCCTCGAGACCTTCGGCAAGCGATCCCGACTCGTCCGAACCCGACTGAGCTTGAAGGTCCGAGGCCAAGCCTTGCGCGAGCGCGCGCTCAAGCCACGGCCCCCCATGCCGGCTGTCATTTAACTCATTGTTCTCTAAAGCTTGCTTAAAACCTTCGATACCTTGGCCCTGAGCCTCGGACCAGTCCCAGCCCGCCAGCGCCAGCACGCGCCCCAGCAAACGCAAACTCGCCAGCGCTTCTCCTGCGTCCCAGCGCTCACGCGCTTTGACCAAAAGATCCCCCGCGTTGCTTTTGCTAGCAAAAAAGCGCGCGTCAACGACCCCGACGGCCTTGGGGCCCTGCATCATGGGGACCACCGAGATGACATCAAGCAGCGCGTTGACCTCGACCCGCGTACCATCATGCTGTTCGGTATTGAACGCTCGTAAATCGGGCGGCACCAAAGCTTCTAAGATGCGATCGTAGGCCTGTCGAACCAGGTAATCCTGATCACCAAAAAATAAGAACAAAGACTTGGCCTTGCCAGCCTTGACGCTCGTGAGCAATTCCTCGAGTTCGGCCAAGCCAGCCATATCAGATCTCCAGTTGAGGAAGCTGACGCTGGGCGTACCCGCGATAATTGGCCGCGCCATCCGTGATGCGCTTGAGCTCTAATTCGGTGATGGGGCGCAGCACCTTGCCAGGCACACCCAGCACCAGCGATCGGGCCGGAATGGTCTTGCCTTCGCCCACCACCGCGCCCGCGCCAATAATGCACTCATCGCCGACCACGGCACCATTGAGGACGGTCGCGTGGATGCCCACCAGGACCCTGTCGCCAAGCGTGGCCCCATGCACCACCGCGCCATGTCCAATCACGCAATCTTGGCCAATCACACACGGATGCCCATGGTCATTGTGAAGCACGGCGGCATCCTGAATGTTGCTGCCCGCGCCTACCCGAATATCGTTATAGTCCCCGCGTAGAACGGCTTGGGGCCAAATAGAAACGCCCTCGCCAAGGTGCACGCGCCCAATCAACACAGCACTGGCATGCACCCAGACGGGGCCATCAAAGATAGGTGAAACGCCTTGGTAATCTTGAATCATCAGAAGGTCTTTGAGAAATGCCAAAAGACTGGACCCACCTGGGCGTTGGCATGCCGATTATAAAACTGAACGGGAGAAACCCAAGGAATGCGCGCGCTCTTGTGCCCACGTTTACGCATGGCCTCGAGGGTCTTGAGCAGCAGCAAGCGACCCAGACCCTTGCCACGCAAAGCGGGGGTGGTGCCCGTGGGACCGAAATAGCCAGGATTGGTCGCATCCATGCAGGCAAAGGCATGCACCGCGCCAGCGGGTCCCGCGACCCACACTTGACCGCTCTTTAATCCGGCCAGTGTTTCCCATTCCCAAGCGGCAAAGTCACGGCGCACCCATGCCAATAAGGATTCGGTATCTTTGGGTCCTGCC